>CAZTAX010000022.1:0-20001 GCA_964611765.1 uncultured Akkermansia sp. | reverse complement strand
TGCTCAAGGTAGGGGTACTCAGTGCTGAGAACGCGGTGCCAGTCGGTGGCGGTGTTCACGGCGAGGCTGTGCAGGGAGAGCAGGAGCTCCGGCTTGGGGAAGCGGTCGGCCTTGGTCATTTTCCCGGCAAATTGCTTGACCAGATTTTTCATGAGGGCGCGCTGGTCGTCCGAATCGAAGATGG
This sequence comes from uncultured Akkermansia sp., assembly GCA_964611765.1. Classification (GTDB taxonomy): domain Bacteria; phylum Verrucomicrobiota; class Verrucomicrobiia; order Verrucomicrobiales; family Akkermansiaceae; genus Akkermansia. Next base: position 19,817 of record CAZTAX010000022.1, on the reverse strand, counting down.
TGAAGCCGGGCTGGTAGCCCAGGCGGTTGGCGTGGCGGCGCAGCAGGCGGTTCGCCACGGAGTGGAAGGTGCCGCTCCAGAGCTGGCCGGCATCTGCCCCGGTGAGGGCGGTGACACGCTCCAGCATTTCGCGGGCGGCTTTGTTGGTGAAGGTGAGCAGCAGAATGCGCCAGGGGGCCACGCCGTGTTCCAGCAGCCAGGCCACGCGGTAGGTGAGGGTGCGGGTCTTGCCGCTGCCTGCGCCGGCGATGACGAGCGCCTGCGCAGCGGTGGTGGTGACGGCGGCGTATTGCTCCGGGTTCAGTTCTGTGGCGTAGTTGTGCACGATTTTAAGCGAATTGTGAATTTTGAACAGCGGGGAAGTGCGATAAAAAATCCGCCCCTTCGCGGGGAAGGAAGGGGCGGATGGGAAGATGCTACCGTGGGGGGGATTAATTCTCGAAGTCGAGGTAGATTTCGGCGCGGCGGTTCTCACCGCGGATGTAGTCGATCTGCTCGGTGGTGTCTTCGGTGGTGTAGAAGCGGCGGGGCTGGGTCTTGCCCATGCCTTCGGTGGAGATCTGCTTCTCTTCCACGCCGAAGGAGACGAGGGCTTCCTTCACGGCGTTGGCGCGGCGGATGGAGAGCTCCAGGTTGTATTTCTCTGAGCCCACGTCATCGGTGTGGCCGCTGATCTGCAGCACGCCCTTGCTGGCTTTGAGCAGCTCAGCCACAATCTGCAGCTGGCGCATGGAGCGCGGGGTGAGCACGGATTCGTTGAATCCGAAGAAGAGGGCCAGGGAGTCGCCGCCCTTCGGGTTCTTCACGATGGGGAAGTAGTGGCCGCCCTCCTCGGTGGCGATGCTTTCGTAGCTGCTCAGCAGGGCATCCAGCGCCACGGCTTTGACGCGCCAGTCGCTCTCGCCGGTGCGGGTGAGCTCCATGCCCACATTGGCCGGGCGGGTGGAGATGGGGGAGAGCACGTAGACGAGGTAGCCGGCGTTGTTCTCGGTGGTGAAAGTGTTGCGGATGGGGGCCTGCTCGCGGAGCTTGAACTCGCCTTCCTCGAAAATCATGCAGAGGCCGGCTACGGTGGCGTCCGACACTTCGGCGCCGGTCACCATGGTGCGGGCCACGGTCATATCGCCGCGGCGCACGGCTTCCACAAAGCCCTCTGCCACGGTGATGGAGTCGGCGCCGGGTTCGAGCCTGGTCTTATCGGAGGCGGAAACCTTGGCGGATTCGATGAATGTCTTGCCGTCCTTCTGGGTGACAACGTCGATGAGGAGGTCCTGGCCGCCTGCTTCAGCTACCAGGCGGTAGCGGGTCACGCGGTCGCCATTCGGGCGGCGGCTGTTGCCCACTTCCTCCACGGCCTTCACCTTGTTCTTAGAGCCCCAGGCGGCGAGCTGCTCAGCAGCGGCCTGGGTGATTTCGCCTTTCTCCAGCAGGTTCTTGAGGGCGGCGGCGGGATCCTTGGTGGTGAGCACCGCGGCAGCGGTGAGGGCAGATTTGTGCTCGGCGTTGCGCGGCTGCACCGGCAGCACGATTTCCTCCGGCTGTGGCTCGGGAGCGGGCTCCGGCTGCGGCTCAGGCTCGGGGGCGGGCTCAGGTGCCGGTGCGGGCTCCGGTGTGACTGCCGGTTCGGGCTGCGGCTCCGGGGTGGGAGCCGGGGCAGGCTCCGGTTCGCCCTTGGGCTCATCGCTGGGGGTGGGAGCAGGCACGGGCTCCGGCGTGGCAGCGGGGGCAGTGGCTGTCGCCTGCGCAGCGGCTTCATCGGCCTGGAGATTGGCGCGGTGCTTCAGCAGCATGAACACGCCGGCGCACACACCGAGTGTGGCCAGGAAGGCGCAGAGGAAGAGGAGTATGTTGCGTTTCATATCGAAAAAAAGGGGTTAATCAGAGGAATTGTGTGGGGTTGACAGGTACGGTGCCCGTGGGCATGTTGGCAGCAGGGGCTGCGGAGGGCTGCATGCCGGCTTCGCGGGCGCGCAGGCGGCGCACGATGGGGTAGGAATCCGGCACGGCGGGTGCCGGGTAGTCGACGAGGAGTTTCTGTGGGTTCAGGCGGTTCATGGTGCCGCCGGGGGAGTAGGCTCGCTGACCGGCCTCGGTGCAGGGGGATTCAATGGCTTCGAAGTGCAGGTGTGCCAGGTAGTTGCCATGGGCCGTGCCTACGGTGCCGATGGGTTCACCACGGCCCACGAAGCGGCCCACGTTCACGAGACTTTTATCGAGGTGCGCGTAGAGGGTCTGGATGATGCGGTCATCTCCGGGCAGGCGGTGGGCCAGCACCACGACTCTGCCCCACTCGGGCGAGGGTTCGCCACTGTAGACCACCAGGCCTCGGGCAGCGGCATTCACGGGCAGGCCCAGGTCAGTGTTCTCACCGCCTATGCCGTTAATATCGCAACCGGTGTGGTGGCCGCCGCGCTTCTCGTTGAGTGCGCCGAAGGGCTGGGCATCATACACAAAGCCGCCGGCTGCCGTGCCGCAGGGGGATTGGAAACCATCCACCACGGGAACGAGGGCCAGCTGGTGCGGGGTGAGCAGCACCAGCCCCGGCAGCAGGGCCTCCGGCCGGGTGGCGGGCGGTACATCCTGCCCGTATATGCCGGCGGTGGCGGGGGAGACCGGGGTGTCGTCCGCCTCCGTGTTCAGGTACGCAATGCACCCTACGCCTATGGCCCCTATGCCGAGGAGCCCTGGCGTAATCCAACGCAGGGGGGTGGAAATGCGCTTTCCTGACATGCTGGCATTGATTATACTGTCAATCCTACCATCTGACAAGCCTAAAGAGTGAATAGCGAAGAGGGAATAGTGAAGAAGTGGTGACATACTGCCGCGCCACTGCCTCAAAACAAACCCGCGCGGTCGGCTGACCGCGCGGGGAATATTAAAAATATTCACTCTTAATTATTCATTATTCACTTTATCGCCTTGGCGTGGTCGATGATGTTCTGCACATTCATGCCGAGCTCGCTGAGCACGACATCGCCCGGTGCGGAGAAGCCGTAGGAATCGATGCCGATGATGCAGCCCTGCGGGCCGACGTAGCGGTACCAGAGGTCGGTCTTGCCGGCCTCGATGGCAAGGCGGCGGGTGCAGGCAGCGGGCAGGATGCTCTCCTGGTAGGCGGCGTCCTGCCGGTTGAAGCGGAACATGGAGGGCATGGAGACCACGCGCACATCCGGGCCCAGCTCTTTAGCGGCCTGCAGAGCGAGGATGAGCTCGGAGCCGGAGGAGATGATGATGGTGCCGGGCTGCTCGGTCTGCTCCTTGAGGGCGATGTAGGCGCCCTTCATGGTGCCCATGCGGCGGGTCTCGGCGGAGATATCGATGACGCTGGTGAGGCTGGGGATGTTCTGGCGGGTGAAGATGAGGGCGGTGGGGCCGTTCTTGCGCTCCATGGCGCACATCCAGGCACCTGCGGCTTCTTCTTCATCTGCCGGGCGCACGACATCCAGATTCGGGATGACGCGCAGGCCGGTCACGGTTTCCACAGGCTGGTGGGTGGGGCCGTCTTCGCCCACGGCCACGGAGTCGTGGGTGAGCACATAGGTGACAGGAAGCTCGGAGAGGGCGGCCACGCGGATGCTGGCGCGCATGTAGTCTACGAACACGCAGAAGGTGCCGGCGGAGACGCGGAAGAGACCATCGTAGGCGATGCCGTTGCAGATGGCGGCCATGGCGTGCTCACGGATGCCGAACCAGAAGTTGCGGCCGGTGTAGTCCGTGGCGGAGAAGTCGCCTGCGCCCTTCAGGTAGTTCTTGTTCGAGGAGAAGAGGTCAGCGCTGGTGGAGAGCAGGCCTGTGCAGGCGGTGCCGATGGCGTTCTGAGCCACTGCACCGGAGGATCGGGTAGCTTCCTTTGCGCCGGGGGCCCAGGTGGGGATGAGGGCGCTGCACGCATCTGCGCTCAGACCGTTGGCGGCCAGGTCGATACCGGCGGCCAGCTCAGCTGCCTTCTCGGGGTTGGCGGCGCTCCAGGCATCGAAGGTGCTCTTCCACTCAGCATAGGCGGCTTCGCGCTGGGTCTTGAGCTCGGCCATGTAGGCGCGCACATCGTCGGAAACGTAGTACTGCCGGTCAGTAGGCAGGCCCCAGTTGGCGTGGGCCTCGGCCCAGAGCTTGGCGCCGCCTTCGCCGTGGCCCTTGGTGGTGCCTTCGAAACCGGGCACGCCCTTGGCGATGGTGGTCTTGGCGATGATGAGCTTCGGGCGGCCGTTCTTTTCCAGACGGCAGACGCGGAGGGTCTTTTCGACCTCTTCCATGTTGTGACCGTCGATGGTGAAGGCATCCCAGCCCTGGGCGGTGAAACAGGCGGCGATGTCGTCAATCTGCGTGGTTTCGATGGGGGCATCCAGCGTGATGCCGTTGGCATCGTAGATGAGGATGAGGTTATCCAGCTTGAGGGTGCCGGCAATGGCGGCGGCCTCGCGGGAGATGCCTTCTTCGATGCAGCCGTCACCGGCCAGACAGTATACGTTGCTGTTGAAAATCTCGTGCTCCGGGGTGTTGAAGCGGGCGGCGGCGTGCTTTCCGGAGATGGCGAAGCCCACGGCATTCGCAATGCCCTGGCCGAGCGGGCCGGTGGTGCATTCCACACCGGGGCAGCAGCCGAACTCGGGGTGGCCGGGGGTGTTGGAACCCTTGGCGCGGAAAGCCTTGATATCATCCATGCTCACGCCGAAGCCGCTGAGGTGCAGCCAGCTGTAGAGGAACATGGAGCCGTGGCCGCCGGAGAGCACAAAGCGGTCGCGGTTGAGCCAGCGCGGCTCAGCGGGGTTCACATTGAGCAGTTCGCCATACAGGATGGCACCGATTTCTGCACAGCCCAGGGGCAGCCCCATGTGACCGGAGGCTTTGTCGAAAATGGCATCGATGGCAAGACCTCTGGCCTGATTGGCAGCCTTTTGAAGGATTTCCGTATTCATGCGAATCCGAGTATAACAGATGGCGCTTTATTGTAAAGAAAAATGCGGCAGCTTTCCTGCAAAATCAGCGCTATATGGGGCTCGAACGGCAGGAATTACGGCTCAATCCTGATTTTGAGCATCTGGCAGGTGCCGATGAAGCATTTCCGGTAATCGAGTTTTCCGTTGGGCAGGGTAGGAATGAACTTGACCGGGAGAATATGACGGGGGGCCCAGTTGCGGGGCAGATGAAGGTTGGATATACCCTCGCGCAGGATGGAGTAGTCCGCTGCCGTTATCTCTTTATGCAGGGTGGAGAGAAGCACCAGTTCTTCGCCCCCGGTGCGGCTGGGCACGCTCACAACAGCAAGTCTGCGCTCGTTGTCGTCCTGCGGTATATTGAAAATTTTGTACAGGTATTCCTCCAGCTGCACATGCGGAATCATCTCGCTGCCCATCTGGGTGAAGCGCACCTTGCGCCCCAGAATGGTGAGCATGCCGTCCGGCGACATGTAGCCTACATCCCCGGTGCAGAACCAGTTGCCGTGCATGCGCGGAGTGTCTTCATTGCTCAGCCCCAGATATTTGCGGGTAACGGCGGGGCCTTTGAGCCAGACCAGGCCGGGGCTGGAGGGGGTGGGGGAGGGCTCCGGGGTGTAGAGCCCGGTGATGCGCACGGCCACACCGGGCAGCGGGGCGCCGATGCAGCCTTTTCGGGCGGTGGGTTGGCAGGGTCGGGTGGTATCCGGGTCTGCATCTGGGGCCGGCATGGCGGCTGCGGCAAAGGGGAGCACTTCTGCGGCCCCGTAGCATTCCTGCACCTGAAGCCTGAAGCGCTGCTGCGCTTCTGCTGCCAGAGCCGCGGGCATCTTGGCTCCGGTGCACAGGCAGTACCGGAGTGAGGTAAAGGTGTTGGAGTCTGCGGCGGCTTTGAGCATGGCGCGAGTGCCGGCAGGGGTGTTGATGACCAGAGCTGCCTGGTGTTGCTGCACCAGGGAGCAGATGCGTTTGCCTGATGCGGGCAGGGTGTAAGTCACCATGTCGAACCCACCCAGAAGTGGCAGCAGCAACCCGCCGATGAGCCCGGCCGGTGTGTAGGCCGGCATGATGGACAGCAGAATATCGTGCCCGGGGCTGAGCTGCAGGCGGCTGCGCAGACTGATGACGGCTGCCAGGAGCATGCGGTGGCTGAAAGGGATGCCCAGCGGTTTATCCTCTGTTCCGCCCGTGAAGAGGATGGTAGCTTCGGTATCGCCGTCAGGGGAGGAGATGCTGGCGTGCTGCATGAGCTGCTGCGGGGTGCGCAGCTTGGAAAGGGTGCTCCAGGCTTTCAGTTTCCACGGCCCTTTTTCTGCGAGCTCCTGGTCCAGGTAAATGAGGTCGCGGGCGGGGGGCCAGGCGAACTGCCGCTGCATGTTGGTGAAGCGGGTATCGGTGATGAAGCGGGTGAGGCCGGCTTGTTCAACAACGTGGGAGAACTGCTCCGGGGTGGCGGTGTAGTTGATATTGACAGCGGTGATTCCGGTCAGAAGACAGGCCAGGTTTGCAATGGTGCTCAACTTGCCTGGTGGCAGGATGATACCCATGCGGGCCGTGGTGGAGTGTTTTTCAAGCACGCCGGTGGTCATGACCGCGGCAGAGAGGATATCCCGGTAGTGCAGGGTCGTGTCATCAATGCCGTCCAGCAGGCGGCCCTGGGGGTTGCGCAGCAGGGCTTCCACAAGCAGCCGGGGCAGGCAGGGGTGTTCCAGCATGGGGTGCTGCTCCAGCTGGGAGGTCTGCGCACTCATCCACGCCGCCTGCAGGCGGGAACCCAGCTGGTTGCCGGCTCTCAGAGGGGGGCTGAAACTGATGTGCAGCCGGTCGTATGGCTCACGGGTGGTGATAGCTGCATCGAAATAATTGTTGTACATGCCGGCATACACCGGCATGGCATCCAGCGTGGTGCCGTCGAACAGGGTGAGCAGGTTGGCGGGTATGTCTGCCAGTGTGCCCGGGGCTTGCAGCGGGCGCCCCGGCAGCATCACCACGTGGCGCCCCATTTCCAGATGGTGGCGCACCTTCGCAACGATGAAATCTCGATTCTGCTGGTGAAGGGCGCACACGAAACCGGCTGACTGGCTTTGGCGCAGGTGGTTCATGACCGCCTCGCCCGGCATGAGGGAGCTTTCCACCAGCCACGCCACGTGAGCTTTGCCACCCAGCGCTTTTTCCAGCTCCAGCATGGTGGGCAGGTCAACACGGTTCGGCACTACCAGAATGGGTTGTGCCGGTATGCTGTCTGCTCCGTCTATGCGTATCTCGCTCATGTCTTGTCTGCCTGCGGGCTGAGTCTATCACAAACTTCTTCACCATGCGAGCCCGAAAACGGGCAACGCACAAAAAGCCAGATGCGCGCCCGGAGATTTTGACAAAATTCCCCCACACCTTCCGATTTATCGCGCTGCTTGCTTAATCCTTGGGGGAAGTATGTACCAAAAAATCCCCTGCCCGGGTGGCGGGCAGGGGATGAAAATGGGGGGGGCTGCACCCCACAGGTTTACTTGATGAGGCCGAGCTCCTGGCCGGCCTTGGCGAAGGCGGCGATGGCGCGGTCGAGCTGCTCGATGGTGTGAGCTGCGGAAATCTGGGTGCGGATGCGGGCTTGTTCCTTGGGCACCACGGGGTAGAAGAAGCCCATGGCGTAAACACCGAGTTCGAGCAGGCGGTTGCTCATCTGCTGGGAGAGGGCTGCATCACCAATCATGACAGGCACGATGGCGTGGCCGGCACCGGCAAGGGTGAAACCGCACTGCTCCATCCCCTTGCGGAAGTATGCGGCGTTGCTCTGCACGCGCTCCACCAGCTCAGTGGATTCCTCGAGCATGTCCAGCACCTTGATGGTGGTGGCGGCAATGGCGGGCATCACGCTGTTGGAGAACAGGTACGGGCGGGCCTTCTGGCGCAGCATGTCAACCACTTCCTTCCTGGCGGAAACATAGCCGCCGGAAGCACCACCCAGGGCCTTGCCGAAGGTGCCGGTGGTAATGTCAATCTTGCCGAAGAGACCGCAGTGTTCGTGCGTGCCGCGACCGCGCTTGCCCAGCACGCCGGTGGCGTGCGATTCGTCGAAGTGCACCAGCGCGCCGTATTTCTCAGCCAGGGCGTGAATCTTGTCCAGGCTGGCCACGATGCCGTCCATGGAGAATACGCCGTCCGTGGAGATGAGGATGGTGCGGGCACCGGCGGCCTTGGCTTCCTGCAGCTTGGCTTCCAGATCGGCCATGTCGTTGTTGGCATAGCGGTAGCGGGCAGCCTTGCAGAGGCGCACGCCGTCGATGATGGAGGCGTGGTTCAGGGAGTCGGAGATGATGGCGTCCTCCTTGCTCAGCAGGCCTTCGAACAGACCGCCGTTGGCATCGAAGCAGGAACCGAAGAGGATGGTGTCCTCTGTGCCGAGGAAGGCGCTGAGTCGTTCCTCAAGCTGCTGGTGCAGGGTCTGCGTGCCGCAGATGAAGCGCACGGAGGCCATGCCGTAGCCCCAGCGGTCGATGGCGTCCTTGGCGGCCTGCATCAGCACCGGGCTGTTGGCCAGACCCAGGTAGTTGTTGGCGCACATGTTGATGACCTTGCTGCCATCTTTCAGACCCACTTCGGAGTACTGCTTGGTGTCGATATAGCGCTCCTGCTTGAACAGACCGGCAGCCTTCAGGGCTTCCAGGTCGCTCACCAGACGGTTCTTGAACTCGGTATTGTACATGAAAATTCGGGGGGTGAAATTGAAAGTCGGGAGATTTTACTCCCCTTGGTATCTAAAGTCAATGCGTATTCCGGGTGTTTCGTGCCTTAACGGAAAATATTTCCGCATTTTTATTGAACATGTTCCGCCGCTTCGGCATCAATACTGCATCAGCCCGTGAGACCCGGCTGCGGTGGAAGGAGAGAGCTGCCGCCGCCAATATGGGATGAGGCTGTGTTTCAATAAGGTAGTAAGTAAGAACCGCCCGCGTGCAGCTGTTCAGGCACATGCGGGCGGTTTTTTGCTCCGGAGTTCACACCCTGATTATGCGGCACACAGTGCCGCGCGCGCTGGTAATCTTATACCCCGGTCGGGGCTCAATTTCACGCTCGCCTGCGGCAAAATGCGTTTATATAAGAAAATTGCTGCAAAATATAAGAAATTTGTTACCTTATTGCGGATAATATAACAAATAAGTGAACAAAATGAGAAATAACATAAGAAATAAGGCGATAATATCAGAAGATTCTTATGTTATTGTGTTATGTTGTTGCGGGAGAGGGGCGGCGCGGGTGAGCCTGGGAGCGGCGTATCAAACCTGCGCCATGTTTTCCGTGCGTTGAGTATAGCGGACATTCTAACCTGCAACCACATACTGCTGCTTGCGGCTTCTGGGCTTATCGGGGAGAGTCATGCGGATGGTGCCGGCCTGCACGAGCGGCTCCAGGTAACGCCGGAGGGCGTATTGCCCCGAGCCAATATTCAGATGCTCAATGATTTCAGCGCGTGTGCGAGGGGTGCGGCAGAAGGTCAGAAGTTTCTTTTCGATGACCGAGGCTGCTTGCCTGCCGCTTGCAGGGGACAATGGTTGGTGGTATAGGATGACCTTGAATTCATTGGTGGAGTTTTCAAAAACAGGAGCGGGCAAGGCGTGCTCGGCCATTGTGAGCCGGATGGTGGGAATGCCGGAATAGCGGTTTTCTGTTTTTCCGAGTGTTTCCAGGGCGGTAACGAGTATGGGGTTACGGGTATCCGGCTGGGTGTGCCCCAGCTGGTTGACGGTGAGTCTGCCATATAAGCCACCGGGGTTGATGATTTCCAGCCTGTCTTCGTACATGTCGAGCTGAATGGGGCGAGTCTCGGTGTGAATGCTGTAATCGCGGTGAACCAGAGCATTGAGGAGTGCCTCGCGCACAGCTTTCATGGGGTATTGCGGTTCATCGACCCGTTTGCCGGTCTGCGGGTTGATTCTGGTGGCCTGGCGCATGTTGCTACGCACAAAGTCGAGGGCTTTTTCCAGCATTTCCGGTATGGTTCCCTCAATGCGCTTGGTATCGGTGAAACGATTGCCTGCGGCATCAACATCGCCTTTTGTTTTGCCGGGTATGCAGGTGGCCGAGATGCTGAGGCGAGAGAAGAAGGCCTGCGGATACAAGCCGAAGAGCAACACGGCAGCCATGGTTACCTGGCCATTGCGCATTACTCCGTTGAGCTCGTATTGCTGCTCTTCGGAGACCCTGCTCAGATTGGGGCATTCCCGGCGCATGAGAGCCAGGTAGATATCCAGCGCATCTTTATCCAGCGCGTTCAGGGTAACGCCTTCGGCGGGGCGTATGTCATCGCGGTATTTTTTCCGGAAGGCTTCGTAGCTGTATATCTCATACTCCGTCATGGGCTTATCGGCCTCTCCCACGCGGATGTATGAGCCCTTGATGCGCCCCGTGCCGGTGCGGAAACAGGGGCGTTCTGCGATATCGAGCGGGGGTATCTCGGCAGACACGAACACCTTGTCATCTTCATCGTACACCGTGAATACCGGGCGTACAACGGGGGTCATCTGCTCGCAGTATTCCATCACCTTTTTCTGCAGTGTCTGCGCATCGTACACCCCCACCTTGGCGAAATGGGCTTTTTCATCCAGCCCGAATACCAGCACACCGCCATCATCCTGGTTGGCAAAAGCAGAAATAGTATCGTAGAGTTTTTCCGGGCAGCCGTGGTGGGCAGCCTTGACCTCGGTGGTCTGCCATTCGCATCCCCTCCGCTGGATGGCGTTAATCAAATCGCGCAGTTCTTCTTCAATCATAGTGGTGTTGCTTCCTTGCCTGCATTGTATAAGAAATATATATAAAGTAAAGCAAAAATATAAGAAATTTGTTACCTGGTTGCGGATAATATAACAAATAAGTGAAGAAAACGAGAAATAACATAAGAAATAAGGCAACAATATCAGAAGGTTCTTATGTTATTGTGTTATGTTGTTGCGGAAAGGGGGGGCAGGGAAAAACGCGCTGCGCGCGTGTGAAAAGTAAAAACAGGCTGTGCCTGAATGAAAACCCGCGCCGTTGGCGCGGGTGAGATTTGAATTCTCCGGACAATTCTGCCCGGCAAATTTTTCAATAGTCAATCGTCAATAGTCAATTGTCAATCTCCTTGAGGGCTTCGTTGATGCTGCCCATGTATTCCACAATCTGCTTGTTCACGTTGTTTTCGTGAAGCTCGCAAGCCATGCGGATGGCGTTGAGGATGGCCACGCCGGTGGCGGAGCCGTGGGCAATGATGGAGAGCCCGTTCACGCCGATGAGGGGACTGCCACCCACGGCATCGGCGCTCATGCGCTTGCGCAGGGTTTTGAAAACGCTGCTCATACCGATGGCTCCAATCATGGCCAGCACACTGCTCTTGATGGCGGCCTTCATGGTGTGGGAGAAGAATTTGGCGGTGCTTTCCACGCACTTCAGTAGAATGTTGCCGGTGAAACCATCAGTCACGGCCACGTCCAGCCCGTGCTCAAAGAGGTCGTGGCCTTCGGTGTTGCCTACGAATTCGAAGGGAAGAAGGCCTTTTTCGTCCAGAGCTTTGAGCAGAGCGTAGGTTTGCAGTGAGGTCTCGCTGCCTTTGCAGTCCTCGGTGCCGTTGCTCATCACGCCCACCTTGGGGTTCGGGCGGTTGTACACATAGCGGGACATGAGGGCGGCCATCACGGCATAGCCTACCATGTGGCTGGGCTTGGCGTCCGGGTTGGCGCCGGTATCGCTCACCAGCACGTTGCCGTGTGCGGCGGGCAGGGGGGAGATGATGCCGGCGCGTTCCACTCCGGGAAGCAGGCGCAGCTTGATGGTGCTGGCGGCCACGGCGGCGCCCGTGTTACCGGCGGAGAGCACCGCATCGGCCACGCCGCTCTTCACCAGATCCACCGCAATGCTCATGGAAGACTTCTTCTTCTGGCGCACGGCCATGATGCCGCTTTCCTCCATGGTCACCACTTCCGGTGCGTGGACGAATTCAATCTTGGGGTGATTGGCAATGCCGGCGGACTCGCAGGCGGCCTTTACGGTGTCGCCATCCCCCACCATATAGATTTTTTTAAGAGTGGGGATTTTTTCCAGTGCCAGTTTGGCACCATCTACATTGATTTGCGGCGCGTTATCGCCGCCCATGGCATCGAGTGCAAGCTTCATGAATGGGGAAAATGGTTGATGGTAAAATACCTTGACTCTACTCTAGCAGATAATGCTGTCTTGTCAACACAAAAACAGCCCATACTGTTGCAGTATGGGCCATTGCTTGAAAAAAGTGATGCTTGATTGAGCGTCAGCGGGATTAGTCCACGAGCTTCACCACCACTTCAGCACCGCTCTGGGTCTTGTAGGTGCCGCACTGGTGGCATGCGGTATGGCCGGGGACGGCTGCGCCACACTTCGGGCACTTGCCGAGCTTGGGAGCCTTCCAGGCCTGGGCGGCCAGGCGGGAGCGCTGCTTCATCTTGGACGTTCTGCGTTTCGGAGCTGCCATAGTTCTATATCTGGTTTAAGGAGTTCTGTGATACATTGAGTGGAGCTTCGGCGCTTATTCCTTGGGAAACTGATCCAGTGCATCCCAGACGCTTTCGCCACTCGGGGTGGCAGAGTCTACACCCGATTGGGGGTCTTTGTCCAGTCTAAAATCACCAAAAGTGTCATTTATTTCACATTCAAGCCCTGAAATCTCACATTTCGGGTAGCTGGGCAGGGCCAGAACGACCTCTTCGCGCAAATCTTCGGTGATATCGAGCTGCAATTTTCCTTTCACATCGTAGGAGAAAGTGAGCTCGTCCAGTTCCACCGTGTAGGGGAAGAGGGTCAGGCAGCGGTCGCAGCGCAGCTCAAATGGGGCGGTGATACTGCCGCGCACCATGAGCTCGGTCTCAAAAAGCTGCGCCTCCAGCTCATAGCTCAGCGGGCCGGTGCTGCGCAGCGCTGCGCTGTCAATGCCGAACACGGCGGCATCCAGCTCGCCGCACAGGTGGCGGCCTTCCTCGGGGAATTCCTCCAGGGGGATGATGAGTTGCGTCTGCATGGCCGTTACCATACCTGCTGAGGGGCTGTCTTGCAAGTCTTATTTTTATTCAATTACGCTCCAGAGTCGACCGTTGCGGGCGCGGATGAGGCGGATATCCAGGTCGAAGGCGGCGCGGAGGTTCTGTTCGGTGAGCACTTCATCGCGTGAGCCGTAGGCCTGGATTTCGCCCTGGCGGAGAATCATACCGCGGGTGAATTCGGGCAGGATATCCTCGATGCGCTGGGTGATGAAGATGATGGTGAGCTCCGGGTGGGTGCGGGCCAGTTCTGCGATGGTGCCGAGCAGGAACTCGCGCCCGGCGATATCGAGGTACACGCTGGGTTCATCCAGAATCATGAGCTCGGGGTTGGTCATGAGGGCTCGTGCAATGAGCACTTTCACCTGCTCGCCGCTGCTCATGGTGGCTACGGTGCGCTCCATGAGGTGCTCTGCCCGCAGGCTGTGCATGAGCCCTGCTGCGCGTTCTTCTTCCTCCGGGGTGGGGTCGCGGTAGAGCCCGATGGTGGCATCCGGTCCGCTGAGCACCATTTCTCGGCCGGTCCATTCGCGGTCGCCGAGCCACTGGTGCATGAGCGGGCTCACCCAGGCAATGCGCTTGCGGAGCTCCTGCAGGTTCACGGTGCCGAATCGGTGGCCCAGCACCTCCACTGTGGCGCCGAAAAGCGGCCAGGCATAGCCCATGAGCATGCGCACCAGCGTGGTTTTGCCGGCTCCGTTTGCGCCCAGGATGAAGCAGCGCTCGCCTTTCTGCACCTGCCAGTTGATACCGTGCAGAATTTCACGGCCGGAGAGGTAGACGGTAGCTTTTTCGACATTGATGACGTTTTCCATGGCGGTGAATGGGAGGTGCGGGGTGAAAAAGATTCGGCGGGTTGAAGCAACCCGCCGAATCGTGAGATTGAAGTGAGATTAGTTGCGTTCGAAGAGGGAGCGGATCTTGCTGCCCACGATTTCGACCGGGTGCTCGGCCAGAGCGGCGCGCTTGGCCAGCAGGTTGGGGGCGCCGGCAGCGGCTTCGGCCAGCCACACGCGGGCGAACTCGCCGCTTTCGATGCGCTTGAGGCTTTCCTTCATCTTCTCCTTGACCTCCGGGCCCAGGATCTGCGGGCCGTTGTAGTACTCACCGAACTCAGCGGTGTTGGAGATGACGCCGTTCATGGCCTGAATACCCTTGTTGTAGATGATGTCCACGATGAGCTTAGCTTCGTGCACGCATTCGAAGTAGGCCATCTCGGCGGGGTAACCGGCCTCGATAAGGGTCTCGAAACCGTACTTCATGAGGTCTACCAGACCACCGCAGAGCACGTTCTGCTCGCCGAAGAGGTCCTCGTAGGTCTCCTGCTGCATGGTGCATTCCAGCACGCCGCCGCGGGTCAGCCCCTCTGCCTTGGCCATGGCCAGGGCGGTCTGCTGGGCGTTGCCGGAGGGATTCTGCCACACGGCGATGAGACCGGGGCAGCCGAAGCCTTCCTCGAACACGCGGCGCACCTCAGTGCCCGGGCCCTTCGGGGCTACCATGATCACGTCCACATCTGCCGGGGGCACGATGGTCTTGAACACATAGGCAAAACCGTGGGAGCAGCAGAGGGTCTTGCCGGCAGTCAGGTTGGGCTTGATCTGCGTCTCGTACACCTCGCCGTGGTGTTCATCGGGCAGAAGAATGTGAATGATGTCGGCCTTGGCGGCAGCCTCGGCCACAGGCATTACTTCAAAACCGTCCTGGGCGGCAGCGTCCCAGCTCTTGCCGGGGCGGATACCGATGATTACGTGCACGCCGCTGTCGCGCATGCAGAGGGCCTGGGCGCGGCCCTGGGCACCATAGCCGATCACAGCCACCGTCTTGCCATTGAGAACGCTCACGTCGGCGTCCTTGTCGTGGAGAATGTTCATGGTTATTTCTTTGGTTGAGAATCCGGGCTTGTATCGCCCGTAAGTCAAGTCCGGATTGTAGCAATGGCTGTCGTCATTGCAAGCTAAATTTGTGTATTCAAGCGTGATATGGGTTATTTTTCTTGCGGTGACGGTGAAATATGGTAGAGTAAAGGGCGTTATGAAGCTTCGCATTTCTCCCCGGCGCGCTGCCGGTTTCACTCTGATTGAATTGATGGTGGTCATTGCCATCATGGTGACGCTGGCCAGTATCGCCGGCACGGCTATTTATTCTCACATGGGCGCGGGTGATGAGGCCAAGTGCCGTGCCCAGCTGGAGCAGCTGCACCAGCTCGGCATCAAGTACAGCCAGGATATCGCTCACCCGGCTCTGCTGCCCACCAGCGGTATGGATGACGATGAGGACACCGACACTGTGAGCGAGACGGATGGCTGGTGGATTTCCGTGGCTCCGGAGCTGGATGCCGTGGTGTTCCCCCGCCAGAAGGGTGGCAAGATGAAGGTTTCCTCCATCTTCCACTGCCCGGCCGACCACCGCACCGATATCGGCTCCGACAGCACTTTTGCGGCTGATGAGAAGAGCGTTTCCTATGTCTCCTGGACAGATGCTACAGAGGATCCGGAGAATCCGAATTCCTGCATCCGCACCACGGCCAAGCAGCGCCTGGATGCTCTGCCCTGGCTGTCTGACGGCAACCCGGTGAAGGGTGAGAGCGTAACGGATGCTGATACTTTCAAGAAGATGGTGATGCCTGCAGCCGAGCGTCATGGTGGCAAGGTGATGGTGGTATACGCCAGCGGCACAGTGAAGGCCATCGAGGTGGAAGAGGATGCAAACGCTGAGAAACTCTTCAAGAAGTTTGCCCCGGAGCTCGCCAGTAAAGCGGCCAAAGGTAAGAAGGGTAAGAAAGCCCGCAAGGCTGCCGATGATGAAGAATGATATTCCTGCGCCGCTGCCCTTGGAGCCGGACTGCCAGCCGCACTTGCAGAAGCCCGTTGTTCTGGGGCTGAGCGGCGGTCGCGATTCTGTGGCCCTGCTGCACCTGCTGGTGCAGCAGGGTTGCTCTGTGCATGCGCTGCATGTGCACCATGGTATCCGCGCGGCTGAGGCCGATGCCGATGCTGCCTTCTGCGCCCGCTTGTGCCATGAGCTGGATGTCCCCTTCGAGCTCCAGCGGGTGGATGTACCTGCTCTTGCGACAGAGCAGGGCGTTTCCCTGGAGACGGCGGGGCGGCATGCTCGCCGCTGGCTTCTGGCTGCTGCGGCTCGTCGTTGCAAAGGTGGGGTGGTGGCTCTGGCTCACCATGCAGATGATCAGGCTGAGACGGTGCTTTTCCGCCTGGCGCGTGGTGCTGCCGGATTGCGCGGTATGCAACCGGTGCATGAGGCCAGCGGTATCACCTGGGTGCGGCCCATGCTCAGCTGGCGCCGGGCGGAGATTACCGCCTGGCTGCAGCAGATGGGGCAGCCCTGGCGCGATGATTCCACCAATGCCGTGGCAGATGTGGCACGCAATGCCCTGCGTCTTGAAGCTCTGCCGGCTTTGAATAAGGCCCTGGGGCGGGATGTGACTCCCATTCTGGGCCGCAGCGCTCGGCTGCATGCGGAAACAATCGATGCGCTGGAGGCAGCTTTGGCAGCCCTTCCTTCCAAGGATCCGCAGGGGCGCCTCTACCTCCCCTTTGTGTGGCAGCAGCCCCTTGCGTTGCGGAAAGCCATTGTGCGCCGCTATCTGCAGGAGAACTCAGTGGCCGATATCAGCGAGGAAATGGTGCTGGCTATCGTGGATATTCTCCCGGCGGAGTCTTCTGTTTCGCGGGTGAATCTGCCCGGCGACCGCCAGGCTATCCGCCGTGAACGCCGCCTCGTTATCACCTCCGCCTGAGCCCGGTAAAGTCTTATTTGCAGCTGTTGCCGATAACAAAGAAGCACCGTTGGCCACGGTGCTTTCTTGTTATCAGAATGTCCGGCTCGTTTATTTGAGCAGTTCGTCGATGAGAAAATCGCCGGTAATCATCCAGTAGCGCATGGTGAGCCCCGCCAGGAACGCCGCCGCCAGAATGGCAATGACGTACAGACGGCGCAGTATGATGTGCAGCGCTCCTTCCTCTTCCGTGTAAAGAGCTGTGGAAACCAAGGGGGAAGAGTCGTGGCTCTTTTTCTTTTTCCTTTTCTTCTTAGGTTGCTCCACTTCGGCTTCGGGGGCAGGGGCCTCGGCGGTTGCGTCGTCGTACATGAGCATGGCGGAGCCGATGTGATAGACGGCGCGGGGTACCAGCACCGCTGCCTCCGTGGGCTGGCTTTCAGCCAGCAGCGTGGCACCTTCTGAGGCGATGGTAATCACATACCCTTCTTCCTGCAGGGAGATGGTGCAGTGTTGCGGCAACAGATCTGCGATGTGCGGCAGTGAAATGGAACACTCAGCACCTGTGCCGATGAGCAGCACGGAGCCATCCTCGGGAAGATTGTAGCGGTAATCGTTACCGGAAGCGTCGATGATATCGATAGCAGGCATATTTGCCAGTCAGTATGCCACAAGTGGCAGAAAAGGCAAGGAAAAAGGTTGAGCCGGAGTAATTATTGTGGTAAAGCCGCTTGTATTTCCTGCACGATGAGCTCTTCCTCCACCAGGCGTCCCTTGCCACTGGTTCCGCAGGCCAGCATGCCGTCTTCCGCAGGGCCGATGATGCGGTGCTCTGCTCTGGCTGCCAGGGTGGTGGCGTTGGCCTGGGTGGCGGGGTGCTCCCACATCATGCTGTTCATGGCGGGGAAAATGAGTACCGGTCCCCGGTAGGCCAGATAGAGACTGGTCATCGCGTTCGGGCACTGGCCGTGAGCCATGCAGGCCATGGTATTCGCAGAGGCGGGGACGATGGCCAGTACATCTGCCCGTTGGGCCAGGTCAATATGCACCGGTACCCAGCTGCCGGTCTCATCCTCAAAGGTGGTGATAACCGGGTTGCGGGAGAGTGTCATGAGCGTGAGCGGGGTCACAAACTCCAGCGCTGCCGGGGTGCAGACGCAGTGTACCTCATGCCCTAGTTTCACCAGACGCGAGGCGACTCCGGCGGCTTTGTAAGCGGCTATGGAACCGCAGACTCCCAGTACGATTGTGGCCATGGCGCTTTCCGGCTCAGTTTTTCAGATCAGCAGGCGGAGGGGTCGAACTCCACAATCATGTTGATTTCCACGGCCACACCCAGCGGCAGGCTCGGTACGCCCACGGCAGAGCGTGTGTGCGCGGCTTCCCGCCCCAGCAGCTCCACCAGCAGGTCAGAAGCGCCGTTCAGCACCTTGGCCTGGTCGGTGAAATCCGGAGTGCAGTTCACAAAGCCGTTTACTGCCACAATCTTGCGCAGCGGGGCAAAGCTGCCCAGCTCGGCCTGAATGACCGCCAGGCGGTTCAGGATAGCAGCCTGGGCCGCACGCTGGCCTTCCTCGATGCTCACCTCGGCCCCTAGTTTGCCGTAGATTGCTACATCGCCATTGATGGAGATGCCACCGGAAAGGTGCAGGTAGTTGCCGGTGCGGATGCACTGCACATAGGAACCGACCGGGGCGGGGGCGGGGTTGAGCTTCAACCCTTTCTTTTCCAGAGCTTCGAAATTGAATTCCATGATATATAGTGGATTGGTTGCGGTTAGCATACACCGCTCCGCTCACCTTGGCAAGGAAAAATAAAGAAGCCCGGCAAGTTGACTTGCTGGGCTTCTCTGACTCCGGCGGTTGGGATCGAACCAACGACCTAATGATTAACAGTCATCCGCTCTTCCGCTGAGCTACGCCGGACTTGGCTTCCCCGTGGACGGGGTGCGGGCAGATATTACTACTTTGATTTGCCGATTGCAAGTCTTTTTTGGTAAAAAATCAATTTTTATTGTCAAATGGGGTAAAAAAAGAGTAAAATCTCCCCATGAACAACCAGAATTCATCTCCGTGGACGCTTCGATTTACACTTTTCGGGGTTCCGGTGCGCATTCTGCCCATTTCCTGGGTGGTGCTTGCACTGCTGGGTGGTGCCATGGGGGTGAGTGATGGGAATGATTTGCTGCGAGTGGTCATTTTTGCGTTGGCAGGCATGCTCTGCCTACTGGTGCATGAGTTCGGACACGCGCTCACCGGCCGGGCCAGTGGAGCACTGGTGGAGGAAATCGAGCTGGCCGGCATGGGCGGCACCACTTCGTTTGCCACGCTGCCGCCGAATCGTACCGGGTATTTTCTCACTGTGCTGGCGGGGCCGCTTTCCTCGCTGCTGCTGGGCGGGGTGCTGGGGCTCTGCTTCGGCCTGCAGATCGGGAATGTATGGGCCGGTTTGCAGTATGCGTATCTCATGCCCTGGCAGTCCGTGCTGCCGCTGGAGCTGCAGCAGCAGATCGTGCTGGGCCTGTATGCCCACCCCATGCCGCACCTGCTGCAGCAGGCGTATGTGGTGGCCATGCTCATCTGCTTCTGGTGGAGTGTGTTCAATCTGTTGCCCATCTTCCCGCTGGATGGTGGCAAGCTGCTCGGTTCTCTGCTGAATAATTACCTCATCCCCAGTGCCCTCGGTCTGGTTATCAGTGCTGGCCTGTGTATCTGGGCTCTGGTGGAGGGGCAGTGGTTCAATGTGATGATTCTCGGCTACCTGGGGTTCATCAACTGGCAGTACCTGAAAGTATTCTGCGCCCGTAAGTGAGGGCGAGGTGGTGGCGGCCGGGCTGTAATTCGGGAATCTCGGTTAAAAACTCAGAATGAACCATCAAATTGATGTTTGACGTTCCGACAAAAGTCCGAAGTACGAGGTACGAGGTACGAAGTGAAAGTTCCGCGAGCCTTGCGGCTCGCCATTTGATATCAGAAGAATACACCTGCAGGCGCCAGACTGCCTGACTTTATACTTCGCACTTCCCACTTCGTTCTTCTTCAAATTGATGTTTATCGGGCTGAAAGTCCGAGGAACTTTGAGCCTCGGAGAGGCGTTATAAAGTAGACA
>CAZTAX010000021.1:0-20301 GCA_964611765.1 uncultured Akkermansia sp. | reverse complement strand
CAGGAGATTCAGGCACTGAACCGCGCGGCGCAGGAATACCGGGGCGGCAGTTGCGCCGCAGCGGTGGGGATGATGCTGTATGCCGGCATCCGCCCGCACGAGGTGGCGCGTCTAAGCTGGGCGCAGGTAGATTTGCCGAACCGGGCCATCTACATTCTGCCCCGCCACAGCAAGACGGGTGGAGCCCGCCGGGTGACGATTCACAAGCCGCTGCAGCAGATTCTGTGGGCTCACCACCGGAAGGAAGGGGAGAGAATATGCCCGCCGGACTGGCTGCGGCACTGGCGGGAGCTGCGGAAAGCCGCAGGATGGAACACCCCTGCCCGCCCCTGGTCGCAGGATGCACTGCGGCACACCTACGCCAGCTACCATCTGAGCCACTTCCGCAACTACGCCGAGCTGCAGCTCGAAATCGGGCACCGGGATGCTACGCTGCTGCGAACGCGGTATGTAGACCAGCGACCCGTGATGAATGCAAAGGCATTCTGGAAAGCCACGGAACAACTGGCAGCGTAGCATCCGGAAGTACGATTTTGGATTTACGATTTACGAAGTGTTGGGATTCAGAGCCCGGAGGGCGCGGGGGAAGTCATCTCACAGGCGCGGAGCGGCTGTTTTCACCGGTGGGGGATGGTGGCTTTGTTTCCCAACTGTTGCTTTGTGGCAGGTTTTGTATTATGGGGAACGATATCCGGCTGCGCCGGACGATATCCACGCCGTAGGCGTGGACGATATCTGCCTGCGGCAGACGATATCCGCGAGCCGGAGCTCGCGGACGGAGGGAGGGAGAAATAGAGCTTGAAAAGGCAGAGTGAGATGGTATACTTTGCGCACCAATGGAGCTCACCGAGACAGACCTGAAGATACTGGCAGAGGCAGAAGATCGGCTGACCGGTTTTCATGTGTATCCTTTTGATGAGATTGCGGAGCGCAGTGGAGTGCCGGTTGATACTGTACTGGAACGGCTGCGTGCGCTGCTGGCAAGTGGTGCGGTGCGGCGCATTCGCCAGACCCTGCTCTCCACCAGCCTGGCAGATGGTGCGCTGGTAGCCTGGCGCGTACCGGAGG
This sequence comes from uncultured Akkermansia sp., assembly GCA_964611765.1. GTDB lineage: Bacteria > Verrucomicrobiota > Verrucomicrobiia > Verrucomicrobiales > Akkermansiaceae > Akkermansia. The sequence continues at coordinate 19,233 of CAZTAX010000021.1, read as the reverse complement.
AGAAGCTGGCATCTGCGTGGCAGTGGCTGAAGGAGAATGACCCCTTTACCGGGCATGTGGTGCTGCGCAGCTGTGATAATCCGGCTGCGCCGGGGGCTGATTACCGTCTGTGGACCACATTGAAGGTACCCTGCGGCAGCAACACGGTGGAAGGCCACTGCCGCTTGCTCATGCAGCACATCGGGGCTACGGATTTTGCTCCCCTGCCCGTGGTGGGCATGTTTGCGCTGGGGGTGGGGCATGTGCGCCGCGCGGGACTGAAGCCAGGCGACAAGACCGACACGCTGCCGACGATGCAGGTTCCAACCCGTCCGCAGCTGAGTGAGCGCGACTGGCAGGTACTCATGGCACTGAAGGAAAGCCTGGAACCACACGAACTGGTGCGTTCACCGTGGGAACAACGCGCTGCACGGCTCGGTATGAGCCACGATGAGTTCTGCACCATCGCTGCCGACCTGGACCGTCGCAAAGTCATCGGCCGCTTTGCCACCTTCCTGAACCACACCGGCGGCAGCAACAAGCACAGTGGCACCGGAGCAGCAGGACTCTTCCACTGGGCGGTGCCAGCCGGCATGGAGGAACGCGCCGGGGCCGAATGCGGCCGCCACATATGCATGACCCACTGCTACTGGCGCAGTGGCGGCGATATCTTCGGCGGCGCCCAGATTATGGGCGTGGTACACTCTGCCGACTGGGCCGGGGTTCTGGCACACAAAGCCGCCATAGATGCCCACCTGGCCGCGTGCGGCATTCCTGTGCTGCATACCGCCATTTTCCGCAGCGAAAAAGCCACCATCAACCCCAGCGAGATTGACCCGATGCGCTATCGGCGCTGGCTGGAGCAGTTCGGAAAAGGACTCTGATTATTTACCAGCGCAACCCGGTTGCCATGCACAGTGTGAGCAGGCCAAAAACCACCACGACCCCGCAGCGGAAGAAACGAGCATTCCGCCGTGAACAGGTGCATAGAAATCCGAGCGGAAACGCGTAGGTCAGGACGAGAGTCATGCGGCACACCACGCCGAACAACATACAAAGCAGCCCTGTCCAATGCAAAAGATGCAGCATCACCGCCGGTGCGTTCTCATTCAAGGTTCCATCAGCATTTGACGCGGCTACGCTGAAAAGCATATCTGCCGCAGGCTTCAGCACATCCAGGGCCACAGGGAACATCAGCAGCCAGGGATAAAAGAACACCCGGTAGAGCCGGGCATCCAGCCACGAGCGGATGAATAATTGGTAGATGACAACCATCGCAAACACTACCAACAACACAGTCCACCACTCATGGCGGGGAGCCGTGCCATGATGCCCCTGGCGCAGTCAATCTGCGGCTCTTTTCATCTGTGCCTTAACACTCATAAGGTGAGCAATCTAACCGATTCCAGAGTGTAATGCGAGCACAAAACAATAAGATACTAAAAAATACCCTGTCTGAAATATTACAGACAGGGTATTGATTATCTTCTGAAAACAGAATCAATCCTCATCCCTGGCAGGGGAAAGCCAGCGCATGAAGAGTTGGCTGGTAGCGGGGATGACGAGGAGGTTCAGGATAGTGGCGGAAACCAGGCCACCGAACTGCACAATGGCCAGCGGAGCCAGCAGCTCACCACCGGGCTGATCCTTGGCCCAGATGAGGGGCAGCAGGCCCAGGATAGTAGTGAGCGAGGTCATCATGATGGGGATGACGCGCTCGCGGGAACCTTCGCGGATGGCATCCAGTGTGCTGACCCCCTGCTCCTCCAATGCACGGTAGCGATTAAGGAGGATCAGGCCGGAGCGGATGGCGAAGCCGATAACCGTCACAAAACCCACCAGCGAACTCACCGAGAGGATGGGCGGGATGTAGGTTGCGCCACTCAGCACGGATTTCACGGTATCCGGCGAAGCCAGGAACACGGCCACGATGCCGCCCACGAGGCAGAGCGGTACATTGATGAGTGTGACCAGTGCGCGGCGCACGCTGCCCAGCGACTTGGAAAGCAGCAGCACGATGAGCACGCACACGATCCCCCCCAGGATGTACAGGCGGCGGCCTGCCTCCTCGCGGCTCTTGATGGTACCGGCGTAGTCCACAGAGCAGCCCATTTCATTCATCACCGGGTCGAGCTTCTCGTGGCAAGCCTCAGCAAGGTCACCCAGGTTGGAATCAATGGAGGGGTTGCAGGAAATCATGGCCTTGCGGCGCGTGTTGTCACGCAGAATGAGATTGGTGATCTCGGAGCGGTACACATGAGCAGCATCCTCCAGTTTCAGGGTTCGTCCGCCGGGAGCCACCAGCTGCAGGTTGCCCACATCGGATTCACTCACACGCAGAGCGGGATCCAGGCGAAGCATGATATTCCAATGATCCAGGTTCTTGATGATTTCCCCGGCCTTGTAACCGTTCATGGCGGCAGATACCTGCTCCGCCGCATCGGCTACGGTGAGCCCGTAGGTCGCCAGCACCTCGCGATTGTAATCCACGCAGATGGTATCCACCATCACCTCACGGTTGGCGCGGGCATCTGCCACCTGCGGCAGGGTGCCCAGAATCTCAGCAGCCTTCTTGGCAGCGTTGCGAATCTGCGGCAATTCCGAGCCGTAGATATTAATAGCGATTTCGGAGTTGGAACCGGAAAGAGCAGAGGAGATGCGGTGAGCCAGCGGATAGCCTATCATGCCCCCCATGCCGGGTACGCCGGAGATAACCTTGCGCATTTCCTCGCGGATCCGGCGCTGGTCATAATCCAGATCCACACGCACCAGCAGCTCAGATGCGCTCACCGGTTCGGCATGCTCATCATTTTCGGCACGGCCGGTACGCTGGGTCACGGTCTTCACGCCGTCAATCTTCTCCAGCTCACCCATCACCCGGCGGGAGATACGCTCGGTCTCCGCAAGCGAGGTGCCGGGCACTGCATTCACGAACACGGTGTAGCAATCCTCATTAAAGGGAGGCAGGAAGCTGGTGCCGTAGGTACTGCCCAGCCACAGAGCTGCACCGGTAATGGCCATCAGGAAACCGAACACCCAGCCGGAGCGGCGCAGGCAGAAGTCCAGAACGGGCGCATACAGGCGCTTGATAAGGCGCGATGTGGCAGAATCACCATCATTTCGCACATTCTTCGGGGCCTTGAACCATATGTAGCAGAGCACCGGCACAATGGTGAGCGCCACCAGCAGGGATGCAGACAGTGCAAGCATGTAGGAAATACCGAGCGGGCGGTAGAACTGCCCCTCCAGACCGCTGAGGAAGAGAACCGGGACAAACACCAGGAGGATGATAACCGTGGAGTAGGAAATGGAGGAAACAATCTCACCCTTCGCATCCATCAGCACCTCGAAACGGCTGCGGCGCTGCTCCGGCGGCAGAGCGGCATTGCGCGCCAGATTGCGCCAGGCCACTTCCACAAATACAATGGCATTGTCCACCACGTCGCCCACAGCCACAGCCAGACCACCCAGGGTCATGATGTTGACAGCCAGTCCGAAGGAAGGGAACAAGGCCATTCCCATAATAACGGAAAGAGGCATGGCAATGAGAGTGATGATAGCCGTGCGCAGATTCAGCAGCGTGAGCACAATCACCAGCATCACTACAATACCGGCAACAATGAGCGTCTCCTTGCCGTTCTCCAGGGAGAGGTTGATGAAGTCCGCCTGGCGGTAGGCATCTGCACGCAGCTTGATATTCTCCGGCAGGCGACTCTGGGCAAATTCCTTCACTGCGGCATCCACTTGCTCAGTAAGAGCCATAGTGTTGGCACCCGGCACCTTCTGCACCGAAAGCACCACGCATTCGCGCCCCTCGAACCCGGCATTGCCGCGGCGGGGGGCACCGTCAATCTTCACCTCAGCCACGTCCTCCACGCGGAGCACACCGCTGGGGTGAGCCGGAACCAGGGCACGCTTGATTTCCTCCGGGGAGAAGGCTCGGGAAACCTGCTGCACCGGCAACTCCAGGCCTGCCACATCCTCGATGTAACCGGCAGGAATGGAACTCTGAGCAGCTTCCACACTCTCCTTCAAATCGTTGAGCGTGATTCCGGCCTGACGCATCTTCTCCGGGTCATAAAGCACCTGGTATTCCGGCATGCGGCCACCCAGCACCGTGACCTGGCCCACACCCGGAATGGACAGCAGGCGGTTGCGCAGCTCAAACTGGCCCACGCGGCGAACCTCCAGCGGGTCAGCTGTGTCATCACCCACCAGAGCGATGAGCATGATTTCACCCGTCACGGATACAATGGGGGCCATTTCCATCTCCACGTGGGCGGGCAGATTCTCGCGCACAGCGGAGAGGCGCTCGGAAACAATCTGGCGGGCCAGGTAAATATCCGTATCCCAGTCGAAGTCAACCCAGACAAAGGAAAGACCGCTACCGCTGGAACTGCGCACCTGCTGCACCCCGGGAGTGCCGGAGAGCGCAGATTCCAAGGGGATGGAGACGTACTGCTCCACCTCCTCAGCCGTGAGACCGGCAGCCTCGGTCTGAATAGTCACACGCGGCACATACAGCTCCGGGAACACGTCCACGGGCGTGCGCATGATTCCGAAAATGCTCAGCGCACTCAGCACCAGGGTGATGATGATCACCGTGAGGCGGTTGCGCAGGCAGAACTCCATGAATTTGTCCAGCATCAGTGATCCTCCCCTTCGTGGAACTTACCATCAGCGTGGAAATGGCCGGCTTTCTTCTGCTGGCCGCCATCAGCCGGCAGCAAGTAGCGCAGCTCATAGCCACCCTTCACCACCAATCGCTGGCCGGGAACAAGCCCCTTCACCGGGGTCATGCCGCGGAAGCTCTCACCGGCCTTCACTTTCACCATGGCAAAAGTGCCTTCATTAATTTCCAGGAACACAACGTCATCGATACCAACCTTGACCACGGCTGAATCCGGAATGCTCATATAGCCCTCCTCGCCGCCATCGGCGTAGAAATCGATGCGGCAGAGCTGACCGGGACGCGCATCCTCCGGCAATTCGGAGGGGGTGAAGTAGAACGCGCGAGTCTGACTCTCTTCATCCACCTGCTCGGCCATACGCCAGGTACCCACCAATTCCTTATTGTCGCGACCGCTCAGACGCGTGGCTCGCACGGAACTGAAATCCGGCAAGTTATTACCGTAGAGAGTACCCTGAATTTCCATGGCGGCCAGGTTGCTCATGGTCACCACGGCAGCACCCTGCTCACCCCAGCTGCCCTGGGTAATACCGACGTTGCGCACGATACCATCCTTCGTAGCGCGCGCCACGAGGGTGGGCAGACCGTTCTCGGTTTTGAGTTCGGCCCCCATCACCAGGATGTTGAGCTTCGTCTTGCTCACCTCCAGCTCGCGTTCCAGCTGTCGTTTCTCTGCATTCTTGAAATTGAGCTGCTCCTCAAGGTCGCTGTTGCCGGTGCCGGCAGCTTTCAAGCGAGCCAGACGCTGGCTGATAGAGTCTATTTCCTCAGCGCAACGCGTAATGGAAGCCTCCTCCTTCTTGATATCCGCAACCAGAGCACTTACTTCGGGAGAAACAAGCGTATAGAGCACATCGCCCTTCTTCACCGTCTGCGCGGACTTGACATTAAGCGAAATGCGGCCACCGCAGGGGAGCGAGTAGGTCTCCAGAGCGTGATTCGGCACAAAGAGATGGCCATACAGACTGTGAGTCAACGCCTGAGCAGCATCGGGCACCGTCTCAATCTTCATGGCGGAAATGTGACGGGCGTGGGCATCAGCTTTCACCAGCACCGGGTCTGAAGAATAGGCGAGCGCCTTGACTTTGCTGTTCTCGGGCTCCTCGGCAGCGGTGTCGTGCGAGCAGCCTTCGCCATGCACATGCTCGGTCTCCTCGGCAGTGAGGTCGCGCTGGAGCTCAGTACTTTCGGCAGTTTGGTCATGATTGCAACCTGCACCATGCACATGACCGGTGTAATCCTCCACCGAGAACTCGGCGGCGTATGCGACAGAGGCTATAAAGCCCAAAAATAATTTCAGTTTCATTTACTTAGCAATAAAATCGGGGTTAAGGTACTGAAGTTCCACCTGAGTGGTCAGCAGTTTGGAAAGACAATCAAGATAATTCATACGGCGCAGGAAAGCTTCCTGCCGTGCATCAGCCACGGAAGGCAGCTTCGTTTCACCGATGGCATAGAGCTCTTCCTCGCGTTTTTCGGCCACGGAAAGCTGGGAAACACGCTCTTTCTCTGCGCGGCAGTGCTTCAGCAGAAGCTCCTGCATATCAGTAAGGCTTACGGTTTGCTGCATCAGCTCGCGCCATGCCTGCACGGCATCATATTCCTTGATGTTTCGTTCGGCAGATGCCTCGGCAATGCCTTGCCGATTACGGTTCCAGAGCGGCAGCTTGATGCCTACACCGACACCAACCTTGCTGTTGCCCTCCTCGTGTTCAAAACCAGGGCTGAGTTCCAGCTCAGGATACTGCTTGCGGATTTCGCGCTGCAATTCAGCCTCGCTGGTATCGTGGTTCGCCATGGCAGCTTTCAGCGTGGGATGCTGCAGCAGCATCGTCTGCGTGGGAGATGCCACTGCTGCGGGAATGATCTCGGGCAGATACCCGGTCATTTCCACATCTCGCACATCGGGGTGCAGTCCCAGCAGCTTCACCATTTCATGATGATGGGCCAGATGCTGCTGCTCCATTTCCTGCAGTTCTTTCTGGCCGTCATTCAACCGACGGCAGATGACCTGAAAATCGGCAAATTCCATCTCTCCCAGGTCATGCAGACGCGTGGCGTTTTTCTGCTCATCTGCCAGCTGTTTCACGCGCTCCTGCATGAGACGCAGCTTGGCGTGGGTCGCCATCACCTCGTAACGCAGGGTATCCAGCTTCACCAGGTAGGCTCGCTCCGTGGCCTGCATCGTGAGGTAATCCGCCTGCTTGTAGCATTCGGCCACCTTTTCAGCGAGGCCGGGAAGCCCCGTGACCGGCAGAGTGAGACCAAGAGAAATGCCGCGGTTGGTTTGATCTTCCTCGATGACCTGCATCACGTCTGCCGAAAGGGAGGGATCCTCCCACAGGCCGGCAAACTCAGCCACTGCGGTGCTGCGGGCATAGCCCAGGCGAGCCTGATTCAGCTCCGGATTCAGCAGGAGCCCGATTTCGTGCAGCTTTTCCAGGCTCATGGGACAAGCCCCTTCGCAAAGCCTGGCAGAAAGCTGCTGCCACTCAGCCGTGTTCTGCTGCAAATCCACCGGACTGGGGGAATACACAGCACAAGCTGCAAACGCCAGAGGAAGCACACAGCTTTTCCAGAATCGTAATTTCATAATAATTCAGTGTTGTAAAAATGGATTTCGCGCACGCGCGGCGCGCATGTAATGGGGTTTAGTTTCTTATAGCCCTCACAGGGAGCTATGTAAAGCAAAAAGTGACTGACTCCGGCAAATGCAGGAGAAAACCACCATAAAACCGGCTTCAACAACGCCGCGGGTGCAGATATCCGCCATACAACGGAGGCAAGTCAAGTGGTTCATGAACCACCCGCGAAAACTCCCGGATAATTACCGGCGCGATACACCACGCCCCGGATTCCACCACTGCCACAGGGGCGCATATATCAGAGCGGCGGGCATCTGCGCGCATGAGCAGCATGCGCTCGCGGCAATGGTGCCGGCGTTCGTGTTCCGCGCACTCACCATGATCCAACCAGCCCTGCAACTCATGTGCACAGCAATGGTGCAGAGCGCTGCTTGAATCGGCAACACAAACCGTCCCCGGCAGCCCATACGAGGCTCCGGTCATCATCACCGACAGCAGCATCAACATAGCCACCACCAGCAGCATGCGGGACAAGGTTCTCACGACGCGGGTATTTAGCCACGCGTGATTAAAATTGTCAAGAAAATTTTAAAAAAAACTCAACCCTGCGGCAGCATACGCTCCAACACCTCGCGCAGGGGCAGGCTTCCATAAAAATCACACGCTCGCAATCGCTCCGCATGATTCTTCAGCATGGGTAACAGCCCGGCATACATGGTACGCAACTCGCTCACTGCGTGATCTGCGCCCTTCGGATCATCTTCACGGTAAAGGCGTATGCGAGTAGTGAGATCCATGTACCTGTTGCCCAGCCTGTTCAATTCTTCCGGCGCGGTAGCGGCAGCTCCGGCATCCGCAATGGAATCCAACACGCGACCGGCGCGCAGCATCAGTTCCCGCTGTTCGTCAGCAGCCTTCATGAGCTGAACATCTGTATCAGCCCGACGCTGCTCATCATCTTTGAATCCCAGCTTCAGATAGGCATGCAGCTCAGGGGAATCCGGCACGCCGTCCAGCTTGCGTACTCTCTGAAAAATAGAGAGATGACGTTTCTGCTGCTCCAGTGTCACGGCGCGGAACTCGCTGAGCAATTCAACAAAGCCATCCACATCCATAAAGGTGCGTCCCTGTTCACCCAGCTTCTGCTGAAGCTCAGCCCTCAGGGCATTGATGGATTCCCGCTCGGCCTGGTTCTTCACCGTAATCGCGGCAGCTGCGGTCATGCGGGCAGAAGGTGTCTCTATCTTCTCCAAATCCTGTACCCGCTCATACAGAGCATCATTATACGCCACAGATGCCTGCAAAATTGCGCGCAAAGCAACATATTCCTCGGTATCCCCGGGCTCACACGGCAATTCCCGCCCCGCTTTCCGGCGATGCACCACTGCCGCCCCCGCCACGCCTGCCAGCAGCAGGCCCGCACTCATCCAAGCTATACTACGTAACTTCATATCCGGAAAAATCGGTCTAGTCTAACGCATGCCCCCCTGCACCGTCAAGCTCATTTCACGTTTCTCTTCATCATGACGGAAATACGAAACCGGCTGATGGAACATCCACCAGCCGGTTGTGAAAACTCAGTCTTGTCAACTTCACTTCACCACGGTGAGGCTTTCGGCCTGCTCGCGGGTAAGCTCGATGCAGTTCCAGGGGAGACCGTACTTGTTGAGGGCCTCCATGAAGGGATCCGGGTCATTCTGCTCCATGTTGAAGACACCGGCACCACTCCAGGTACCGGTGAGAATCATGCGACCACCAATGGCAGCGGGTACGCCGGTGGTGTAGGAGATGGCCTGGGAGCCCACTTCCTTGAAGCACTCCTCGTGGTCGCAGATGTTGTAGATGTACACCGCCTTGTACTGGCCGTCCTTCTTACCCTGGATGACGCAACCGATGCAGGTGCGGCCGTGCGTGGTCTTGCCCAGGTCGCCGGGGTCGGGCAGCACCGCTTTCAGGAACTGCAGCGGCACAATCTCCACGCCGTTGTACATGACCGGGTCAATGCGGGTCATGCCCACATTCTTGAGCACGGTGAGGTGGTTGATGTAGTTCGGGGAGAAGCTCATCCAGAACTGAGCGCGCTTGATGGTGGGGATGTGCTTCACGAGGGATTCCATCTCCTCGTGGTACATGCGGTAAATCTCGTAGGTGCCCACGCCCTCCGGGCAGGCAAAGGGTTGGTGCATGCTCATGGCCCCGGTCTCCTGGAAGGCACCATTCTCCCAGTGGCGGCAGGGGGCGCTCACCTCGCGGATGTTGATTTCCGGGTTGAAATTGGTAGCAAAGGCCTGACCGTGGTCTCCGCCGTTCACATCGATGATATCGAGGTATTCAATCTCATCGAAATGGTGTTTGAGGGCCCAGGCGGTGTACACATTGGTCACACCCGGGTCGAAACCGGAACCCAGCAGAGCATACAGACCGGCCTGCTTGAAACGTTCCTGGTAGGCCCACTGCCAGCTGTACTCAAACTTGGCCACATCGCGGGGCTCGTAGTTGGCGGTGTCCATGTAGTTCACACCGGCAGCGAGGCAGGCATCCATGAGGGGAAGATCCTGATAAGGCAGAGCCACGTTCAGCACGAGATCAGCCTTCACGGCCCTGATGAGAGCCACCGTAGCGTCCACATCATCGGCATCGACGGTATGCGTCGTAATCGTCACACCCTCGCGGGCGAGTACGTCTGCCGCAATGGCATCGCACTTGCTCCTGGTACGCGAGGCCAGATGGATGCTCTCATACACATCCGACATCTGGGCGCACTTGTGGGCCACCACGTGCCCCACACCACCGGCTCCGATAATGAGTACAGTTTTCATTGCACGCGCAGGATGCACTATAACAACCCCCAAGTCAAGGATTTTTCTTCTGATGCCAGAGATATGACTGAAATACGTCTGCATAGCAGTTTTGACATGGGATTGAACGCAGAATAGGTCATCTGCGTCAACTGACATTGAACAAACTTGCCAAAGTGCGCGCAGCTGGTAGACTTGTGCGCAAACCACGACCATGAACACACAGGAATTCAACGAAGAAATTGCGCAGAAATCAGCTTGGGTGAGCGCTGTAAAACAGGAGATGGCCAAGGTGGTAGTCGGCCAGCAGAAGTTGGTGAACCGACTGATCCTGAGTCTGCTCTGCAAAGGCCACGTGCTGCTGGAAGGTGTGCCGGGTCTTGCCAAAACTCTTTCCGTGAAGGCGCTTTCCGGCACGATGCAGGCGGCGTTCTCACGCATTCAGTTCACGCCCGACCTGCTGCCCGCTGACCTGCTGGGCACCATGATTTATAATCCGGAGGAGCGCCAGTTCACGGCTAAGAAAGGCCCGGTGTTCGCCAATCTGATTCTGGCGGACGAAATCAACCGCGCCCCGGCCAAGGTGCAGAGCGCCCTGCTGGAAGCCATGCAGGAGCGCCAGGTGACACTGGGAGAGTGCAGCTACCCCCTGCCCAATCCCTTCCTGGTGCTGGCCACGCAGAACCCCATTGAGCAGGAAGGCACCTACCAGCTGCCGGAAGCCCAGCTCGACCGCTTCCTTTTCAAGGTGATTGTGGACTACCCCAGCCGTGATGAGGAGCTCAAGGTGCTGGAAATGATGAGCAGCACCACCGCCACGCCGCACACCAGCCCTGTGGTTACGGTGGAGGATATCGATGCCTCCCGTGAGCTGATGGATCAAATCTTCATCGACCCCGCCGTGCAGCGCTACATTGTAGACCTCGTGCGCGCCACCCGCAACCCGGAAAAGGTGGATCCGCGGCTGGAGGGCATGGTACGCGCCGGCGCATCTCCCCGCGCCACCATCAACATTGCCCTGGCAGCCAAGGCACTGGCTTTCACCCGCCAGCGTGGCTACGTGACCCCTCAGGACGTGAAGGACCTGGCGCACGATATCCTGCGCCACAGAATCCTGCTCTCCTACGAGGCTGAAGCTGCCAACAAGACCAGCGACAACGTCATCGACAGCATCCTCTCCAAGGTACCCGTGCCGTAAACCGCTATGGATAAAACCCAGGAAATCATGGAAAAAGTGCGCCGCATCGAGCTGCAGGCGCGCCGCATGTCCACGGCCACCTTTGCAGGGCAGTACCGCTCCGGCTTCCGTGGTCAGGGGCTTGATTTCGATGATTTCCGGGAGTACCGAGCCGGGGATGAGCCCCGCTTCATTGACTGGAAGGTGACGGCCCGCACCGGCACGCCCTATGTGCGCACTTTTCACGAAGAGCGCGAGCAGGTGCTGCTGCTGGCTGTGGATGTGAGCGGCAGCATGGACTATGCCAGCGCCCGCATTGCCGATACGAAACGCGAATATGCCGCGCAGATTGCTGCCGTGCTGGCTTACAGCGCCGCCCTGAATGGCGACAAGGTGGGGCTGCTGCTCTTCGGCCACAAGCCGCATTTCTACCTGCCGCCCGCCAAGGGTATGAAACAGTGCCAGCGCGTGGTGCGCGAAATCCTGAGTTCCCCCACCGCCGGTGCGGATGACACGGTGGACGAAGTGGCCGCTGAAATCCTGCGCACCCAGCGCAAGAGTGCCATGGTATTCCTCATCAGCGATTTTCTGGCAGCCGTGGATAAGCAGGCCATCGGCAAGCTGAACTTCCGCCACGAGCTGATTCCCGTGCGGGTGAACGACCCGGCAGAAATCGAGCTGCCGGCAGCCGGGCGCATCAGTTTCCGAGACCCGGAAAGCGGTGAGCTCTTCGTGGGCGATTTGAGCGACAAGCAACTGCGCCAGTCACACAGCAACGCCATGCAGGCCCACCGCGTGGAATGGCAGCGAGTGTTCAACCAGCTGGGTATCGATTCGCTCGACCTGCTCACCACTCAGGATTTCATCCCCGCGCTGCGCAAGATGTTCAACCGTCGCAGTCGCGCATTCGCACATTAACCGTATATGGGTAACGATATTTTACAGGCAATCCCCACGCTGGAAAAGGATATTCCTGCAGACCAGTTCATGGTGCAGGAATTCTGGATTCCGCTGGCCTGGGCATGCGCCGTGCTCATTCCCCTGGCCGCACTGGCAGCCTGGTGGCTCTACCGCCGGAATCGGAAGAAGACCGCACCCGGCATCACTCCGCTCCAGGAAGCGCTGGCAGCCATTGATGAGCTGGACGCGCAGCTGCCGCCCATGCGCGAATGCTCGCTGAGGCTCTCCATGATTCTGCGCACCTTCCTGGCCGGGCAGGCACAGGATTCAGCCCTGTTTGAAACCCACGAAGAGTTCTCCCAGCGCATGGATTCGCTCTCCGGGGTACCGCAGAGCTGCCAGCTGGAAACGCGCGACCTGCTGGATCACCTGGCAGAATTCAAATATGCCGGAGCTGCAGAGCACGATGTCACCCGGGCCCACGGGCTCATTGCACAAGCAAGGGATCTGGTGAGCCGCATTGATGTGGCCCAGAAAAAAGAGGCAGAACAGCAGAAGGAGGTAACTGCATGATGCTTGCCTCTACAACCGCTGCCGTGGAGGCCACGCGTGAGTTCACCTTTGCCCAGCCGCTCTGGCTCTGGGCCCTGCCCGCCCTGCTGCTGTTCCTGTTCCTGCGCCGCCGCCCCGGCACCACAGCCTGCCTGGTGCATCCCACCATCCGCTTTGCTGCGGCGCACCTGCACCGCCCCGCCACGCTGGCCGGGAGAATCGGCCCCCTTCTCATGGCTCTGGCCATGGCTGCCCTCATCATTGCCCTGGCGCGTCCGCAGTGGAAAAACCAGCACACGGAGGAAACGGTGAGCGGTATTGATATCATGATTGCCTGCGACCTTTCCGGTTCCATGGCCAGCCAGGATATGCTCTTCACCGCAAAGGATAGCTTAGGCCGCAGGCAACGTGTGGCCATCGACCGTCTCACCGCGGCAAAACACGTCATCAGTGAGTTCATCACCGGCCGCCCGAACGACCGCATCGGTCTTGTTGCCTTTGCCGGTAAGGCCAAGCTCTGCAGCCCGCTCACACTCGACCACGGTATCGTGCGCTATATCATCCAGGAATTTTACCTGGCGGATGACCGCCGCCCCGGTTATATCGCAGAGGATGGCACTGCCATCGGCACCGCTATTGCCTCGGCCGCCCTGCGACTGAACGAGCGCAAAGAAACCAAGAGCAAAGTCATCATTCTGGTGACGGACGGCATGAGCAACCGCGGCAGCATCTCTCCCGTGGATGCCGCCAGGCAGGCCGCCGAACTCGGCATCAAGATTTTCACCATCGCCATCGGCAAGGATGAACGACTTTCCCGCTACACCGCCAATGTCGATACTTTTGATGAAAAAACGCTCAAAGAGATAGCCCGCATCACCGGCGGTCAGTTCTACCGCGCCAGCAGCGGTGCCCGTCTGCAGAAGGCCTTTGAGAGTATTGATAAACTGGAAAAAACTGAGGCTAAGAAACGTACGCTCATCAGCTACGATGAACTCTTCATCTGGCCGCTGGCAGCCGCTTTTATTTTCCTGGCACTGGGTATCGCCATCAACCTGGCGCGTCCCAGGCCCGCACCGTAAATCACCACCATGAGTTTCCTATATCCGAACGTTCTCTGGCTTCTTCTGCTTGTCCCCGCACTGGCAGTGCTGGTGGTGCTGGCCTGGCGCAGCACCGGCCAGGGCTGGCGCAAACTCATCTCCGCCCAGCACCTGGAACTGGTGCAGCGCCGTTCCCTCTGGCGCACCGCCCTGCCCGCCACCTTCGGGTTGCTGGCTCTCACCTGCATCATCATTGCCCTGGCCCGCCCCATCAACGGCTACCGCGAGGGCGGAGCCACCGCCACCGGGCGCAACCTGCTCATAGCTCTGGATATTTCACGCTCCATGGAGACGGAGGACGTGAAGCCCTCGCGCCTGGCTGAGGCCCGCGCAGCCGCTTACGAACTTATCGATGCTCTGCCGGGGGACAAAATCGGGCTCATCGTCTTTTCCGGTGAGGCAGATCTGGTGGTTCCCCTTACCTACGACCACACAGCCCTGCGCGATGCGCTGGAGCAGGTAAACCGCAGCTGGGCCGGCGTAGGAGGCACGAACTTCGGGCTTGTTCTCCGCAAGGCTATGCAGGATTTCAAGCGCAGCACACCGGAGGGGAGCACTAATGCACTGGTCATACTGAGCGATGGCGAGGACACCGTGAATTCCTCGCTGGAAATCGCAGAAGAAGCCAGGGAAAGCAAGCTGCTGGTCATCACCGTAGGCATCGGCACGGCTGCGGGCGGCCCCATCCCCGATGCACGGGGAGAAAACGGCCTGTGGCAGGATGCTCAGGGCAAGCACGTCATCAGCAAGCTCAACACGGAATCACTCATCAACTTTGCCAAGGCAACAGGCGGCGACTATTTCGTGATGGACTCCAACGCCAATCTCACCGCTTTCACACAGGCCGCCGTACGCAAACTGGACAAACACGAGGAAGCCTTCTCTGTAAACAAAGTGCCGAACGACCTCTTCACCCCCTTTGCTGTAACTGCACTCATTCTGCTGATTCTCACCATGCTCAGCAGCACCGAATGGAAACGTTCTACGCACTTTCTCATCATCCTCACACTCGGCGGCATAACGCCGACTTTGCAGGCTGCACCCCAGGAAGAATCGGCCGTAGCCTACAGCCAGGGGCTGGCCTACATGAAGAATATGGAGAAGGACAAAGCCAAAGAGTCTTTCTCTGCCGCTCTGCTGGATGAAGATACAGAGCTCCAGGCTGCAGCTCTTTACCAGATGGGTCAGGTCAATGCAACAGCTACCTTCAATGAGCTTCGCGCCTTATACGGTGAAAATGCGGCAGAAGGACTGAGCGAGGATGAACAGGCTGCTCCGAACGTAACCCCGGAAGCGTTGCAGAAGGTTGTCGATTCCCTGAAGCAGGATATCATCCCCTATCAGGATGCGTTGAAACTTCAGCCCACCCTTACCCGAGCGCAGAAAAACATAGCCGGAATCAAGCAGCTCATCAAAAAACTCGAGGAAGAAATCGAAAGGCTCAAACAGCAGCAACAACAAAACCAGCAGGATCAGCAGCAGAATCAGGACCAACAGAATCAGCAGCAGAATCAGGACCAGCAGCAGGAGCAGCAAAAGGACGACCAGCAGAACCAGGACGCCGACAAGCAGGACAAAGACGACGAGCAGAAGGATTCTGACCGGCAGGAGGATAAACAGGACCAGCAGCAGAACCAGGAGAAGCAGGACGGCCAGCAGGACCAGAACCAACAGAACGACAAGCAAGGGCAGCAGGACGACAACCGGCAGCAGAATCAGCAACAGGAGCCCCGGAAGCCTGAGCAGCAGGAGCAACAGGAGCAGCAACAATCCGCCGCAGAAGAAGAGCGGCAGCAAGACCAGCCCACCGATGAGGAAAAAGCCCGGCAATATGCCGTCTCCGTGCTCCGCAGCCATTTGGACGAAGAACAAGGCTCTCCGATTCCGCACGCAGATGTACAAGTACGCCCGCCTGACAAAGACTACTGAACGCCCAACATAACACTTTCATGAAAAACGTAATAAAGCTTTTATACACCCTGATCTGCAGCATCACCGGAGCGGTGCTGGCAGACGTGGTACCCGTGTGGTCGGTGGATGTGGCCGTCCCTGGTGAAAAAGTGGCTCTCTACCTCGTGGATACCGAGGTGGGAGAGGACTTATTCAGCATCCAGAAGCGGCCGGTAGTGGACAACGCAGCGCTGGAAGTCATGCAGCACTATGCCGGAGCCAATCCCATGGATCCGAACCGCGCCGCCATGGAGGTATACCCGTTGCAGATTATTCCGGATGCGCCGGGAGAAGTAAAGGTGAAGAATCTGGAGGTTCAGTACAACTCCGGGCGCAAGGCCAGCGTAGAAGTGCCGCCCCTCCCCGTGCTATCCCAGAGTCAGATCCGCTGGATGAAAAGCCCGGTCAATTTCGGTGTACTCTGGTACACGAGCATCAAGGACGGTTATGTACACCAGCCGGTTAAGACAGCCATCAAGCTTCTGTTACCCGGTGGAATTGACACGGTGGGAGCCCCACAGATGAGTGCGGTAAACGTGAAGGTGGGCACCTTTCAGCCAACCATGCAAGGCGTGCTGGCCATGATACACAACCAGGCCATGGGCACCACCTCCGCATACGCCAAGGGACAGACCTGGCGCACCGTTGATTTCAGCGGAACCCTCACCCCCTTCCGCGAGGGCAACTCAGATGTGGCCGGTAAGGTTATTCTGGAACAGCGGCAGGGATTCTTCACCCTCATGCGCTCAGAGGCGGAGCTGCCTATTCTCACCATCGGCGCCCTGCCCCTGCCGCCCGGTGCTCCCGCCAATTTTGCTGACATGGTAGGTGAATATACCATCACCGCTACCACCAATGCCAAAACACTGGCCATGCACGAAGCGGTAGAGGTGGAAATAACCGTAAAAGGCACCGGCAACCTGGAGCAGCTTGAATGCCCCAGACCGAATGACGCAGCAGATTGGAAACTGGTGCCCGCTACGCGTAAACCCATAGTCGGCCCAAATGGGGAGACTCTCGGCATGGTGTTCAGCCAGTTGCTGCGCCCCACGGCAGAGGTAGGCGGCATTCCCTCATTCGCCTTCTCCTATTTTGATCCGAAGCGCATGGAATACCGCCAGGCCGCCACTGCCCCCATCCCCCTGCAGTGGAAAAATACGGAGACCAACGGCAGCGGAATCCAGCATGTGGCTGCAGCCGAGCCACCACCCGCAGGCACAATACCCGTGGCAGAAATGACCGATATCTACGGCTACATGCCCCGCGCCATGTACGGCACGGTGTGGAATCTGCCGCGATGGTTGTGGTACTTGCTCTATCTTCCCGCAGCCATCATCTTCCTCTCTCTGGGCATCAATGTCCTGCGCCGCAGAATGGCTGCCGGTGCCGCAGGTCGCGCCCGTGATAAGGAGCTCAATGAACTTGCCGCCCGCAAGGATGGACTCAGCTTCCTTAAAGGCGTGGGCGCCTACATCGAAACTCACGCCGACCCCGCCAGCATGACACCTGAGCTCCAGCGTATTCTTGACCGACGGGATGAAGAAGTGTTCCGACCGGATGCACAAACTACCATTTCGCCGCTGGAACGTAACATCATGATGAAGGCCCTCCGCAGCATAGGCACTAAAGTGATCCTTCTCCTGCTCTGCCTGGCACCGCTCAGCGTGGCGAACTCATCACAGGAGAACTACAAGGGTGGGCAGTACAGCAAAGCCATCACCCAGCTGGAGCAAAATGCAGCCTACCCCGAAGCGCTGCGTCAGTATAACATCGGCAACTGCTACTACCGACTGGGGCAGTCCGGCCAGGCCGCGCTCTGTTATGCACGCGCCCTGCAGAACGACCCGGGGCTGAAAGAAGCCCGAGCCAATCTTCAATTCATCCAGCGCAAGGAAGGAGCCCTGCTGCCCTCCGGCTCTGTCACGGATGATATCTTTACGCTGATTACGCCCTCTCAGCTTTGGGTGGCCACCGTGGTGAGCACGGCCATACTCGCGCTGTGCATAGCGCTGCTCATAGCCCGCCGCGGCCAGCAGAACCCCTGGTTGCAGACCTGCACGGCCATCTCAGCGCTGGCTTCGCTGCTCTGCTCTGCCGACTGGGGATACTACACCACGCGCCAGACCCCGGATTTATCTTCGCTGCCGCCGGATAACGTGGCTTACGTGCTCAAGGCCACAGAGCTGCGCAACTCTGCAGATGCCAAGGGTGCCGGAATCATGAAGCTGCCGCCCTCCACCCCGCTGCAACTGATTGCCAGCCGCGGCAGCATGAGCTACGTGGAAACCTTCACCGGTGTGCGGGGCTGGATTACCGCCGCAGATGCCGCTACTCTCATGCCTGAAGGGGCAGCCCCGGAACTGCCCCTCATCCTCCACTTCTGATGAAAAGAACCCTGCTTATTACAGGAGGAATTCTCTCTTCGCTCCTGCTGGTGCTCCCGCTGCTCTGGAGTATCGGGCTGTGGTACTACCAACCCGTCAGCATCATTCCGACAGCTATGCTGCTGGCAGGAGCAGGACTCTGGTGGTGGAAGCGCCGCCGTCCCTCTGTCCACCTGGTGCTCTGGCTCATAGTGCTGGTGAACATCATCACCTACCGCTGCATCCCCGGCCCTGCCACGGTGCAATGGAAAAAGCCCTGGGCTGTGGCACCTGCGTTTGAACTGAAGGGCGACATGCTCACCATCCGCAACCTCCGTGATTTCCGCTACCGCACGGAGGAAGACAGTGATGCCCGCTACCGCAACGAGACCTACGACCTGAGCACCCTCTGCGGTGCAGACTTTGCCGAATGCCACTGGGACGGCATGGAAGCCATCTGCCACACGATGCTCAGCTTCCGCTTTGCCGATGGGCGCAGCTTTGTTGTTTCAGCCGAAACGCGATTGCCTGAAGGGGTGGAACAAGGCGCCATTCCCGGACTCTATAAGAGATTCGGCATTCTCTATCTGTTCGGCACAGAGGAAGATATCTTCGGTCTGCGCACCAACATCCGCCACGAAGACCTGAGCATCTACCCCCTCCGAATCAAGCAGAGCGGCGCCCGCAAACTGTTGCAGCACTACATCGACCTCGCGAAACACGCAGAAACCACCCACCAGCCATACAACACTTTCTCCGGCAACTGCTCCACTGGTCTCGTGAGCGGCTTCCGCATGCTGGTGCCCACGATGCCCCGCAAATACGATTTTCTCCCCCTGCACAACGGCAGCATCGCAGGTCTCCTCATTAACTACGGAGCCGTGCAATGCCGCCCCGGCGAAACAGAGGAGCAAGTCCGCAAGCGATGCTACGTGGGCTACGACCTGCCCATGGATAGCTACTCCGCCGCCATCCGCGCTAAAATCGAACCATGATGGCCCTTGTGAGCGAAGCTTGGGTGACATGCTCGATAAATTGGAATTTGGCGTTCCGCCAAAATTACGAGTTACGAATTACGAATTACGAACGCGTTGGAATAATTAACGGTCTCCCTGAAATCTAAGTTAGATTCTGCGGGA
>CAZTAX010000020.1:19575-21285 GCA_964611765.1 uncultured Akkermansia sp. | reverse complement strand
CCGTGGAGGGCCCGATGCCGTAGATGTAGCACAGGGAGGCCTCAACGCGCTTCTCGTTGGGAATTTCGATACCGAAAAGACGAGCCATAGTGGTGTGTTATTATTGGATGTGTTTTCTGTTCGCCACCGCACGGCGGCTATTTGTCGGCGCAGATTCTACACGCTTTTCGCCTTTTTGCAAGCACAATTTCATAAAAATTACAACTTTGGGTAATTTTGGGATTTTTTGGATTCCCAAATCACCTTCTGCCCGGCATCATTCAGTCCAGCTCCGGCATGGGGCGGAGCGCGGGGGGCTCGGGGAGGGAGGGCTTGGTGGAGCCACCGCCGCCGGTGTACTTCGGCATCACACTAGGGGTGTAGGTAGAGGGGGTAGGAATCTTTTTAAGAGTGATAGCCACGGAGTCCTCCTCGATATACTTGGACTTGGGGTCACTCTCTGTCCAGACAAAGGAGAGGAATTTGCTGGTGACGGGAGAAATCGTCTCGGAGCCGATTTCATAGCCGCTCTTACGTGCCACGATACCGAGGGTCTTATCCTGAGCAATCTCGGTGGTCACGGGGCTTTTGCCCACATAATCGCCGTTGATGGTGATATCAGCCCCTTCCGGGAAGGTGGTCACAGTAAAATCCTTGGTACCCACGCAGGAAACCAGCGCGGCAGAGAGCACGGAAAGGCAGAGCATCTTCTTCATGGCACACAGTTTACCGCAGCAGCAGGTGCGCATGCAAGCCTAAATTACGTGCTTGCACCGGCATACGATATATGATAGTATGGCGGGTAATATGATACGCAAGCTGAAGGTGGAAGGAATGACGGTGTTTCAACAGCCGGAATCGTTCCATTTTGTGCCGGGAATCAACATCATCGTGGGTGGCAATGATTCCGGGAAAAGCCACCTCATGAAACTCTGCTATGCCATCAGCAAGTGGGGCTGCGGCGGCAGCCGGCGGGATTTGCCGGAGGTCTGGGCCGAAGAGAAGCGGCTGCGGCAGGATCTGCTGCGCGTGTTCGGAACGCACGATTTAACCAGCCTCACTTCGCGCAGCGGTGGCAAGGGCGTGGTGGCCAGGGTGCGAGCCTCGCTGGAGGGCGACAAGGTACCCCTTGGCACCGCGGACCTGGCATTCACTTTCAAAGCCCACTGCGAGGAGGAGGGACTGCGAATCTCCACCATGCCGGAGCGCTACCTGGGCAGCAACGCCGTGTTTCTCTCCCCGCGTGAGGTGCTCTCCATCTACCCCTGCTATATGCAGGCCGGCAAGCGCTACCCGGAGCTGCTGGACTCCGCCAGCTGGGAGCTCTGCCGCGCGCTGGAGACAGAACCCGGCTCCCCCCTGCCCCAGGCCCTGCGCTACGTGGTGAAACAGATTGAGCAACTGCTGGGCGGCAAGCTCCAGCGGCGCAACGGCCGCTTCTACCTGCAACGCCCCGGGCAGGAAGCCATGGAGCTGAACCTGATTGCGGAAGGGTTCAAGCGCATCGGCACGCTGGGGCTGCTGCTCAGCAATGGCACCGTGCGCCCCGGCACCTCGCTTTTCTGGGATGAACCGGAAATGAACCTGAACGCCGGCCACCTGCCCCTGCTGGTGAACCTCATGATGACCCTCTGCCGCGCCGGGGTGCAGCTGGTGCTCACCACCCACAGTCTCTTCCTGCTGCGGGAACTGGTCATCCAGCTTTCAGTCCACCAGAACCGCGGCGTAAGC
>CAZTAX010000020.1:0-19565 GCA_964611765.1 uncultured Akkermansia sp. | reverse complement strand
GGCGTAAGCCGCCGATTCTTCGGCCTGCAGGCCGGCCAGGTGGCAGGCCCCCGCGTGAGCGAAGCCGAGGAGCTCGACCAGCTCGCCCACCTGGACAGTCTGGAAGCCGAACAGGAACAGGCAGACCGCTACCTCAGTCTCATGCCCAACCTCAGCGACGAAATCTGACGTGTTCCAGGTAGGTACCAGCTGCGTAGAAGGACTGCACCGCTTCAACTTCGAAGCGGGGTACTATGTGTGCCGCTTCGAGTGCTCCCCCTTCTACTCCCACCACGCCCAGAACTTCTGCAACAGCTGCAAGGAGATGGACTTTGTGCTCTACCACCCGGGCAAAAAGGAACTCTGGCTCATCGAGGTGAAGGACTACCGCTTCAACGCCCGCCCCAAGGTGCGCGATCTGGTGGAAAAGCTCTGCCGCAAGGTGCGCGACTGCCTCTTCCTGCTGCGCACCGCTGCGCTCTGCGCCCCGGAAGAAGAGCCGGAAGAGGGAATCTCCCTGCGCGAAATGGCCCGCATGAGCATGCAGGCCAGGCACATACGCCTGGCCTTCACCATCGAGCTGGGCAACACCGGTCTTTTCCCGCCCAAGGCACTGCTCTCCACCATCCGCGACCTGCTCTACCGGCAGATGCGCTTCATCGACCCGCAGATGCTCTGCCTGCCCATCACCGAATCCGGCGGCGCGGGGCCCTGGACCATCACGCCCGCCGGCAATGACCACTCCGCCCGCATCCGCAAGCGCATGGAAACCGCCCAGCGCGAGCGCGACCACGCCCGCAAACTGGCCGAGGAACAGGAACGCCACCGCGAGCGCGTGGCGGCCCGCAAACGCCGCAAGGCCCGCAAATCCCACCTTCCCCTCTGGAAGCAGCGCGCCATGGAGCGAGAGGAAGGCAAAACCGGCACCCACGCCGACCGACGAGCACGTGATTAACCCGGATATTAACTTGATTTCTGACGCAAAAAAATGTAGTATGACGCCCTAACCGCAATGAATCGCCATCTCTTCTACAGTCTGCTCCGCCAGCTTCTCTATCTCATCGTCCTTACCGTTGTCGTTTTCTCATTCTGGAAGATAGGGGATGTTTTCAAGTCTGCCACAGTGCAGGAATACGGCATATTCGAGACGATGCAGAGCGTCGTGCTGGGGCTCATTGCCGCCAGTTTCGGGTTCCAGGCGTATTTCAACAAGCCCTATCGTCCCATTCTCTTCAGCCTGAGCATGCTGGCGCTGGCCGCACTGGTGCGCGAACAGGATGCTTATCTGGACAAGCTCATCCCCTATATCGGTTGGACGTGGTGCTGGCTGTTTCCCATTTTCGGACTTGTTTATCTGATTCGGAGCCGCGCGACTATCGGTTCTACCATAGAAACATTTCTGAAGACGAATA
Source organism: uncultured Akkermansia sp. (assembly GCA_964611765.1). Lineage (GTDB taxonomy): Bacteria > Verrucomicrobiota > Verrucomicrobiia > Verrucomicrobiales > Akkermansiaceae > Akkermansia. Next base: position 18,174 of record CAZTAX010000020.1, on the reverse strand, counting down.
GTTTCCACATGATGATGGCAGCCATCATTATCATCATTCCCATCGCCCAGTGCCTGGGGCACCGGAGTTTCCTGGCTGACTTGCTGGGCAACACCGAGGTAAACACATTCCTGGTGCGCCGCATTCTGGAAGAACCGATTGAACTTATCGGTTACATACAGATTCTTCTTGCCTCAGCAGAATGCGCTCTCGAATTACGCAAACAATAAGCCGTATCCATTCGCCGGATACGGCTTGAAAACATACTTTTTCGCAAAGCATTAATCAATTTCCCAGGCAATGGTGCGGGCATATACCTCGCCCGGCCGCAGCACTATGCTGGGGAAGTGGGAATGGTGCGGAGAATCCGGGAAGTTCTGGGCTTCCAGCGCCACACCGCCGCGCTTCAGCGGCAGGTAATCGCCGGTATAGACCTGCAGACCGGGGGCATCGGTCAGCACGCGGAGGGTGCGGCGGCCATTCGTGAGCACAGCGGCCAGTTTCACGCCGGGTTCCGCCCCCAGCACATAGTTATCATCATAGCCGCCGGAAACAGCATCGGGGGCGTTGCGCTCGCCCAGGCAGGCCGGACGGCGTAAATCATACAGAGAACCTTCCACGGTCACAATATTACCGGTGGGAATATTGGCCACCATGGGCGTGTAGGAAGCGGCGCAGACCTGCAGGCAGTGGGCATCCACCGTGCCGGAGCCGGTGAGGTTCCAGTAGGCATGGTTCGTGAGATTCAGCAGCGTGGGGGCATCCGTTGTGCCCTCCATGAGCAGGGTCAGGCGGCGGCCTTCCACGGCGTAGGTGGCACGCACTGTGACCGTGCCGGGGTAATTTTCCTGCCCGTCCGGGGAGACGAGGCTGAGCACCAGGCGGGAATCCGTAGCTTCCTCCACCTCCCAGGGCATATCCGAGAAGCCCTTCAGACCGCCATGCAGGTGGTTGGGGCCATTGTTCACGGCAAGCCGGTAAGTCGTGCCATCCAACTCAAACGAGCCGCCGGCAATGCGGTTGGCCACGCGGCCGCAGATACTGCCGCAGTAGCAGGTATCGGCGGGCAGATCCTCCAGCGTTTTGGGGCCATACAGGCAATCGGTTCCCTGATATTCGAAGCTGAGTATGCGTGCACCGAAATTGGTGATGCGCACCGTGAGCTCAGGAGTGGTGAGTGTGTAGATCTGATTATCCATAAAAACTATTTGCGGCGCTCCCATGCCGTTACGATATTATTCTGAAAGACCACCCAGGCCGCTTCCTGCGGCACCATGGCTGTGGAGGTGGTCATACCGCCGCCATACCAGGAACCGTGAAGCCAGCAGCCGGAACCGAATCCGACAGAATCGACCATGACCGGTTTGTAAACGTAATATACCCACTTCTCGTACGACTGCCCGTCCTGCTGGCCGATAACCGGCTCCGTATTCGGGTTGCCCCATGAGAGATAAACGGCATCCTTGGTCATACCCTCGCAGATGCGCCCCTGCTGCACCATCAGCTTGTGCTCCGGGCTGAGCATTCCGAACATGACCGGATTCTGTTCAATCCGGCTCTGCGGGGTCACGGTCTGGCATGCCCCCAGCATCAACGGTGCCACACACGAAAGCGCAGAAAGGAAGTGGCGGAATACTCTCATAGCTGCATGACAATACCACCGAATTTCTTGCTTGCCAAGAAAAAAAAACGGTGCTAGAGTAAATGACATCTGATATGAATCTGTCCCACGCTATTTTCGCCATGCTCGCAGCGCCTGCTGTTCTTTGCAGCACCGCACACGCTGAGACCGCCCCCGAAGCCATTTCCGGGTATCTCCCCTGCAACGGCAGCACCATTCAGGGGTCTGTCATCCGCCCGGTAAGAGACGATTCTTTCGTCGAACTGCATCGAGCCGCCATTCAGCGATTCGTGCAGCTGCCCAAGGAAAAGCAGGAAGCAATTAACGCCAAAGGTGCACCGGATCGCCTGATGGACTATGACGCTGACCTGTGGCCGGACAAAGCCGAGTACGAAAAATACAAAGAAGCATGGAAAAAGACCCGACTTGCCATGCTGGCCGATGTGCATGTGGGGCTCAAGAGCGAGGGAAACCATGTATACAGTGTCATTTCCGGCACCCGCCTGGCCAACGGCGGAACTATGCCGCTCACTATCGGCTCCCTGCGCTACGATGCCGGAAAGAACGTGTGGATTTCCAACAATGGCGAGCTGACCGGCAGCGAATTCTCCGCGGGCGAAAATTTTGACTACGGTGCCCAGACCGGAAATGAATGGAAAATGGAGAAGAAGGATTCTCTCTCCACCCTCAACGAGATGCTCCGCATCACCAAGGCGACAGACGGAAAAGCCGTGTTCCTCTATTACAGCCTGATGGAACGATCCTCCATCAGCGGCAGCGTGATTGCCAACCACGGGTACGCCATCATCTTCCCGATTACTTCTGCCAGCGCACGCGCCACCCGCCCCGGCCAGAAGTAAGAGCCAGCCACTTATCACAACAGACGGGAGCCAGGCAACAGCCGCCACAGGCTCCCGTTTCTTGCTTGACCCGACCATGAGAATCATCGCAGGAGCAGCAAAGGGACTTCCCATCCGAGTTCCGCAGGGCGAAGTTCGCCCCACCCAGGATCGCGTGCGTGAGGCCCTTTTCAACATTCTGGGGCCCACCATCGAAGGCGCCCGGGTTCTGGATTTATACTGCGGTTCGGGCTCCGTGGGTATCGAGGCCCTGAGCCGGGGCGCCGCCAGTGCCCGCATGGTGGATGCCGCGCGCCCTTCCTGCGCCATGGCCCGGCAGAATCTGGAACGCTCCCGGCTGGCTGGCGGCAGCGTGGTGCAGAGCGATTGCCTGCAATTCGTGAAACGGGATGCGGGGTGCTATGATTACATCTTTGCCGACCCGCCCTATGCCAAAGCCATAGGCGATCGCGACATGATAGCCGAGCTCATGACAGACCGTCTGCACGAACTGCTGGCAGAGGGGGGCTACTTCATAGCCGAGGCTCAGGAAGGCTACGGCGTGGGTGATTCCCACAGCCGCGAGTTTCCCGGCTGGAAACTCGTTGATACCCGCCACTACGGCAAAAATGTCATTCTCTTCTACCAAGTGGACCACACATGAAACGCTTCATCTTTCTTCTGCTCTATAACCTGCTGCTGCCGGTCTTCCTGATTATCTCCATACCGGGATACCTCATCAAAATGAAGAAGCGCGGTGGGTTCGGCACCGGCTTATCCGAGCGCTTCGGCATCTACGGCAAACCGGCCAAAGATGAACCCAAAGGCGGGCTCTATGTGCACGCTGTGAGCGTGGGCGAGGTGTTTATCGCCCTCAAATTCATTCGCGAATGGTGCAAGACGCACAGTGAGCCGGTCATTCTGGCCACCAGCACCGCCACCGGCCACCAGGTGGCGCGCGACGCGGCCCTGCCGAAGGTGCGCCCGCTGTACTCACCGCTGGATGTGCCGGGGCTTTCCGGCCGCTGCCTGAAGCGCTTTGAACCAAAGGCCGTGGTGCTCATTGAAGCGGAACTGTGGCCCAACTTTGCAGAAGCCTGCCACCGCCGCCGTATTCCCATGGTGATGCTTAATGCACGACTCTCCCCCCGCAGCGAGGGCCGCTACGCCAGGGTGCGCGGCATCACCCGCCTGCTTTTCGAGCGTCTGACCGCCCTGGGCGCCCAGAATGAGAACGATAAGGGCCGTTTCGCCCGCATCGGCGTGAACCCCGACATCATCACCGCCCCCGGCAGCATCAAGTTCGACGTGATGGGCGATGCCCCCCAGAGCCTGCGAGAGGATTTCCGCACCATTCTCGACACCCTGCGTGGCAATCGCAAGGTAGTGCTGGCCGCCAGCACCCACGCGGGTGAAGAAGCGCTCATTGCCACCGCAATCCGCGAAGCCGGGGCCTTCCCGCTCATCGTGCCGCGCCATGCCGAGCGCCGCCCCCAGGTGGTGGCAGACCTGCAGCAGGCCGGATTCACCCCCTTGCTCCGCACAGCAGGTGACCTACCCGCCGACATTCCCGCAAATGCCTGCTATGTGGCCGACACCACGGGCGAGCTGCGCGACTGGACTGCCCTGGCCGACGCCGTGGTCATCGGCAAGAGCTTCCTGGCCAAAGGCGGGCAGAACCCGGTGGAGGCCATCGCGGCCCGTAAACCGGTCATTACCGGGCCTGATATGACCAACTTTGCAGATCTGGTAGCCCTGTTGCGTGCGGACGATGCCATCGTATGCTGCGAAGCCACGGAACTGGCCGGTGAAATCACCCGCGCGCTTGACGGCAGCGAGGAAACCACAGCCCGGGTGGAACGAGCATTCAATGCCCTGCATGTGCACTCCGGAGCCACGCACCGCAGCATGGAGCTGGTGGAACCCCTTTACGGCGCATGAAATTCAGCTACAACGGGCTGGTGCGAAAGGTAGATGATTACCTCCGCCAAAAGCGCAGCACCAGCAAGCTGTGGTGCGCCCTCCTGCCGGAAAGGCTTTTCACACCGGAGCTCTGGCTCTGGGAACCCCGGAGCGTCGCAACAGGCTCTGCCTGGGGCGTATTCTGGGCACTTGCACCCGTCCCCATGCAGACCATCTTTGCCGTACTGAGCAGCGTGTGGACGCGCGGAAACATTCCCATGTCGGTGCTCACCTGCTGGATTTCCTTTCCGGGGTATCAGGTATTCCTCTGGCCGCTGCAGTGGTGGGTCGGCGCGTGGTTCCTCAGTGCACTGGGTATCAGCAGCGGGGTGGATATGGAACTTATGCGCAGTGCAGCGCAGGCAGCTCCGCTGGGAGTTTCAGCCGTCCTTTCCGTATTCGGCCAGGTCAATCTGCCGGTGTTATGCCTGGAACTTCTGCTGGGGTGCCTGGTCACCTGTGCGGCTCTCGGAAGCACCGTATACGGACTCATCCGCATGCTCTGGCACAAGTAAATCAAACTATTTTGTGTTATGCTGATTACGGGCACTTTTTCCGCTTGCATTGGGGGGCATGGCACCCTATAATGCACCCCATGGAGTGGAACGATCGATTTATGACCCTGTTCAGAGAGGCGGTGGAGCGCTATCTGCTTAACCCTCAGGCAACGGCCGAACGCTTTTATTTACCGGAAGAACAGGATTTCCTCAAATCAATCGGTTACCAGCCTGCCGAAATGCACGGCTACGTGCGTGAGTACGCCGAAAAAGGCGCCCCCAGCCCCAGCACGGCCCTGCTCATAGCAGCAGTGCGCCGCAACTATTTTCTGAATGCCATGCGCGGCATTTCCGGCAATGCTAAGCCAATCAAAGCTGCAGACCTGCCGGCAGAAACAGACGAATTCCAGGAAATCGCCTACCTGCCCCGTATCATCCGCAAGGCAGAGGCGAAACTGTACGGCATTCTGGCACCGGACATCATGTACGGTGACGAAAAAGACCGTGAATTCCTGCGCACCCACGGGGGATTCCACCTGGCCGATTTCCTGCAACTGGCCGCCATGGCCCGCAGCGATCGCCAGAAACTGGTGAGTGCCGTACTGAACGCTATGCGCAGCCACGGCGACAACATCCCCGGCAGCGCAGCAGAGAACACACCTAACTGAGCCCATGAATCAGGAACCGAATCAGGTAAGCACGGAATCACAGCGGCTGGCCCTGGAGGCCATGTCCGCCCAGCTGGTTCATAAGCTGAACGCCATGATTCGGGAGCAGGAGGAACGGGCGAGAAAATTTGCAGAGCAGCATCACTCCACCCTGCCCACGCCCCAGCAGCATTTCACTTACCTCTCCCAAACGCAGGAGCCCCCGGTTCCCCGGCAGGAACCGCCCGCAAGCCGGACGCCGTATGTGACCCCGCCACCCCTGCCCACCGCGCAGCGCCCGCCGGCAGAAACGCTGCGCGGGCGGCTGCAGCCCCACCCCGCTGTGCGCAGACCTGCACAAAACGAGCAGCCGGAAGAGAGCAACATCGGCATGGGCATGGTCATCTTTGCCCTGGTCGGCATCATGATTCTCATCCGTTCCTGCACCTGATACTTTTTCAAACCCACCAAATATATGACACGCAACACGATTCTGGCTATCGCCCTGGGCGGATGCACGCTGGCCGTTCTGCCAGGCTGCAAGCCCGGCCCCGACACCCAGACTGCGGCGCAAGACTCAGCGCCCGCTGTCAAGGTCTTCAACCTCCGGCACCAGGAAGTAACCGACTACGGTGAATGGTTCGGCTACCTGCGCGGCGAGCAGGACACCAACATCCATCCACGCATCACCGGTTTCCTGCAGAGCCAGGAATACAAGGAAGGCACTCGAGTCAAGGCTGGCGATGTTCTTTTCCGCATTGACTCAAAACTCTTTGAGGCCGAACTGGAACGCTGCAAAGCGAATCTGCTGGCAGCACAGGCCTCCCTCACCTCAGCCCAGGCCACGGCAGCAAAAGCCGAGCTGGACGTGAAGAGATACTCCCAGCTGGTGAAATCAGGTTCAGTTTCCGAGAAGGATCTGTCTGATGCCCAGCAGACCCTGAAAGCCGCCCAGGCCCAGGTGCAGGCCGCCGAGGCCCAGATCGGCCAGCAGGAAGCAGCCGTGAACAAAGCCCAGATTAACCTGGACTACACGGTCATCCGTGCGCCGTACGATGGCACCATGGGCACTGCCAATGTGTCCATCGGCGACCTGGTGAGCCCCGCCACCAACCTGGCCAACATCACCTCCATCGACCCCATCCGCGTAGATTTCTCCATCAACGCCGACCACCTCATCAACGTATTTGCCAAATACGGAAAAATCGGCACCAATGACCCGGACGCCAAACCAGCGCCACAGTTCCAGTTACTCATGGAGGACGGAACAGAGCTGCCGTACAAGGGAGATATCATCGCCATGGACAGCGTGCTGACCTCGGCCGGTCTGTCCAATGTGGAGGGTGTCATTGCCAACCCGGACAATGTGCTGCGCGGCGGCATGCCGGTGCGCGTGAAGATTCCGCTGGATACGCAGAAAGCCTATCTGGTGCCCCAGGCCGCCATCCGCAACGTGCTGCTGAACAACTTCATCATCGTAGTGGACAAGGCGAGTGTGCCGCACATGATTCCCGTGACCGTGTGTCGTGAGTACACCCTGAAAGTAGTGGAGGAGAACGGCTACCACTCCATGCAGCCGCTCGTGGCCGTAAAGGATTACGGCAACATCAGCATCGCTGAGAAACTTAAGGAAATGGGCTACGACAACCCGGCAGATGCCCCGGTGGTGACCGACGCGGAAAACGGTATCCGCGCCGTGACCATCTCTTCCGAAAACAGCCGCCTGCCCAAGGATGCCAGGCCCGCCACCATCAAAACCACGGCATTCACCTTCAAGCCGCTGCCGCTGCCCGCCCTGGCGGCCGCCGAAAAGACAGCCGAGGAAGGAGCCGAGGAGCCAGCCACGCCCCCGGATGCGAAACCAACCCTGCCGCCATTCCCGGTGAAAGTGAGCAAGATGCTCCAGCAGGAAGTAGCCGAAACCGCCACCTGGTTCGGATCCCTGCGCGGTATCGATGAAACGGACATCCGCCCGCAGGTGAGCGGCTTCATCCTCAGGCAACATTTTGCAGACGGGACCCTGGTCAAGAAGGGCGACCTGCTCTTCACCATCGACCCCGCCCCCTACCAGGCCTCGCTTGATGAAGCCCGCGCCAACCACAAATCCGCCCTGGCTTCCAGGGAGCAGGCCGAGGCCCAGCTCACCATGAGCCGTACCAACCTGGACCGCTACCGCAAGCTGCTGGCCACCACCCCCGGCGCTATTTCCGACAAGGTGCTCACCGACACCGAAACGCAGGTGGCCACCAATGAGGCCGCCCTGCGCAAGGCCGAGGCCACCATCGCCCAGATGGAAGCCGCTGTGCACCAGGCCGAAATCAACCTGGGCTACACCACCATCACCGCCCCGTTCGATGGCCGCATCGGCATTCACAAGGTGTCCGTCGGCACGCTCGTCAGCCCGTCCGACGCGACTCCGCTGGTCACTCTCTCCTCGGTCAATCCCATGCGTGTGGATTTCGGCATGAGCGGGCGCGGGGCCATGCAGGGCTTTGCCAACCACCGCGTGCGCAAGGCCGACCCCAGCACCGCAGCACCCCAGGAGTTTGACCTGATTCTGGATGATAACAAACTCTATCCCAAGAAGGGCCACGTCATCACGGCCAACAACACATTGAGCACCAGCACCGGCACGCTCGATGTCATCGGTCATGTGGAAAATGACAACGCCATGCTCCGCAGTGGCATGGCGGTCACCGTGCGAGCCAAGCTCAAGCCGATTCCGAACGCCTGCCTGGTGCCGGCCCGCGCCCCGCTGAATGCCAAGGGCATGGATATCATCGTGCTGCTGCGCCCGGACAACACGCCGCAGATGCTGCCCATTACCAAGGGGCCGATAATCAACCTGAAGCTCGATAACGGCGACGGCAAGGAATACCTGCAACCCATGCAGGTGATTGAGCCCAACCGCGAGCTGGTCGCGGGCATGATTCTGGACAAAGCCAAGGCACCCAACCTCGAGGCACTCGTTCTGGGCGGCGCCAAGGTGCAAAACTGGGGTGAGCTCTATCTGAAGAATGCCGGGGCTGCAAGCTTCCGCGCCCTGCTGGAGGGACGCGCCGGCGAGGCCCAGCCGGATGATGCCCCCGCCAAAGCCGGAGCGAGCGACTGGGGCGAGATGCTACTGCGCAGTCTCGCCGCCAAGGATTTCCGCGAGCTGGTACTGCGCCAGGCCGGAGCCACGGACGAGCTCGACCTCATTGCCAAGGCCCAGGGCTTCCAGAGTCTCATGGACATGGTCGTGAAAGGCATGGGCTTCGAAAGCGCCACGGAAACCACCGTGGTGGTGGAAGGCTCGATGATGGCGGCCCAGGTATTTGCGGCGAACCAGGAAGCCAAGGCCCCGGTGAACAAGGTTGCCCCGCAGCCCTTCATCTACGAGCCCACACACACCGTAACCCCCTCCATTACCGCAGATCCCATCAAGGTAGAGACCCAGTACGAGTAATAAACACTAACAGCATCTGATTATGTCTCCGTTCTTTATCAAGCATCCTATCATCGCAGGCGTTATCGCTGTGGTCACCACCCTGCTGGGACTCATCAGCATGATGGCACTGCCCATTGCGCAGTACCCGGATATCACCCCGGTCACCATCCAGATGAGTGCCAGCTACCCCGGTGCCAATGCCACCGAAGTAGCCGACTCCGTGGCTACACCCATTGAGCTGCAGCTTTCCGGCGTGGAAAAGATGGACTACATGAACTCCACCTCTTCCAACAACGGCCAGTGCAGCATCAACGTTATCTTCGAGGCCGGTTCCAACCCGAACACCGACCAACAGAATACCTACATGCGCTACAGCCAGGCCACAAGCCAGCTGCCCTCCACAGTGTCGCAGATGGGTATCACCATCAAGCAGTCCTCCGGCCTGCCACTCATGCTCTACGCGCTGAACTCGCCGGAAGGCTTCTTCGACCCCATCAGTCTCACAGGCTACGCCTTCCTGAACCTGGTGGATCCGCTGAAGCGTGTGGACGGCGTGGGCGACGTGCAGGTTTTCGGTGCGCGTTTTGCCGTGCGCATCTGGCTGGATACCGACAAGATGGCCCAGAAGGGCATCTCTGTGGGCGAGGTGTACAACGCCGTGAGCACGCAGAACGCCATCAACCCCGGTGGTGCTGTGGGCGCAGAGCCCATGCCCGATGGTCAGGAGTTCACCTACACCATCCGCAACCAGGGCCGCATGTGCTCGGTGGAGGAATTCAACTCCATCATCGTGCGCCAGAAAGGCACCGAGGCCGTCTACCTCAAGGACATTGCCCAGATTGAGCTGGGCTCCCAGAGCTACTCCGTGGCCAGCCGCATCAACGGCCGCCCCGGCACCGCCATCGCCGTCTACCAGGCCGCCGGTTCCAACGCCATTGAGACAGTGAACAACGTCAAGAAGCTCATGGCGGAAAAGGAAAAGGTGATGCCGGAAGGCATGCGCGGCTTCGTAGCACTGGACACCACGACCACAGTGCGCGCCTCCATTTCCGAGATTGCTCACACGCTGTTTGAAGCCATGGTGCTGGTGGCTCTGGTGGTGTTCATCTTCCTGCAAGGATGGCGAGCCACTCTCATTCCGCTCATTGCCGTGCCGGTATCGCTGGTGACCACCTTCATCTTCTTCCCCATGCTGGGCTTCTCGCTGAACACCATCTGCCTTCTCGGCATGGTGCTGGCCATCGGCCTGGTGGTGGACGATGCCATCGTGGTGGTGGAAGCCGTGGAAGCGCACATGGAAAACGGCATGACCCCGCGCCAGGCTACCTTCGCCGCCATGAAGGAAGTGAGCGGCCCGGTGGTGGCCATCGCCCTGGTGCTGGCCGCCGTGTTCCTGCCCACCGCGCTGCTGCCGGGCATCACCGGCACGCTGTTCCAGCAATTCGCCGTGACCATTGCCGTGTCCATGCTCATCTCGGCATTTAACGCTCTGACGCTGTCGCCGGCATTGTCTGCCCTGATGCTGAAACCCAGGAAAGAGCACCGCTCCCTGCTCACGCCGTTCTACAACGCCTTCAACCGCGCCTACGATACCTTCTCAGAGAAGTTTGCCGCCGCCTGCGGCTGGCTCTGCCGCCACCTGATGGTGGCCATGGCCCTGCTGGCCGGTATCACCGCCTGCATCATCCCCGTATCCAAGCAGGTGCCCGGGGGCTTCCTGCCGGCAGAAGACCAGGGATTCCTCATCGGCGGTGTCATCATGAAGCCGGGTGTTTCCATGCAGCGTCTCACCGAGCAGGTGATTCCGGTGGAAAAAGTGCTGCTGGGAGAGCCCACCACCGACTTCGCGGTCTCCATTATCGGCATGAACTTCATCATCGGCGTGCAGACCACCAATGCGCTCTCCTTCTTCTGCTGTCTGAAGGACTTTGCTGACCGCCCGGTGATGGAAAACGGAGAAATCCCGACGGCTGACGACGTGCAAAAGCGCGTGCAGGCCAAGCTGGCCATGTGCGGAGTGGACGGCGTGAGCTTCCTGGTAAGCCCGCCCGCCATTCCCGGCGTGGGCACGGGTAACGACATTGCCTTTGTGCTGGAAGACCTGGACGGCCAGGGCGTGGGCCCACTCTATGAGCAGGTGACCCGCCTGGAAGCCTCCCTCATGAAGCACCCGGCCATTGCCAAGGCCTCGGATATGATGCTGCCTCAGGTACCGCAGAAGAGCATCGCCATCGACAAGGAGAAGTGCCTGGCCCAGGGTGTGGACTACGCCGCCGCCAACCAGCTGCTGCAGTGCTTCAACGGCTCCAGCTTCGTGAACTACTACACGCAGTTCGGCCAGCAGTGGCAGGTGTACATGCAGGCTGCCGGTGTGAGCCGCGCCAACACGGAGCAGATTGCCAACTTCTACGTGAGCAACGCCCAGGGAGACTCCGTGCCGCTGAGCACCCTCGTCACCATCACGGACATTGCCGACACCGAGTTCGTGTACCACAACAACAACTACAACGCCGGCAAGATTTCCGTGGTTCCGGCAGAGGGCTACTCCTCCGCCCAGGCCATGGCTGCCATCGAAGAAGTGTTTGCCGCCACCATGGACACCACCAAATTTGCCATGGAGTACGTGGACATGAGCTTCCAGGAAAAGAAGGTGCAGGACGGTATGGGGCTGGGCTCCATCTTCACCCTCTCCGCCGTGTTTGCCTTCCTCATCATGGCTGCTCTGTATGAGAAGTGGACTCTGCCGCTCGCCATCTTCATGACCGTTCCCATCGCAGTGCTCGGCGCCTTCCTCGGTCTCTGGATGGTGGGCATGGATCTCAACATGTATGCCCAGATCGGTCTGGTGATGCTCGTTGGCCTGGCAGCCAAGAACGCCATCCTCATCGTAGAATTCGCCGTGCTGCAGATGGAGCGTGGTCAGAGCCTGCTGGATGCCGCCGTAACAGCTGCCCGCATGCGTCTGCGCCCGATTCTGATGACATCCTTCGCTTTCATCCTTGGTTGCGTGCCGCTGGTCACAGCTGAGGGGGCCGGTGCCCTGGCCCGCAACTCCATCGGCATCGTGGTGGTGGTCGGCATGTCCATAGCCACCGCGCTGGGTGTATTCTTCATCCCCTGCTCCTTCGTCTTCATCATGAAGCTCTTCCGCTCCAGGATCGAGAAGGGCCACCACGGCCCCGACCCAGACGAAGAGAAAGCCTACGCCCTCCTCGAAGCCCAGGAAAACGAGGCATAATTCCCCCACACAATACAAAAATCCCCGCAGCGGCAAACTGCGGGGATTTTTATTGAGTCATGGAAAGCCCATGCTCCGGAAACAACAAACCGGTTTGTTATTTCGCTGCCATGAGGCGTTCGATATCATCCGGCTCGATAGGAGCGTTCGGGATGAGATCTTCCACCCCGTTCCCGGTGATAAGCACGTCCGTCTCCAGGCGGATGCCGATAGCCTCTGCAGGGATGTAGATGCCGGGTTCCACGGTCCAGACCTGGCCGGCTGCAAAGCATTTGGTGTCGGAGCCGACATCGTGCACATCAATGCCCAGAGAATGGGAGGTGCCGTGCATGTAGTACTTACGCACGCAGAGCGGGTTAGTGCCCTGGGCATCCACCTCTTCCTGAGTGAGCAGGCCGAGCTTCACCAGCTCCGCAGCCATGTTCACACGCACCATTCGCTCGTATTCCGCCTTCTCCAGGCCGGGGCGCATGATGCTCATGGCATAGCGCTGCACGCGGAGCACGGCCTCATACACCGCACGCTGGCGGGGTGTGAACTTGCCGTTAGCGGGAATGGTGCGGGTCATATCGCCGGCGTAGCCACCGTATTCCGCTCCGATATCGAGCAGGATAAGGTCGCCGTCCTGCACTTCCTTGTGGTTGGAAATGTAGTGTAGCACGCAGGTATCTGCCCCACTGGCAATGATGGGCAGGAAGGAGAACTTGCGGGCACGGCGGCGGATGTAGGCGGCACTCAGCGCGGCTTCAATCTCCCACTCGCCCATGCCGGGTTTCACCTGAGGCAAAAGCTCCACAAAGCCGGCACCGGTGATCTCGCAGGCGCGGCGCTGCTGCACCATTTCCTCCGGGCTCTTCACCAGACGCATCTCCGCCAGCAGGGAGTACAGGCTCTTCTGCTTCGCATCCGGATAAGAAGCGCGGATAGCTGCGGCCATGCGCTCGTTGCGGGTCTGCACATAAGTGAACCGGCGGGGGTGGTTATCCGTCTCCAGCCAGAGGGCGGAAGCGGCAGGCACCCACTCGGCCAGCAAGGCGTTGTACACATCCGTCCAGCGCACATCCTCCACACCGCTCAGTTCCGTGGCGGCTTCGGCGGTCAGGCGGGCCCCCTCCCAGATGACGATATTCTCGTTGGTCTCACGCAGCAGGAGGGTATCATCATGCTCGCCTTTCTCACCCACGCGCATGAGAAGCACGGTTTCCTCCTGGTCAATGCCAGTGAGGTAGAACAGGTTGGCATTCTGGTGGTGCGCCAGGATACCATCCGCATTCGTGGGGTAGATATCATTGGCATGTACAATCACCAGCGCCCCTGCGGGCAGCTTGGCAGCCAGCTTATCACGGTTGGCCTGATAAAAGGCGGCGGGAATGGGCTCGTAACGGAGTGTGTGTTTCATATTCTTCTGGCAGGCAGTATACTCTTTCTCCCCCGGCTCCGCAATGCGAAATCATGTAAGTGCGCGGATTTTTCCTTGACAGAACCACCCACGGAGAGTAGAAAGGGGCACACACATTACGATATTATGAACCGCGACGAAAAAACACTCATTCTGTTCAAGCCCGACTGCGTCCGCAAGAATCTTTCCGGTATCATCCTGCAGCGTCTGCTGGGAGAAGGATTCCGCCTGCGCGGCATGAAGATGATGCAGCTGGACGACGCTATTCTCCGCGAACACTACGCCCACATCATCGACCTGGTGATTGACGACAAGCCCCTCTTCCCCACCCTCTCCGCTTTCATGCAGACCAGCCCGGTTGTAGCTCTGGTGCTTTCCGGCCCCGGCGTCATCACCCGCGTGCGCTCCATCCTGGGGCCCACCAACTCCATGAAGGCCGACAAAGGCACCATCCGCGGCGATTTCGGCACCAACAGCATGCTCAACATCTGCCACGCCTCTGACTCCCCCGAAAGCGCCGAGGTGGAAATCAAGCGCTTCTTCAAGCCGGAGGAAATCTTCGACAACGTGGACTAATCATTCCTCGCTTCATTTTTCCATGCAAAAGGGCAGCTGCGGCTGCCCTTTTTCCGTTACACCAACAAATCAACGGCGGCGGTTGTTGCGGCGCTGCTGACTGGTATTTTCCTTCGCCGGGGCGCGGCGGCGGGCAGCCCGTTTGCGCGGTTGGGCTTGCGGCTTGGCTGGCTGAGCCTTTCTGGCGGGCGCCGGCTCTACTTTCACCGGAGCGGGTGGGGGAGTCTCCACCACCGGTGCCTTCTGCACCTGCAGATTCGTGGCCGGATTCATCACGCGGGCAAAGGCATCCACACCATCAGCCAGAGCACCGGCCAGTTTGAGCTGGTATTCATCTGTCGACAGGCGGGTGCCCTCCTCCGGGTTGGTGGCGTAGCCCAGCTCCACAATGACGCCGGGACAGCGCAGGGAATTCAACGGACTGTATCGCGCGCGGCGGCAGCCGCCGTCCTCAGTCTCAGCCTTTTCCACCAGGCTGGATTGCAATGCCAGGGCCAGCGCTATGCTGGATTGGCTGAAATCATGCCCCGGAAGCGGTTTTTCGCCTTTTTCCAGAGGAGCAACAGTATATACCTGCGACCCCTTCACATCGCTTCGGCCACTGTTCAGATGCAAGCTCACCAAAATGGCAGCCGGGGTGGCATTGGCCTTATCCACCCTGCCCTGCGGCGACATGTACTGATTATGCTCCTGGGTGTATACCACTTCGTACCCGCGTTTCTTCAGTTCTGCGCCCAGTTTGAGAGCCACCACCAGAGCCACATCCGCCTCGCGGGCGTAGGGGGTTACCGTGCCGGTATCATGGCCGCCGTGGGCGGGGTCAATCACCACCGTGCGCACAGCGCTGCGGTTGGCAATGTAAGTGGGACGCAGCACAGGCTCGATGACCTGCAGCACATCCATTTTTGACACCAGCAAATCGCCGGAAGCGTCCTCCTGCACCGGGTGAGAAAGAATAAACAGGCGCTCCTGAATGCGCAGCTCACGCGGAGCCGGGCCGAACACCAGCGTCACCTCACCATTGCCCAGCATACGCTGGCCCACCACCTTGCGTCCTTTCGGCTGCATGGGCATCAGCTTGTAAAAACTGCGCAGATCCTCCAGCGGCAGGTATTCAACACCGTCCACCTCGCGGACGTGCCAGGAGCCCACTGCGGGCGCAGCAGGAGCCACAGGGGGGGCGGGCGCAGCCTCCTCCGCTGCCTTGGCAGCCGCCTCTGCAGCATTGGCATAGGCACAGGGAAGCAGCATTGCCCCGGCCACAAGAACCCCACACCACCTGGCAAACCGCATCCTCATCACTTCTTACGGGAACAGCTTCCCACCCGGGAGCCGGAAATACTGGTACGCACTCGCCCGGAACCGGGATTGCTGGCTGCCACATCCTGGCGGGCCGGACGGCACACGGTGTTGTTGTAGGCCACAATGCCCTTGCAGATGCTGTCGGCCAGCATGTTCTGGTAATTATCTGTGACCATCTTCCGGCATTCCGTGGGGTTGGACACAAAACCGCCCTCAAACAGGATGGCCGGACGACGAATCGTGCAAAGCACCGAGAAACGGGCGCGCTGAATCCCGCGGTCTATAGCGCCGGAGCTGCGGATGGCGCGGCTGTGTACCGCAGTGGCCAGGGCGATATTCTCACTGTCCTGGTTATTGCCGGCCAAGTCATCAAAACGGCGGGAGCGGGCAAACGGGGAGGTGGTGCCGTGCGGAGCCAGGGTGAATGTCTCAATACCACTGGCCGCCGTGCGTCCGGCATTGTGATGAATGCTCACAAACACAGAATCCGGGATGCGATTCGCAATGGCCACACGCTGCTGCAGGGCAAGGAAATAATCGCCATCGCGCGTCATCACCACGCGGTAGCCCTGGCGCTCCAGCATGCGGCGCAGCTTGCGGGCCACCGCCAGATTCAAATCCTTTTCTTTCGCAATGCCGCTCACCGCCCCCGCATCATGCCCGCCGTGGCCGGGGTCAATCACCACCGTGCGCAGCTTTGCTTGCGGGGAATAACGGGGGCGCAGCACCGGATCCACCAGCTTGCGCATATCCACAGAGGAAATCATGAGCTCCGTATCCTGCTTCCGCACCGGGTGAGAGAGCACATAGCGGTAGTTGTTTACATAAAAATCCGAATGATCCGGTTTGAGGGATACCACGTGCTTACCGCTACCGTAGGAAACGCAACCCGGGCGCCCCTTGCGCGGGGTAAACTTGTAAAAACGCCACACATCACGGAGCTTCACATACTCAACACCTTCTATCTCCGAAACCTCCCAGGTGGACTGAGCACACACCACCCCTGCCAGGCACATCACCAGCGCCAGCATCAGCAATATCAGGTGTGAGGCAACCCGTCTCATGTGTTCAAACGCTACCTCAATTTACCATTTATCCACGTCCCCACACAAGTCCAAAATGTTGCAGCCTGCCATTTTATTGCGCATCCCCGTGTCAGCAGGCCAGATAAATCTTGACACCCGCCACCTGAACAGGCAGAATAGCCCCGCAACCGCACCATGGAGAGATGGCTGAGTTGGTCTAAGGCACTCGACTCGAAATCGAGCGTGGCAGAGATGTCACCGTGGGTTCGAATCCCACTCTCTCCGGGCAGATAATAGCGCAGAATCAATTAAGCCCAATGATTCTGCGCTGTTTGTCTTTCATCTGTTAAAAAAAGTTCAAATTTTCTTGTCCTGCAGAGAAAAATCTGGTAGTTTGCAAGGTGGTCAGTTGAGAAATTATGATACGCTTTGCATCTACCGACAGCCGGCGTGAGACCGGCAACATCAAATGGGATTTACAGGGGCCGCTGCCTTTCGGCATTGCAGATATGGACATTGAATCGCCGCCCTGCGTAGTGGAGGCTCTGCAGCAGCGACTGAACCACCGGTTCTATGGCTATGCCTTCATGACCGATGAGCTTCGCGAGGCCATCTGCGCGTATCTCACCGCCATGCATGGTGTGCAGAATCCGCAGCCGGAGTGGCTGCATGCCATTCCGGGCTGTGTGCCGGCATTCACCCTGGTGGCCCGCACCGCCTGCACCCGCCCGGAGCATGAGGTGATGGTGTGCACCCCGGTATACCCGCCCATGCTGCATTGCCACGAGGACGCCCATTGCAGCCTGCTGCAAGTACCGTATGCCAATATCAACGGTCGCTGGGAGTTTGACTGGGACGCCATGGAAGCCGCCGTGACCCCGAACACCAGAATGTTCCTGCTCTGCAACCCGCACAACCCGCTGGGGCGGGTCTGGAGCCGGGAGGATATTCTGAGGCTGGCCGAGTTCTGCGAGCGGCATGATATGCTGCTCTGTTCCGATGAGATTCACTGCGACCTGGTACTGGATGAGGATTTGAAGCACACCACCGCTCTGAGCCTGCCGGAGCATCTGCTGAAACGCATCGTAATGCTGAGCGCCCCGAGCAAGACATTCAACATTGCCGGCATCTGCTTCACCTACATGGCCGTGCCGAACCCGGAACTGCTGGCCACCATCCGCAGAATTCAGGGCCATACCCTGCCCACGCTCAACGTGTTTGCCTATGCTGCGTCTCTGGCAGCCTACCGCGACGGATGGGAGTGGCACAAGCAGCTCCTCTGCACACTGCGTCGCAACCGTCAGTTCGTGTATGATTTCATTGCACGCGAGCTTCCCATGCTCAACGTGCGCCACCAGGAAGCCACCTATCTGGCCTGGATTGACTGCTCTGCGCTGGGCGTGGAATCGCCGCACAAGTTCTTCCTGGAAAAGGCCGATGTGTTCCTGGACAACGGCGCCAACTTCGGCTCACCGCAATGCGTGCGACTGAACTTTGCCACCTCGCCGGAGATTCTGGAGCAAGGGCTGCAAGCCATGCGACGCGCCGTGGTGGAATTAAATTCCGGCAGCTGAGCTCACCGAGCTATGCGTTTTCTGCGCAAGTGTCCCAAAGTTTGAGTACAGTGCTCGATAAATTGGAATTTGAATTACGAATTAC
>CAZTAX010000019.1:21359-22691 GCA_964611765.1 uncultured Akkermansia sp. | reverse complement strand
AGCTATTCCTTAAACGGAGTTGCCGGTGGTCAGCAAAACGGGGCGCACCTCACACCATACTCCGGCAACGATATTTCCAAGTTGGTACGTTTGGTCGGATGAAAACTGTACAGTCGATTCCTTTTGCTGAAATCCAGCAAAAGTTTTTTCCACTTTTCCACGCGCTGCGAGATGTTCTTTTCCATACTGTAAAACCAATCCTAATAGATACCCCTGCAGGAGGACTTATAAAGAGACTCCCGCATATGCTGCTAGTCTACCAAATATAAACGTTTTTTTCAAGTGTGTTAGAGGTATTTAATACAAAATACCCTAATAACGACAAAAGAGGTAACGTCAATGTAGCGTATCCATAGACATTTATGGAACAAGATGCGTCACTATCACCGAAACGCTAAAACAAGGGGCTATTTGCATTCAATTATCTTGATTACCTCTTTTCTTACGGGCATGGTGTAGATAAGAAATTCTTTTCTACTGTCATTCCGTCATTGCGTCACTCTGGGCATGCCGGGAAAGAGAAACCCGCCAGGCTGCTGTGGGCAGAATGGCTGGTTTTCCAATGACTTATCAGGCGCAGAGGGGGATCTTCTCCTGCTGCATGAAAAAAACGAATGATATTGAGGCGGCGGCATACTGAGCATGTCAGAATAGCACCGCAGAACACTTGCATACGCTTCTCCCATCTGATAGAATCGCTCCGCTCTTCCGCCACCACTAGTCTGGTGGGTGGCCATGTCACCTCTCAGCGGGGAGTATACCAGCCCTGTCCGCTGAAGTGATGTGTCCGCAAGGATACGGAACAACAGAGAACTAGGTTGGAGGAGGAATGAATCATGCATGCTATCGACATGATTGAGCTTCTGTTGCTCATTATACAGATCAGCCTGTTTGTGCTTCGGCACCTCTGATGAGTCACAGAGCTCCGCCCGACTCGGATGACCACCGAGTCGGGCGCATGTCTCCGAAAAAACACCCACAAAACGATTTTTTAGGGCTAAATCATTGACAAAACGTCAGGATTGGCTATAATACCTCCATCAGATAGCATGCTGATAAACAATTCTCCTGAAACGCTCCCGCCTAGTCACCGGGGGCGTTTCTATTTGCAGCACATGACAAAGCCTGGCAGTCACCCGAAAAGTGGGCGTATATCTGGCGGATAATGGGGGCGCATCTCAAATGTCGCGTCATGACCCGATTTGACGCATAAAACGTTGAAAAAAAACAAAGGGCGACAGTCGTAAAACTGCTGCTCCTTTCTGCTCTTTCTGATGTCGGGCAAGCGGGATTCTACCCGCCCCCTGCGGCCCTGGCGGGCTTCCCGCCGGG
>CAZTAX010000019.1:19258-21259 GCA_964611765.1 uncultured Akkermansia sp. | reverse complement strand
GCAGCGGTTGTTACCATTGCTGAGCGTTTCTGATTCAATCGGGCAAGCGGGATTCTACCCGCCCCCTGCGGCCCTGGCGGGCTTCCCGCCGGGAGGTGTCCCGGCGGCGCAGGGTCTGCTCGTGCCACCGGCACTCGCAGCCCACTCCCCCTTTGCTGCGGGGTCGTGTGTTCGGATCCCGCCTCGCCATGCAAAAGCAAAACGCTCAGCAGCGGTTGTTACCATTGCTGAGCGTTTCTGATTCAATCGGGCAAGCGGGATTCGAACCCACGACCCCTTGCACCCCATGCAAGTGCGCTACCAGACTGCGCTACTGCCCGTTGATTTGAGGTTGCCGCCTGCCTTGCAGCGCAGCGACGGGCGGAGTATACACGCAGTTTTTAGGATTGTCAACCACTTTTTTTCGTGATATGATTTTTTTTGCCATGAAGAAGGTGAAAACCGCCGTAGTCGGAGCCAGTGGATACACTGGCCAGGAGCTTTTGCGCATTCTGCTGCGCCACCCGGGCGTGGAGCTGGTGTGCGCCACGTCCCGCCAGTACGCGGGGCAGAAACTGAGTGATCTTTTCCCGCGTTTCCGGCATGTGCCGGGAGCCGATTTGTGCTTTACAGATTCGGATGTGGAGGCTATCGCCGCCACGGGTGCAGAGGCGGCCTTTCTGGCGCTGCCACACGGTGTTTCCGTAAGCTATGGCCGCGGGCTGGTGGAGGCTGGCATCCGCGTGGTTGACCTCTCCGCCGATTTTCGTCTGAATGATCCGGAGGTTTATGAAGATTTCTACGGCAAGCCGCATGCGGATGTGGAGCTGATGCAGGAGGCACCGTACGGCATGCCGGAGTGGCACCGCGAGGAGATTGAGAAGGCCCGCATCGTGGGTTCCCCGGGTTGCTACCCGACGAGCATCATTCTACCGCTGGTGCCGCTGCTGAAAGCGGGGCTGGTGCTTCCGGAGGATATCGTGGTGAACAGCGGCAGCGGTGTTTCCGGTGCCGGGCGCAAGGCAGATATCTCCCTGCTCTTCTGCGAGTGCAACGAAAGCATGCGTGCCTATGGAGTGCCGCGCCACCGTCACCTTTCCGAGATTGAGCAGGAGCTTTCTGCCGCTGCCGGTCAGAAGGTGACCATCACCTTCACCCCGCACCTCATGCCGGTGAACACGGGTATCCTGACCACCACGGTGGCCAAGCTAAAACCGGGCACCACCATCGAGGAAATCAATGCCTGCTTTGAAGCGGCCTATGCCAAGGCTCCCTTTGTACGCCTGCAGGGCCCGAACAAGCCGACGGACACCAAGAACGTGACCCGCACAAATTTCGTGGACATCGGCTGGGCTATCGATTCCCGCACAAACCGCGTGGTGCTGATGAGCGCAGAGGACAACGTCATCAAGGGCGCCGGTGGCCAGGGTGTGCATGCGTTCAACATCATGTTCGGTTTCGATGAAACCGAGGGACTCTGGATTATCTGATGCCATGAAACCGGTGCTCCTCATCGTGGATGACGAGAAATCCACACGGACCGCCCTCTGCGCTGCGCTGGAGGACGATTACGAGGTGTACCCCGCCGCCAACGGCAAGGCTGCCCGCGCCATTCTGGAAACAGAGCCGGTCGACCTGCTGCTGACGGATCTGCGGCTGGGCGGCGAAAGCGGCATGGAGCTGATTGACCATGCCGTTTCGCTGCCGCAACCGCCGCTCTGCATCATGATGACTGCCTACGGCAGCGCCGATGTGGCAGCTGAAGCCAGGCGCCATGGTGCGTATTATTTCCTGAACAAGCCGCTGAATCTGGATGAGGTGGAGCTGCTGCTGCGCCGCGCCAGCCACACCCGCCGGCTGGAAAAAGAAAACGAGGAACTGACCACCCGGCTGGAACCCACCGGCGGACTGGACCGCATGCTGGGAGACAGCCCGCAGATGCAGGAGCTCTTCAACAAGATACGCCGCGTTGCCCCCACGCAGGCCACCGGCAGCGTATACCGTTTGTCGTTTGACCCTTCC
>CAZTAX010000019.1:0-19248 GCA_964611765.1 uncultured Akkermansia sp. | reverse complement strand
CAGGCCACCGTACTCATTGAAGGCGAAAGCGGCACCGGCAAGGAGCTGGTGGCCCGTGCCCTGCACTCCCTCTCTCCACGCAACGGCAGGAAATTTGTGGCAGTGAACTGCGCCGCCCTTTCCCCGCAACTGATGGAAAGCGAACTCTTCGGCCACGAGAAGGGCTCTTTCACCGGAGCCATGCAGCGCCGCATCGGCCGCTTTGAAGAGGCTGACGGCGGCACGCTCTTCCTGGACGAAATCGGGGAAATCGACATTCCTACCCAGGTGAAACTGCTGCGAGTCCTGGCCGAGCGCAGCATCGAACGAGTGGGCAGCAACACGAGCATTCCCGTGAATGTGCGCGTCATTGCTGCCACTAACCGCAATCTGGAAGTCATGGTGCAGGAAGGCACATTCCGACTGGATTTATACCAGCGGCTCAACGTCATCTCCCTTCACCTGCCGCCATTGAGAGAGCGCAGGAGCGATATCGTGCTCATGGCTCATGCTTTCACCAAAGAACTCTGCCAGCTGAACAATAAGCCGGCTCTGAACCTGAGCAGGGCAGCCCTGGAGCAGCTGCGTGGCTATGACTGGCCGGGCAATGTGCGCCAGCTGCGCACCGCAGTGGAGCACGGTGTCGTGATGAGCCGTGCAGATGAGGTTCTGCCGGAGGATTTGCCGGAATACCTGCAAAAATCCGCATCTCAGTCGGTAATATCCGGCGCGAAGCGTGGCAGTACGGATTTTGAGCTTGAAACCGCACCCTCACTTAATTTACAATGCATCGAGCGCCAGGCCATTCTCCTGGCGTTGCGACGCACAGAAGGCAACCGTACTGCAGCTGCTGAGATGCTCGGCATCAATCGGCGCACCCTGCAACGCAAAATGGCGGAGGCCCCGGATATTTTCAAATCATTCATGTAACTTTTTCATCTCAAATGGACAAGCTCACAAGCAAGGAACGCAGCGGCCGCGCCAGGCTTCTGACGATGCGCTGGATTCTCTCATTCGTCATCGTCAGCCTCTGCATGTTCCAGCTCTGTCTCACCTACCGCGGCATGGATCAGCCCGTGGCAATGGATATGGCCCAGATTGGCCGCCAGATTGCCCGAGGTGAGGGATTCTCCTCGAAATTTCTCCGGCCGATTGACGTATGGGACCAGAACAAGACAAATAAGGGAAAACCGCTTGATTTCGAACATTTTGCAGATACGAATCATGCACCGCTTTATCCGTACGTGCTGGCCGGGGCCATCAAAGCCAGCGGATTTGATGATTTCCAGGCCAGCCGCATGGATGAGAAAGAATCCAACGTGTACGAGGGCGACCGTATCATTGCAGCCACGAGTACTTTCTTCTTTCTCCTGGCCCTGCTTCTGGCATACACGCTTTTCACCCGCCTGTTCGATGAAGTAGTGGCAGCCACTACTGTAGCCCTCATGGGGCTAAGCGAACTCGTACTGCAATATGCACTGAGCGGCTTACCGCAAATGCTCATGATGTGTTTTGTGCTGGGGGCTGTGCATTGCCTGGTGTCTGCCGTGCAGGCAAACACTCAGAATAACGGTGCCAAAGTAATACTCTGGAGCTGCGCCATGTATGTGTTGCTGGCCTTGCTCTGCCTCACCTGCCGGATGAGCATGTGGTGCGCCATCGGCATGCTGGTGTTCACCGGTATCTACTTCACCCCGCGCGGCATGCATGCCGCCATCGGCGCAGCCATCCTGGCCATTATCGTTATTCTACCTACAGTGCTTCAGCTGGCCCCCACGGGCGGCATGGAAAAAAAGCTGATGTATGCCATTTTCAACGGTTTCGGCAACGATGGAGCGGAGATGCTTATGCGCTCCGCCACCACAGAAGCGCTGAGCTTCAACAGTTCCAACTTCTTCCTTCGACTGCTGGGCTACACCTTTGCCCAGTTTAACAGCATGTACATCAACATGGGTGCCATTGTCACCACCCCGTTCTTTCTGCTGGCTCTTCTCAACAAGTTCCGCAACCCATCCGTGCAGGCATGCAAGTGGGCCGTCTTTTCCATGTGGCTTTGCTCCTGCACCGGCATGGCGCTTTTCGGTGAGACCGAAACCATCAGCGCCAGTCAGCAGGCCATCCTGTTCACCCCGTTCTTCGTGGCATTCGGCACCGCACTGGTCTTTATCTTTCTGGCCCGCATGCAGCTGGGGCAGGCATACAACGGCATCCGCAGCCTTGCGATTGCTTCCATGCTGGTGATTTCCTCCGGCCTGTTCCTCTTCCAGCTGCCCAAGCAGCTCTACGTCGGCATCTGGACAAGCGCCCGTGGTATCCCTCATTTCCCGCCCTATTACCCGGCCGCCATGAACGGCAAACTGCACAACATGACCAATGAAAAGGATCTCGTTGTGACAGACCAACCCTGGGGGGTGGCCTGGTATGCTGACCGCAAAGCACTGTGGATGCCCCGCAGCCTTGAAGACCTGACCCGCAACCTGGAACCCATCTTCCACCGTGCCGGGCAGGATGTACAGGGCTTCCTTATCACCCCATCCTCCCACTCCATGCAGGCGGGTGGCGTGAGCGGAGTCATCCGCGAGGCCGGTGACTTTGCCCCCCTGGCACTGGAGGGCAAGCTGCTGCTGCTTGCACCACGCCACAACATGGCCTTTGCCGAACTCTTCACCACCAACGCAAATCCCAAATCAACGGCCCGCCCGCTGGCCAGTCTGGTTTCCTCTCAAGGCCTGTACCGCCACCGCAATTTCCTGCTGGGTGCTGAGATGGTATACTACAGCCGTGAGGATGTGAGCGAACAAAACAAATAATCACCCATCATGCCCCCCCGCACCAAAACTAAAACTCTGAGCTTTGAACAGGCCACGGCCCGTCTCGAAGAGATAGTAACCCGCGTCAACAACCCGGAAACCGGGCTGGAGGAGATGATTACCCTGGCGGCGGAAGGGCTCACGCTTATCCGCAGCAGCGAGCAGCTGCTGGCTGAGGCCGAATTGAAGATTCAGAAACTGGAACAGGCAGATGCTCTGCCCTCCCAGTCAAATCAAAAGAACGAAGATGCCGAATTCTCCCTCATCTGACCTGCTCTGTACCCTTAAAGGCCCGCAGGATGTGAAGAACCTGCCTGCCGATAAGCTCGGCACGCTGGCAGAGGAGATTCGAACCACCCTCATCCGCACACTATCAGAAACGGGCGGGCATCTGGCCCCCAATCTGGGGCTGGTGGAGCTGAGCATTGCTCTGCACCGCGTGTTCAACACGCCGAAAGACAAGATTCTCTTCGACGTCTCGCACCAGTGCTATGTGCACAAACTGCTCACCGGACGTGCTGAAAAGTTCCACACCATACGCCAGTTCGGCGGTCTGTCCGGATTCAGCAAACGCAGTGAATCCGCCCACGATGCCTACGGTGCAGGCCACGCCGGCACGGCTCTTTCAGCCGGGCTGGGTATGGCAGCGGCTCGTGACCTGGCCGGCGATGATTACCACGTCATTTCCATAGTAGGAGACGGTGCCTTTACCTGCGGCACCACCCTGGAAGGACTCAACAGCATTGCGACCACCACGAGAAAATTCATCCTCATACTCAATGACAATGAGTGGAGCATTGACCGCAATGTGGGTGCCCTTTCTCACTACTTCTCCTCGCTGCAGGAGACTGACACCTACGCCTGGCTGAGAGAGCGCACCAAAGCCATCATCGAAAAACTGGCCGGGGAGGCCGCCCGCAAGCAAGTCTCAAAACTCGTGCATGCGGCCCACAGCATCATCACCCCGCTGAGTTTCTTCCAGGAACTGGGGCTCAGCTACTACGGCCCCGTGGATGGACACGACACGCTGCGACTCGAAAAAATCCTGCGCATTGCCTCCCGCCACAACGGCCCGGTTATCATCCACGTCATCACCGAAAAAGGCCGGGGCTATCCCCCCGCCGCCAGCAACCCGACCAAGTTCCACGGTATCGGCCAATACAACATCGAGGACGGCAGCACCAGCAAAGGCCCCATCATTACCTATTCGGAAGCCTTCGGCACGCACCTGACCAACCTGGCAGCCGATGACCCGGATATCACCGCCATTACCGCGGCCATGCCCACCGGCACGCGGCTGGATATCTTCCGCACCCGCTTCCCGAAGCGTTATTACGACGTAGGCATTGCAGAGGAACACGCTGCGCTCTTCGCCTGCGGCATGGCCACCCAGGGACTCAAGCCCTACCTGGCCGTATACTCCACCTTCATGCAGCGCTGCGTTGATATGATTCAGCACGATGCAGCCCTGCAGGACCTGCCCGTAAAGTTCTGCATGGATCGCGCCGGGCTCTCGCCGGATGACGGGCCCACGCACCACGGGTTGTTCGATATCGCCATGATGCGGGCCATCCCGAACCTGGTAATGATGCAGCCCAAAGATGAAGCAGAACTGGGCCACATGCTCTGCACCATGAACGGAATCAACGACCGCCCCAGTCTCATCCGCTACCCTCGCGGCACCGGAGAGGGCGTCCCCATGCCGGCAGAGTTAAACCCGCTTCCCATCGGCAAGGCAGAAATGCTCGCAGAAGGCACCGATATCACACTGCTGGCACTGGGCAACATGAATGGCTACGCTGCTGAGGTCCGCAAGATTCTGGAAGCACAGGGAATCTCCTGCGCACATGTAAATGCCCGCTTCATCTGCCCGCTGGATACTGAGTGCATTCTGAAACAGGCGGCAGAAACACGACTTCTCGTGACCATGGAAGACCACGTTGTAGCCGGCGGGTTCGGCTCCGCCGTCATGGAAATGCTCAACGAGCAGGGCTGCGCCACTCCGGTGCTGCGCACCGGCTGGCCCAACCGCTTCATTGAACACGGGCGTGAAGATCAGCTGCGCAGCAAGCACGGTCTCACCCCGGAAGCCATGGCGGCCACAATCATCAACCACCCGGCAGTTGCAAAATGAGATTTCTTCCGACCCTCATTCTGGCTTTACTGGCGCTGTTGCCCGTATCTCAGGCGCAACAGACCTCTTCAGTGGAAGATCTGCCCCAGTGGCTTGTAGATTTCTCCAACCTGCCACGTAATGACCGCGAACAGTACCTCCGCGCATTCAACAACGCAAAGCGAGCCTATCAGCAGGGGCAGTGGGTGGCCTGCATCGGTTACCTGGCCGATTGCGAAATGATTTTCCGCGGCAACCCGAATGTGTGGAACCTGCGTGCCTGCTGCCTTATGGAGCAGAAATATCTGGACGAAGCTGCCGAGGAAATGGAAAAAGCGAGCAAAGCCCTGCCGAATGACCCGGTAACAGCCATGAATCTGGCCAACATCCGCATGGCTCGTGGTCAATATGAGGAGAGCATCCAGACACTGCATGAACTCCGGGAGATGCTCCCCTACGAAACCCCGCAGGAGCTGCTGAACGTACTGACTTTCCGGGAATTTCTCTGCCGTATCATGCTGAACGAGGAAGCCGAAGCCCGGGAGCTGGTGAAAGAATTCACGCAAATGTCCGACACGCCCTTGTATTATTACAGCCAGTCAGTTCTCGCACTGTCGCGCGGCGACCGCGTGGAGGCCGCCAGGCTCCTGCGCGTGGGCAACAACATCTTTGCCAAAGGTAATGTCACCGTTCCTTATCGGCGCGCCATGGAACTTTCCGGCGTCACCAATTCGTCTCAGCCGCACTCCGGCAAATAAATGGAAAAAGACACAGGCACCATCCTCCGCCAGCAGGCATTGGGCGAGCACGGGCTCATCATCACCTGGTGCACGCAGCAGCATGGCATCGTGCGCACCGCTGCCCGCCTGGCCCGAAAACCCGGCAGCGAACTGAGCGGCCAGGTAGATTTGTTTCATGAATGCGAGCTGCTCTACCGCCCCGCCACCCAGGGGGATCTGCACACCCTCAGCTCGGTCAGCCTCATCTCACCTCGCCTCACGCTGCGCAGCAAGCTCACCCGCCTGCGCCTGGCCAGCTACATGGCCCGGCTTCTGCTCTGCACCGTAGAACCAGGCGCGCAGGATCCCGCCTGGCATAAACTCATCTCCGGTGCTCTGGACTATGTGGCCACAAGCGAACCCCGCCGCGCCATCCTGCAACACTTTGAAAAGCGCCTCGCGGAGCTGCACGGTCTCTACACCCCCGACCAACTGCCACACCACACCCTGCTGCGGCATTTCCAGCACCTCCCCGCCGGCCGCGCTGAGCTGCTGGACTCCCTGCTCTCCTGATTGATAAATTGGAATTTGGCGTTCCGCCAAAATTACGAGTTACGAGTTACGAATTATAAGCTCCGCTCGCCTACGGCTCGCCATTGTATATCAGATAGTTCAACACTGGCGGGCGAATGCCCGCGGAACTTTTTGACTTCGTACTTCGTAACTCGTACTTCGTAATTCAAATTCCAAATTATCGAGCTCATTACTCTATCTTTGGCATGTGTGTAAAAAAAGCCCCGCCCGGAGCATCTGGCTCGGGCAGGGCTTGAAATGATTCAATCGACCTTATCAGTACTTGGCCACGACCTTCATCATCTCGTCCATCTGGGCCTCGATGGATTCCACCAGGGCCATCTGGGTACGGGTGCGGTCGAGGTTGTGCTCGGGGCGCTTGATCTTGAAGTAGGTATCGCCCTCCAGGTAATCGGTCAGGAAGCGCATACCGCATTCCATGGTGAGAAGCTTACCGGAGAACGGCAGCAGTTCCTTCTCCAGCGGGGTGAGGAAGGTAGCCGCCTCGCAGTAGCCCTTGGCCAGAGCCTCGAAGTACTCCATGCGCATGGTGACCAGGGAGAGATCCTTCTCGTCCTCCGCCGCGGGGGAGGTGGAAGTGCGGATCATATCACCGAAGTCGTACAGCGAAGAACCGGGCATGGTGGTGTCCAGGTCAATCACGCAGATACCCTCACCGGTCACATCGTCAAGCATCACATTATTCAGCTTGGTATCGTTGTGCGTCACGCGCAGGGGCAGCTCGCCACTGGCCAGGTAGTTCACCACCTTGTGGCAATCAGCCTCGCGGGAGAGGTACCAGTCAATTTCCTTCTGCACGCTCTTGGCGCGACCCAGGGGGTCAGAGGCAATTGCATTCTGGAAGTTCTGGAAGCGTTTGGTCGTGTTGTGGAAGTCGGGAATGGTCTCGAAGAGCGGAGCTCCGGGCAGATTGGCACCCAGCTTCTGGAAGTTACCGAAAGCACGGGCTACCTCGACACACTGGCCGGGGTTCTCAATCATATCGTAGGTGCGGGCACGCTCAATGAAGGGGTACACGCGCCACACGTTGCCCTCCTCGTCCTGGGCGTAGGGCTTGCCGTCCTTGGCGGGGATGATGGTGAGCGTGCGGCGGTAGGCCTCCTTGCAGCCTTCCTCCAGCAGCACGCGCAGGGCTTCATCCGTCACGCGCTTCACGTTCTCCATCAGCCCGATGGGCTGGCGGAACACATTGCTGTTCACACGCTGCAGGATGTAGCGCAGGCGGATACCGGCCTGCTCCACCTCAATGCGGAAAGTATCATTGATATGGCCGGAACCGTAGGACTCGCCGAACACATAATCGGCGCGGATGTCGAACATCCCGGCAATTTTCTGGAGGTCGTACATGGCTTAACCGAGTTTTGCGGGGTACACTCCTTCCTCCACCAGCTTGGCGATGCTCTCCACCACAGCGGGCTTGTCGCTGGGGTAGGTCACGCCGAGCCAGTTGGCCGTGGTCTTGATGACGCTGCAATCAGCCTTGCCATTGTGGATGAGTTCGTCCACCACGGTGGGGATGTAGCACTCGCTCTTCAGCTCGGTACCATGGGCAGCCAGGAAGCGGTTGAAGTGGTCCTTAATCTGGCCGATGAAGCTGGCGGGGAACACCCAGAAGTTCATGGACACGAGCTCCTCAGGGTCCACAGGCTTGCGCTCGCCGCTCAGGCTGTCGCCGCGGCATACGCCGTCTTCCTCGGTCTTGATCTTGGTGTATTCCTCCACGCTGTCGAGGTAACCGTTCCGGATACCGCAGATACCGCGGTTCACGTCACCGTGGTCGCTGAGGGTGTTCTTCAGCGGATAGCCAATCATGCCGTAGTGTTCCTTGCCATCGGCAGCGGGAGCAGCGGTCAGGAATTCGGCAGCCTTCTGGAAAGCATCGGCGCCGTAGAAGTCATCGGCATTCACCACGCCGAAAGGTTCATTCACCACGTTGCGGGCGGCCAGCAGAGCGTGGGCGGTGCCCCAGGGCTTCACGCGTCCCTCGGGAACGGTGTACCCCTCAGGCAGATCATCGAGGGCCTGGAAAGCGTAATCCACCTCAATCTTACCGGCGAAACGGGCGCCTACCTGGCTCTTGAAAGCCTCCTCAAAATCCTTGCGGATGATGAAAACAACCTTACCGAAACCGGCGCGAATGGCATCGTACACGGAGTAATCGAGAATTACTTCACCGTTGGGGCCCATGGGGTCAAGCTGCTTGAGACCGCCGTAACGGCTGCCCATACCTGCTGCGAGAACAAGAAGTGTAGGTTTCATGATATTGTTAATTAGAAATTTCCAGTACAATTCGTACGCACACATTTTAGCGCTCCCCCTATATTTTGGCAAGCCTAAAAGCTCGAAGACACCGCCTTACGACGTGTATTTTACCGTACCCGGACTTCCGGCTCACACCAAACACACAAAAAAAGACCCACCCGGTGCTTCATGCGACGGGTGGGATGCTTTCTTTGTTGCGAGTGTTATTTGCTGTGGATGTTGAGCATCTCCGCATAGGTAGGCACCGGCCACAGGTCGGCGTCCACCATCGTCTCAAGCTTATCCACCACCTCGCGGGCGGCCACCATGGCAGCACGCATGTGGGCGGGGCTACCCTCCTCGATGGCGGCAGCCAGGTCGGAAATGCGGTCGGGCAGCAGGTCGTAGAGGGATCCCACGGCCTCGGCCTTGCCGGTGGCAGCTTTCAGCCCGGCGGAAATGCCGGAGGCCTGAATCGCAGCCACGGTGTTGCAGATCTGAGTCATCTGCTCAGCGATGGCAGGCATGTAGATGGTCTCCAGCATGTTGAGGCAGGTCTTCGCCTCAATGTCGATGAGCTTCTCGTAGTTCTCAATCTGGATTTCCTTGCGGGCCAGCAGCTCAGCGTTGGAAAGCACGCCGTACTTCTGCATGAGCCCCAGCGTATCCGGGCGGGAGAGCACTTCCAGCGCCTCCGGGGTAGATTTGATGTTGGGCAGACCGCGGCGCTCGGCCTCCTGCACCCATTCATCAGAATATCCGTTACCGTTGAAGATGATGCGGCTGTGCGCGGTAATCATCTCCGCGATGAGCTTGTGTACTTCCTCCTTGAACGCGGGAGTACCGGCCACGGGTTCCAGGCGGGTTGCCACTTCGTCCAGCGATTCGGCCATGATGGTATTCAGCACCGTCATAGGCCAGGCACAGGTCTGGGATGAGCCCACGCCGCGGAACTCGAACTTGTTGCCGGTGAAAGCGAAGGGCGATGTACGGTTACGGTCGGTGGTATCCTTAGGCAGCTCCGGCAGGGTGTCCACCCCAAGCTCCATGGTGGTCTTGGTGCAGGAGGACTTGGCACCGCCGTGCATAATCTGCTCCACGATATCGGTGAGCTCATCACCCAGGAAGATGCTCATGATGGCGGGCGGAGCCTCAGCCGCACCCAGGCGGTGGTCATTACCGGCCTTGGAGATAGAGGCACGCAGCAGGTCGGCATGGCGGTCGATGCACTGAATCACGCTGGCCAGGAAAGTGAGGAAGAGCACATTGCTGTGCGGGGTCTTGCCCGGGGAAAACAGGGAGCCCAGCTCCGGGGTGGAAAGCGACCAGTTGTTGTGCTTGCCGCTGCCGTTCACCGAGCTGTACGGCTTCTCGTGCAGCAGGCAGACCAGGTTGAACTTCAGAGCCTGACGCTCCAGAATATCCATAATCATCACGTTATGGTCCACGGCCACATTGCAGGGCTCGAACAGCGGGCAGATTTCAAACTGACCGGGAGCAGCCTCATTGTGGCGGGTCTTGGAGGGCACGCCCAGGGCCCACAGCGCATGGTCCACCGAGGTCATGAATTCCAGCACGCGCTCCTTGATGGAGCCGAAATAGTGATCCTCCATCTGCTGGTGCTTGGGCGGCAGGCAGCCGAACAACGTGCGCCCCGTCTCGATCAGATCCGGACGCTGAATGTACAGATCGCGGTCGATGAGGAAGTATTCCTGCTCAGCACCCAGATTGGTATCCACCGTGCTGGGGTGCAGGCCGAAACATTCCAGCACGCGCTTGGTCTGGCGGCCTACGGCAAACATGGAGCGCAGCAGCGGCGTCTTCTTGTCCAGAGCTTCGCCGGTGTAGGAGCAGAACGCGGTCGGGATACAGAGCGTCACCGTGTTCGCCGTGCGCTTGATGAAAGCCGGGCTGGTAGGATCCCATGCCGTGTAGCCGCGGGCTTCGAAGGTGGCGCGGATGCCGCCGCTGGGGAAAGAGGAGGCATCCGGCTCCGCCTGGATAAGGTTCTTACCGGTGAACTCGAAAATCATGCCACCCTTTCCATCAGGTTCCACGAAAGAGTCGTGCTTCTCGGCCGTGGCATCGGAAAGCGGCTGGAACCAGTGCGTGTAGTGCGTGGCTCCCTTGGAAAGCGCCCACACCTTCATGGCCTGCGCCACTTCATCCGCAATGCCCATATCGAGCTTGCCACCCATCTGGATGGTCTGCATCATCTTCTTGAAGGCACTCTTGGAGAGGTACTTCTCCATGGTCTTGACACCAAAGGTATCACTTCCGTACAAAGCCTCGAGGGCTTCCATGGGGTTCTTTGTGCTTTCTTCAGCCATTGTGGTACACTGGTTGTATCATTCGTGCGGGTAACTCTATACGCCGCCGCGCACTGATTTTACTTATTTTTCGCCCACTTGTACAGCAAAATTTCCGGGGCACGCCCTTCTCTTCCGCACAAAAAAGCAAATTTTCAGCGAGGTGCCACGCGTATTCCGTATTCCAGCTTCATGCATACGTGTCCCAAAGTGTGAATCCAGAGCTCGATAAATGGGAATTTGAATTACGAAGTACGAGTTACGAAGTACGAGTTACGAAGTACGAAGTCAAAAAGTCCCGCGGGCATTCGCCCGCCAGTGTTGAACTATCTGATATACAATGGCGAGCCGTAGGCGAGCGGAGCTTATAATTCGTAATTCGTAACTCGTAACTCGTAATTTTGGCGGAACGCCAAATTCCAATTTACCGAGCTGAGGAGGCTTCATGCTCATCTCTTTCTTAAGTCTTGCATTCAGTCATCTGAAGCATTATAATACCCCACCCCAATCTTATGAAAACGACCACCGACATCCACACCGGCCTGACCGCTGCCCAGGTAGAGGAAAGCCGCAAGAAGTACGGAAGCAATGAAATGACCCCACCCAGCCGCGACCCGTGGTGGGTGGAGCTGGCCCGCAAGTTTGCCGACCCGCTCATCGTCATCCTCATTGCCGCCGCCATCATTTCCTTCATTCCCGTGCTGCTGTCACCGGGTGAACACAGTCCCATCGAGAGCATCGGCATCATGTGCGCTGTGCTCCTGGCCACCACCGTGGGCTTTGTGAACGAATACCGCGCCAACAAGGAGTTCGATATCCTCAACAAGGTGAACGATGTGACCCCCGTGCGCGTGCTGCGCGACGGCAAGCACACCATGGTGCCCAAGAATGAGTTGGTGGTGGGTGATATCGTGACCCTCGAGACAGGCGTGGAAGTGCCGGCGGACGGCGTGGTGCTCGAGTCCTCTTCCCTGCGCGTGAACCAGTCCTCCCTCACCGGTGAATCCGAGCCCGTGCTCAAAGTCCCCACCGAGGAGGAGGAAACCCTGCCCGGCGCCTACCCCCGCAATGTGGTGCTGCGCAGCACCCTCGTGACCGATGGTCACGGCATCATCTGCGTGACCAAGGTGGGCGATTCCACCGAAATCGGCAAAGTGGCCGAAGCCGCAACCAAGGAAACCGGCGCCAAGTCTCCGCTGAACCTGCAGCTGGAGAGTCTCTCCCAGGCCATCAACGTGGTGGGCACATCCATTGCCCTCATCCTCTTCATCTCCCTGGTGGCGCATGATGCGCTGCTGGGCAAGTTCGTACTCTCCACCAGCCAGTGGTACTTCTTTGCCGCGCTCATCGCCGGCATTGCTGCCGCCACGCTGAAAATCTGGTACCCGGTCATCCGCGACCTGCTGGGCTATGCGAAGGTGCGCATCCCCTCCCCTGCCTGGGTGAAAGAGGGCGGTTTCGGCGTGTGGATCAAGTGCCTCATCACCGGTGCAATCATCTTCGGTGTGGCCGTCGGTGCCCTCATCGGCAGCGGTATCCTGCCCGCCGACCCCGGCACCTGGATGCCCCAGGCCGCTGCGGATAAGATTCTCACCTACTTCATGATTGCCATCACGCTCATCGTGGTGTCTGTGCCGGAGGGCCTGCCCATGAGCGTGACCCTGAGCCTGGCCTACAGCATGCGCAAGATGGCCAAGCAGAACAACCTGGTGCGCGAGATGGACGCCTGCGAAACCATCGGCGCCGCCACGGTAGTCTGCTCCGATAAGACAGGCACCCTCACCATGAACCTCATGACGGTGCGCGAGGCCAATTTCCCCGGCGTGAATGAGCAGGGCACCGCCGCCCCCATCTTCCCGCTGCTCACCGAGGCTGTGGCCGCCAACTCCACCGCCGACCTGGACGAAGCCGGCAAGGTGCTCGGCAATGTGACCGAGGGCGCCATGCTCATGTTCCTGAACAACAAGGGCGTTTCCTATGCCGATGCCCGCAGCAAGTTCAGCGTCATTGCTCAGCTGCCCTTCCACACCCAGAACAAGTTCATGGCCACCTGCGGCAAATCCGCCGTGCTGGGCAAGGAGGTCATCTTCCTGAAGGGCGCGCCCGAAGTAGTGCTCTCCAAGTGCACCACCGCATACGCCGGCGAGCTCACCGAAGCCGCCCGAGAGGAGGTGCTCACCATCATCCGCACCGCCCAGCGCAAGGCCATGCGCGTGCTCGGCCTGGCCTACAAGGAAGGCAGCGCCGATACCCCCGATGCCGTGAAGGATGCCTGCACCGGCCTCACCTGGCTCGGCTGCTTCGTCATCCAGGACCCGGTGCGCCCGGATGTGCCCGCCGCCGTGGCCTCCTGCCACAAGGCCGGCGTGGGTATCAAGATTGTGACCGGCGATAACTTTGAGACGGCCTGCCAGATTGGCCGCGAAATCGGCCTGCTGCCGGAAGGCGAGCTGCCCCAGGGAGCCGTGCTCACCGGCGACCAGTTCGGCCAGCTCACCGACCAGCAGCTGCTGGACGGAGTGAACGATCTCCGCGTGCTTTCCCGCGCCAAGCCCATGGATAAGCTGCGCCTGGTCAACGCCCTGCAGGAGAAGGGTCACGTCGTTGCCGTGACCGGCGATGGCACAAATGATGCCCCCGCCCTCAACCACGCTGATGTGGGCCTTTCCATGGGCATCACCGGCACCTCCGTGGCCAAGGAAGCCTCCGATATCATCCTGCTGGACGACTCCTTCGCCTCCATCATCCGCGCCATCAAGTGGGGCCGCTCGCTCTACCGCAACATCCAGAAGTTCATCGTATTCCAGCTCACGGTAAACGTGGCGGCCTGCGGTATCGCCGCCATGGGGCCCTTCATCGGCTGCGAACTTCCGCTCACCGTCACGCAGATGCTCTGGGTGAACCTCATCATGGACACCTTCGCCGCCCTGGCCCTGGCCTCTGAGCCGCCCA
This sequence comes from uncultured Akkermansia sp., assembly GCA_964611765.1. GTDB lineage: Bacteria > Verrucomicrobiota > Verrucomicrobiia > Verrucomicrobiales > Akkermansiaceae > Akkermansia. Next base: position 5,531 of record CAZTAX010000019.1, on the reverse strand, counting down.
GCGACGACGTGATGGAGCAGAAGCCGCGCAACAAGTTTGCCTTCATCATCACCCCCACCATGTGGCGCTGGATTCTCTGCCTCGGCATCGGCTTCATCATCGCCCTGGTGAGCTATGTGAAGTGCATGCCCTCGCAGGAAGTGGAGCCGGAAGCCTTCCGCCATTCCGTCACCATGCTCTTCACCGGCTTCGTGATGCTTCAGTTCTGGAACCTGTTCAACGCCCGTGTCTACGGCACCAACAACAGCTTCGTAAACGGCATCTTTGCCAACCGCAGCTTCCTCTTCATCCTGGCCATCATCCTCTTCGGTCAGGTGCTGGCCACCCAGTTCGGTGGTGATATCTTCCGCACGGTGCCCCTCACCCTCTGCGAATGGCTCACCATCGCCGCCGTCACCTGCCCCGTCCTCATCATCGGCGAGGTGGTGCGCCTCATCGGACGTCTCCGCGCCAGATAAAAGAGCCCCGGCAACCGTACTTTCCCCACCCGGCCCCGCATAGGGCCGGGTGTTTTTTTGGGGAGCCCATAATCGGGAATGAAGTTCCGTGCTCCGAGAACGACAAACATCAATTTATTCGCCGCCGGGCGGCTCCCGCAACACCGGCATGGGCTCTGAAGCCCTCCCCTGCTGTCTCAGATGGCCGTAAATCTCCATTGGCGACCATTCCCCGCGCTTGTCATCATATAGCAGGAAACCGGCCTCCCGGAGCACGCTGAAGGCATCCTCCAGCCGCCAGGCGAAAGCGCCATCCAGGGCGGCATCATACCGCAGCACAGTCATGCGGAAATGGTGGCGCGACTATCCGCACAGGCCAGCGCCGCCTGCTCCACAGCAGAGTTGCTCTCCACGGCATCCACCCCCATGCTGCAACGGCGCAGGTGCGGCGTGAGGTCGCGCATCACCTCCCCGGCAACATCCGCCTCCTCGCCCCCGCAAAGAAAGGCAACTACACCCAGGCAGACTTCGTGGAAGCCTACTCCAAAATCGCCATCGGCAACTTCCTCCTCAACCAGCAAAACCTCCCCATCAACCAGGCTGGCCACCGCCTCGTCCAGAACATAGCCCGCGCTGTCGATACCACCCGCATGTTCCAGACCATCGGCAACGCATGGCTCACCTACGCCAACTCCCCGGAAGGCAAAGCACACCTCGAAGAAAGCGGCCACTCCATCGCCGACATCATGCGCGAAGCCGGCTTCACCTTCTCCAACCAGATAGCACAAGCCCGCGCCACCGCCGACCAGCGCACAGAAGTACTCCAGGCATCCAACTGGCAACCCGCCATCGAAGACGAACTCGATGCCCTCCTCGAAGACATCGAAGCAGAAGAACAACTCAACGAAATCAACCAACAGGAAGCCGCCGAACCCACCACCATCCCCGCCGAACAATCCATCACCAGCGAAGAAATCGTGATTGACCCTGCGGAAGAAACAATCGACAATAGTCAATCGTCAATAGTCAATCCCCCTGTCACAGCTAGTGATGCCGCTAGCACCACAGCTAGCACCCCCGCTAGCACCACAGCTAGCACCGCAGCTAGCACCGCAGCTAGCGACACCACAGTAGAACCACCGTCTGACAACTCCCCGGAAGCCGTACTCCGCGACCTCATCGCCAGCGGCAAAGCAAAGACGCAGGACTTCGCCCGCTTCTTCCGCGACAACCCCGCCATCACCGAAGCGCAAGCCCTCGAACTCGGCATCCGTCCGCTCACGCAGAAAGGCACACCCACCGCCGCATACACCCAAGGCATGCTCATTGCAGCCAAGCTCACGCCCCAGCAGTTTGAGGACTACCTCAACGGGGAACTCAAAGGCAACGCCCTCAAAAAGATTCTCACCCCGCCAGAGGTCAAGCAGCCAAAGGAACAGACGCAGCCGGAACAACCCACCCCACAGGAGCAAACACAGGAAGCCGCCCTTGCCGATGCCGCAAAGAACGTCCCCCGCAACCCCAAAGAAGAATTGCAGGACGCAGGCCGTCACATCATGGCACACAAGGACGTTGCCCGAAAACTCACAGACTCACTCGGCCAGGAACTCCCCGACCTGGTGGACAACATCTCAATTCCTAAATACTTCCCAATCCCCGACTACGAAAAACTTATCAACAACGGAACAGACCAGCGCGCCGTTGCTCTACTCTGCTACCTCCGCAACTGCATGCCGGACAAACCCAAAGGCTGGAGAAGCAAGGGAAGTCGTGGCAAAAAGTGGCGTAAGATTTTTGAGACGCACCGTGAAATCGCACGCGCGCTCATCGCGGGTGAACTCGATGCCGATGCCGTTATCGCACGTCTCGATGAATATCACAACATGGGCATGACTGAATGGAATAAGAACCGTGACTGGACTCACAATGTCTATGCTGCACTCGGCTGGCCTGTCTGTGCTAACATTCCCAAGGACGTGCGCGTGGGTTTCTCCCCCTCCGTCTGGGTAAAAGACAAAGGAAGCTTCGCCGCCTACACCGTAACCTCCGGCAAAAACAACCTTGACTATGTAGCAGAAACTCTGCCCGAAATCATGGTCTATCTGCGGCTCAAATACTCTGGTGATTCCCAGCAGACCAACACCCAGAACAAGCCAAAGGCAAAATCCAAACTTGACATCTACTCACACAGACAGCACAGCGGCATCACCTACCATGTGGGCGCATCTGTTCCCGGTGGCGTCCATGTAAAGCTCTCGCAAGACTTCAAGACATCCAAGGAAGCACGCGCCTATCTGTCTGACAATGCCGATGCTCTGGAAGAGAAATACAAGCAGGTCAGGAAAGAGCCGGAACTCCGTGAAGCCGTCTCCGACAAAACCCGCATTGGCAAAGACCACCGCCAAGGCAAGAACGTCGATAATGAAACCTTTATGCGAACCTTCGGCATAAATGGTATCACTTATGGCAACTGGGTAGCAGGTGCAGCCCGCCAGGCAAAACTCAACGCAACCTATGATGCCTTCATGGACTTGGCAGAAGTGCTGGGCATCCCGCCCCGCGCCATCTCCCTCAACGGTTCTCTGGGCATCCAGTTCGGAGCAGCAGGACGCAAAGGTTCATCCGCTCACTACCGCGCCGCAGACATTGCCATCAACCTCAACCGCGACACCGGCGACGGCTCGCTCGCTCACGAATGGTGGCACGCGCTCGATAACTACTTCATGCGCCAAGGTGGCAAGCCTTACGACTTCGCATCCACCGCGGCGATTACCTCGGTGCGTATTATGGACGGCAAGTTAACAGATATCGCCAAATACATGGAAGCAAACGCCTTCATGAATGAACGCGCAGCACAGGCATTCCACCAGCTCATCAAGGCTGTCCGTTACTCCGGTTACAAGATACGCTCCTCCCGCATGACCTCCATGGGCGGCGCGAAATACTGGGCATCCGAAATCGAACTCACCGCACGTCTCTTTGAAACCTACGTCCGGGAGAAAATCAAAGCCAACGGACGCAACGACTTCCTCGCAAACTTCCAAACGCTTGAAACCTTTGAATCTGCCGATGCTATCTACAAAGATGCCTCCGGCAAATCCCGCTACCCCTACCCCACAGCCGAAGAAATGCAGGAGTTCACCCCGCTTCTGGATAACTTCTTTGCCTCCCTTACCCACACAGAACAGCCTGACGGCAACGTAGCCACCTTCTCCATCAAGGCGGAGCAGAAAACATTGCCTGGCGGATTACCTCTCTATGAAGGATACCATGTAAACCAATTCGGGCATGGCGAAATATCCGACTTGAATAGCCTGGCTGACTTCATATCGGGCGTTCCTGTGGGAGTTGTCGCATCCGGTACATATACCTTTAGCCGCGATTTTGTCTCCTTATCAAAGATTATTGCAAGTGGATATATAAAGAGTGGCAAAAAAGAGTTAAATATAAACGGTATCGGGAAAGTTCTTCTGGACCAATCAGGCGTGAAAGACTCTATTGCTCACTATGGCAGAAACAGCAGAACTTCCAATGAGCATAAACAGCGAGTCACAGATGCTTTCGCTCTGGTACCAGACGTTTTAGAGAAAGGATGCCTTGTAGAGTATGGGCAACAAGTGGACAACCCTCAGCTCTATAGTTACATATTTCTTGCCCCTGTTCAAATTGGCGAAGAATCTTGCGTCATGGCCGTTCGTGTTCGTAAAGCAACAGGGCAGGACGCTAAGTTTTACCTGCATGGGGTTGAATTGCTTGATGCTTTGAAAACAAAAGCCCAAGGGCTCAGCCATTTCCGGGACGGCAGCAACATAGCCACAACGTCTGACGGGACTGACCCTCGGGATGTCTTTAGAGTAGCCAAAAAGGCTCTGGCTGTCAAGTTTAATTCTTCTACTACCGCCAACTTCTCCATCAAGGCGGCTGGCATAGCAGAGCGTTTTAACACCATCAAGAAAAAAGCACAAACAGATGGCACATTCATGCTCGCCCCCAACGGCAAGCCCACCAACCTCACCGAGCATCAATGGCTCACCGTCCGCACCCAGGCATTCAAAAACTGGTTCGGCGACTGGGAGAATGACCCCGCCAACGCCAGCAAGGTGGTAGACGAGAACGGCGAGCCGCTGGTGGTGTATCATGGGACGGAGCGCACAAAGCCTATCAGCGTTTTTAAGAGTGGGAAGAGTGGCTATCTCGGGCCTGGGATTTATTTCACGCCGGAGAAGAATACGGCTCTCAAATATACGGGAGACAATGGTGATGGAGTGCTTTATCAAGGCTTTGTCAATATGCGCAATCCACTGAAGATTAGCTACGCCGACAGCCCAGCGGAGGTGATTCTGGATATTGTTTCCAAGGGGGCGTATGAAAAGCGCACAGCGCAGCAGGGCAATGAGTCGAAGTTACTGAAGAAGGGGGACCTTTCCAAACTTCGCAAAAAGGGGTATGATGGCATTGCTTGGCTTCCGAAAGGGGCTTTTGATGCTGATTCCTACATCTGCGGCGAGATGCTGCTTTTCGAGTCTAACCAGATAAAGAGCGCCACCGACAACCGCGGCACATTCGATAGCAGCAACCCGGATATAAGCTTCTCCATCAAGGCTGTGCAGGAAATGCAGAACGTACACAACTGCATTGACGGATTAACCTCAGAAAACAAAGTAGGCATTCTTCATAACAACACCTACGGAGACTTTACTCTTGCCATGGGCAGGAAAGGCAAGAAAGGATACGGCGCGCTACACATGCACGAACGCCGCAACAATGAAGGATTTACCGATGACGAAGCTGGCTTTATCCTTGTAACAGCCCTGAAAGCAGCAGAATCAGAACAATACTCCTACAAACAAGGCAACCGCATGATGTTTGAAAAATACGGAGTAAGAACAGTTGTTGCCAAAAATCCCGACGGCTCCAAGCCGATTGTGACTGGTTTTGTCCTGGTAAATGCAGGGGATGAAAGTCATGCCGCTTCACCACACAAGAACTTCTACGCACTAGATGAATTGGGCAGCGTCCAGCTAGTGGGAGCCTCTGCACAAAAAGCTTTAGCACTATTCGAGCAAATTGTCAATGACAATCCCTCAAACTGGG
>CAZTAX010000018.1:19325-22868 GCA_964611765.1 uncultured Akkermansia sp. | reverse complement strand
GCACGGGACTTCAGTCCCGCAGGGTGCGTTTCCCAATGAACGCTGGATATCTGAGTGGGTGCGCCATAGGGAACGATATCCGGCTGCGCCGGACGAAATCCACGCCTGCGGCGTGGACGATATCCTGCCCTGCGGGCAGGACGGGGGGGCACGGGACTTTTAGTCCGACCAACGGGAGGATATCGTCCGGCGGAGCCGGATATCGTCTTGCCGCAAGGCAAGATATCGTCCGCGAAGCGGATATCGTTATCCTATGCGGCGAGGTGAATTTATTTCCCAATGATTGGGAAGAAAAAGGGCAAAGGGATATCGGAAAACGAAATCCGCCCGTTTCACGGGCGGACGATATCCACGCCTGCGGCGTGGACGATATCTGCGCCTTGCGGCGCAGACGATATCCTGCCGTTGGCAGGACTTTCAGAGACGAGTAGAAGCCAGGTCGTGTATCCAGTCGGCTATGGACTGGTAACGGTACTCGGGTTGGGGTGAGATAGCGCGGTCAATGCTGGCGAGGAGGACGGGGTGATAGGTACTCAGCAGGCCGGTGTTGGTGGAAAGGGGGTCGGCGGTGTCGTATATCAGACGTTGCTTGGCCGGGGGGAGACAGGTGCCGGTGAGGGTGTAGTAGAGGGTGGCCCCCAGGGCGTAGATATCGGTCCAGGGCCCCATGTTGCCATCCGGGGTGCTTTGCTCGGCGGGGCTGAAGCCCGGGGTTTCCACAATGTTGTTGCCCAGGTCGCCGTATGCTTCGCGGGCGGCACCGAAGTCGATGATGACGGGGAGCCCTGCGCGGGTGATAAGGATGTTGTCCGGTTTGATATCGCGGTGAAGCAGGCGCCGGCTGTGGAGGTAGTCGAGCGTATCGAGCAGGCGGATCATGAGCCCGAAGAGACTGGATTGAGGGATGGGTATCGCCTTTTCTGCGTGCCGGGCTGCGAGCTTATCCAGCGAGACACCGTTGATGAATTCCACTACGTAGTAGGCGGTGTTATGTTCCTCGAAATAGGAATAGACTTTGGCGATGCAGGGGTGATCCAGCGTGGCGAGCAGGCGCACTTCGCGCAGGAAGTTGCTCATGGCCCAGTCGTAACTCTCTTTTCCTCCTTCGGGGTCGTGCATGAGCACATTGAGGGTGCCTTCTTCGCGGTAGCAAATGGAATCCGGGAAACTTTCCTTGATGACTACGGTGCGGTTCAACAGGGATTCCTGAGCGAGGTAGGTCACGCCGAATCCGCCGCCGCCGATGCAGCGCTGCACCCGGTAACCGTGCAGTCGGGTGCCCACGGGCAGCTCGCGCGGGGCAATGGGGCATTCGGGGATGGGTTCTTCTTCTGCCTCGTTCTCTCCGATATCACTGATCTGGCTGGCGGAGACGGGCTCGGCGCGGGCAGCAGCGAGGATGTGCTCCATGAAATCGCCGGCGGGGCGGCTGTGCATCACGCCGGCGGTCCGGACTTCGCCGGGTGGAGACGGGAAAGCCGGGGCATCGGGCACCGACGGTGCGGGGCAGGGAGGCACCGGTGGGTGTGGTGCTGCGGGGGGGCTGTCGGGGATGATGGAGCGGGTATCCGGAATCATGGTTCGTTTGTGCATTCTACCTTGCGGAAGCGGTTGTGTCGAGCATAAAGGCAGGTCTCTCATTCCTTTAGGCTTGCCAAGGCTGGAAAAATAGGCTAATCTCTGGGTATGTTCGTAGATAACATCCGAATTTTTGCCAAGGCCGGCAAGGGCGGCAACGGGCTTGCCTCGTTCCGTCGTGAGAAGTTTGTGCCCCGCGGTGGCCCCGATGGTGGCGACGGTGGAGATGGCGGCAGTGTGATTCTGGAGGTAAGCACCGGAACGAATGATCTGCGCAATTATTTTTATGACCCGAAGCTGATTGCCACGGACGGCATGCCCGGCATGCACGCCCGCAAGCATGGCAAGGATGGCCGCACGGTCATCGGCAAGGTGCCGCCCGGCACCATCGTGTACCGCAGCAACGCCGCCACCATGCAGGAGGCTACCTGGCTGGAGCGCGAGGGCGATGGTATTGAGCTGGAACAGATTGCTGACCTGACTGAGCCGGGCGAGCGTTTTGTGCTCTGCCAGGGTGGCAAGGGTGGTCGTGGTAACTGGCATTTCCGCACGGCTACCGACCAGGCACCGCTGAAGTTTGAGTACGGCACCGAGGCTGAGAGTGGTGTGTTCTTCTTTGAGCTGCGCCGCATTGCCGATGCGGGGCTGGTGGGATACCCGAATGCAGGCAAGAGCACGCTGCTCACCGCTATTTCGAACGCCACGCCGAAGGTGGCCAGCTATCCGTTCACCACGCTGCAGCCCATTGTGGGTGTGGTGGAGTTCGAGGACTACCAGCGCTGCATTGTGGCCGATATTCCCGGCATCATCGAGGGAGCATCCAACAACCGCGGTCTGGGGCATGAGTTCCTGCGCCATATCATGCGCTGCCACCTGCTGCTTTTTGTGGTGGACCTGACCGGCCTGGAGCACGACCCGGTGGAAGCCATCCAGACCCTGCGTAAGGAAGTGAAGCTTTATTCAGACGAGCTGGCGGCACGCCCCTGGGTCATCATTGCCAACAAGATAGACGAACCCTGCGCCGTGGAAAATCTGGAGATTCTGCGCCAGCGTTTCCCGAAGGTGGAGATTATTCCGATTTCTGCCGCCATGGGAGATGGTATTCCGGCGTTCAAGGAGCGTCTGCAACAGTTGCTGAGGGAGGGTTAAACGCGTGCTGGTTGCTGTCCTTTCCGATATTCACGCCAACCTGGAAGCCCTGCAGGCCGTGCTGGACGATATGAAGTCCCACGGTGCGGAGGGTATTCTGGGGCTGGGCGATTATATCGGGTTCAACGGCAATCCGTCCGAATGTCTCTCCCTCGTACAGCCGCACTTGCTGGCCGCAGTGCAGGGAAATCACGAGGCTGCGCTGGTGGATCGCGCGGTGTTCGGTGTGCCCATGTACATGGAGATGATGGATCGCACGCAGGATATGCTCAGCCCGGAGCAGCTGCGCTGGCTGCGCCGCCTGCCGCATCACACGGCCTGGCAGGATTGTCTGCTGGGGCATGCTACCCCTGAGGCTCCCAAGCGCTGGGGCCGCATTGCAAATGTGAACGAGGCCCGCAAGGTGTTCTCTTCCATAAAGAACCGCATTTCCTTCTACGGCCACACCCACCGCGCATCGATTTTCCGCCTGTACAAAGGGCAGGTGGAGAAGCTGGAAATCAATTATGACGCCCGCGGCGATTTCACGCTGCACATGCCCTCCTCCTGCCGCTTCCTGGTGAATCCCGGTTCGGTGGGCCAGCCTCGCGATCTGGACTGGCGCGCTGCATACGCCCTCTTCTGCCCGGAGACCTCTACCCTCCACCTCCGCCGCGTGCAGTACGATGTGCAGCAGGCCGGCGACAAGATTGCCCGCACCGGGCTCCCCGCTTCTTTCGCTGAGGCTTTGAAAACGGGTGATACTCCCACGGGGGATTGACGATTGACGATTGACGATTGACGATTGACGATTGACGATTGACGATTGACGATTGA
>CAZTAX010000018.1:6856-19225 GCA_964611765.1 uncultured Akkermansia sp. | reverse complement strand
CGATTTTGTAATTCCTACCAATTTACTATTGACAAAAGGGAGGGAGAGATGTAGTATTCTTGCGCCTACTGAAATTGTAGGATAATAAAATGAACAAGACATTGCAATTCGAGACGCTCCAGCTGCATGCTGGGCAGGAGGACGCAGACCCGGCAACAGGGGCCCGCGCGGTACCGGTATATGCCACATCATCCTATGTGTTCCGCAACTGCGCCCACGCGGCAGACCGCTTTGGTCTGCGCGATGCAGGGAATATCTACGGGAGGTTGACGAATCCTACACAGGACGTGCTCGAACAGCGAATGTCGGCACTGGAGGACGGGGTGGCCGCCCTGGCGGTGGCTTCCGGTGCGGCTGCCATCACCTACACCTTGCAGGCCCTGGCGCAGAATGGCGGACATATTGTGGCTCAACGTACGATTTACGGCGGGACCTATAATCTGCTGGAGCATACGCTGCCGGCCTATGGTATCACGACCACCTTTGTGGATGTGCATCGGCCGCTGGAAGTGCAGGCGGCGATACGCCCGGAAACCCGTGCGATTTACATTGAGACGTTGGGGAATCCGAACAGCGATATTGTGGATATCGAGCTTCTGGCGGAGCTGGCGCACCGCTACGGGCTGCCGCTGGTGGTAGATAACACTTTCGGCACGCCCTACCTGATTCGCCCGGTTGAGCATGGGGCGGATATTGTGGTGCATTCGGCCACGAAGTTCCTGGGTGGCCACGGCACGACCCTGGGCGGCGTGGTGGTGGATGGCGGGCGGTTCGACTGGGCAGCCAGCGGCAAGTACCCGGCCATCGCGGAGCCGAATCCCTCGTATCACGGCGTGAGTTTTACTGAAGCTGCGGGGCCTGCTGCTTTTGCGGTGTACCTGAGGGCTATATTGCTGCGGGATACCGGGGCGTGCATTTCCCCCTTTGCGGCGTTCCAGCTGCTGCAGGGGATTGAGACACTTTCGCTGCGCGTGGAACGGCATGTGGAAAATGCGCTGAAGGTGGTGGAATACCTGCAGAATCACCCGAAGGTGCGGAAAGTGAACCACCCCTCGCTGCCGGAGCACCCGGACCACGCGCTGTATCAGCGGTATTTTCCGCGGGGGGCTGGTTCCATCTTTACCTTCGAGCTGGAGGGCGGGCAGGAAGCGGCGTTCCGCTTCATCGATTCGCTGCAGATATTCTCGCTGCTGGCGAATGTGGCAGATGCGAAGAGCCTGGTGATTCACCCGGCGAGCACCACGCACTCGCAGATGAATGCGGAGGAGCTGGCAGCCGGCGGGATTACCCCCGGCACGGTGCGCCTCTCCATAGGGCTGGAACATATTAACGATTTGCTGGCTGACCTGGAAAATGCTTTCCAGAAGCTCTGACCCCTTGTACTATAAGAAAAATTACCATGAATACTTATACTTCAGTTCCTGAACTGGTGGGGCGGACCCCGCTGCTGGAGCCTGTGCACTACAATGCTGCCCACGGCCTGAAGGCCCGCCTGCTGCTGAAACTTGAATCGAACAATCCCGCCGGCTCGGTGAAGGACCGCGTGGCCCGCTCTATTGTGGATGATGCTGAGGCCACGGGGCGCCTGCAGCCCGGCGGTACCATTGTGGAGCCCACCAGCGGCAACACCGGCATCGGCCTGGCCGCCGTGGGGGCCGCCCGCGGATACCGCGTGATTCTCACTATGCCGGATACCATGAGCGTGGAGCGCCGCAATATCGTGAAAGCCTATGGAGCAGAAATCGTGCTCACCCCCGGTTCTGCCGGTATGCAGGGCGCGGTGGACAAGGCAAACGAGCTGGTGGAGCAGATTCCCGGTGCCATTCTGGCAGGGCAGTTTACGAACCCGGCCAATCCTGCTGCCCACTATGCGGCCACCGGCCCGGAAATATGGGAGGATAGCGCCGGTCAGGTGGATGCCTTTGTGGCCGGCGTGGGCACGGGCGGCACCATCAGCGGTACCGGGCGCTACCTGAAGGAAAAGAATCCGGCCATTCACGTGGTGGCGGTGGAGCCTGCCACTTCTCCGCTGCTGAGCCAGGGGTTTGCCGGACCTCACAAGATTCAGGGTATCGGGGCCAATTTTATTCCTGCTACACTCGATCGCAGCATCTACGATGAAATTATCACCGTGGATAACGAAGTGCCGCTGACTACGGCTCGTGAGCTGGGTAAGCTGGATGGCGTGCTGGTGGGTATTTCCTCCGGTGCTGCTCTGTGGGCGGCCACGCAGCTGGCGCAGCGCCCGGAGTGGGAGGGAAAGACCATTGTGGTCATTATGCCGGACGGCGCCGACCGTTACTATTCAACGGCACTTTTCTCTCATGAATAAATCTTTTGATCTGAACCTGTATCTCGTGACGGATGCGCCGGAGCGCTGCCGCTGCGGTCTGCTGGAGACCGTGCGGCGCGCTGTGGCCGGCGGGGTGAGCATGGTGCAGTATCGCCGCGAAAATTCAGACCGTGCCACCATGCTGGCGGAGGTGTTGCCGCTGCGCGATTTCCTGCGCGGGGCGGGGGTGCCGCTCATCATCAACGATGATGTGGAACTGGCCGTGGAAATCGGGGCGGATGGTATCCACATCGGCCAGGCGGATATGCCGGTGGAGCAGGCTCGCGCTCTCATCGGGCCGGAGATGATACTGGGCCTCACCGTCACCAACGAGGCTGAAATGGCGGCAGTAGACCCTGCTCTGGTGGATTATGTGGGCTGCGGTCCGGTGTTTCCGACCATTTCCAAGGATGATGCACCTGAGGCCCTGGGCGTTCAGCGCTGGGCGGAGCTGGCCGCGAAATGCCTGGTGCCTATCTGCGCCATTGGCGGCATTGATGCGGCCCGGGCACGCGAGCTGCGTGCCACGGGGCATTGCGATGGCGTGGCGGTGGTTTCGGCCATCTGCTCGGCGGATAATGCGGAACAAGCAGCCCGTGATTTAGTATGAATACGAATGATTTAGCCGCTGTGCTGGAGAACCTGCGGAAGCAGAATCCGCTCATCCTCTCGCTGACCAATAATGTGGTGCAGGGTATCACGGCCAACATGCTGCTGGCTGTGGGGGCGGCACCGGTCATGCTGAATGATGCCGCCGAGTGCGAGCAGCTGCTCAGCGTGTGTGCCAATGGCCTGCTGGTGAATGTGGGCACGCTGTCTCACCCGCAGGCGGAACTGATGCGCACGGTGGTGGATGCTGCGCACGCTGCAGGGCGGCCCTGGGTGCTGGATCCGGTGGCTGTGGGGCTGCTTCGCTTCCGAACTGAGTTCTGCCACGAGCTGCTGGCGATGCACCCCACACTGATCCGCGGCAATGCCTCCGAAATCATGGCGCTGGCCGGAGAGGCTGCCGGTGGCCGCGGCACGGATGCCACCGAGGAAAGTTCCGCCGCTGTGCAATCGGCCCGCAAGCTGGCGCAGCAGTGCGGCTGCACCGTGCTGGTCACCGGGCCGGTGGACTATGTGACCGATGGCGGGCGAGTGCTGGCGCTGAGCAATGGCGACCCGCTTATGACCCGGGTGACCGGGGTGGGCTGCGCCATGGGCGCGCTGGCTGCGGCCTGTGTGGCTGCCGCGCCGGATGCTTTTACCGGAGCCGCCGCCTGTGCCGCCATTCTGGGCATTGCCGGAGAACGTGCTGCGGCACGCTGTCCGCGTCCCGGGAGCTTTGCTGCGGCCTTGCTGGATGAGCTCGATGCTCTCACCCCGGCTGATGTTGCGGAATTTACGCGCCTTGTGTAAAAATCCTGCTTGCGGTGGCGGGGTGAGTGTGGTAGAGTAGTGAAATCATGGAAAAAGAACAGCTTTCACTTGAATGGAAACAACTGGCAGATTTGCCGGATGTTGAAGGTTTTGCCGGTTCCTACGCCGGCGTGAGCAACGGTGCCCTTATCGTGTGCGGTGGTGCCAATTTTCCGGAAAAACCGCTCTGGGAAGGTGGCCCCAAGCGCTGGACCGACCGCATTTATGTGATGCCCGGCAATGATGGCTGGAAGGATGCTACCCCGCTTCCCAAGCCTCTGGGCTACGGTGCCACTGCTACTCTGCCGCAGGGTGTGATGCTGATTGGCGGCAGCAATGCTGATGGTGCTCTGGCTGATTGCTACATGCTCACCTGGGATGGCTCCGATGTGCAGTGCAAGACGGTAGCTCCGCTGCCCACCACGCTGACCGGCCACGCTGCCGCCGTGATGGGTGGCAAGGTGTATGTGCAGGGCGGTTCCATTGCCCCCGGCGAGCAGGATGCCGAAGCCCGCATGTGGGTCTATGACCCCGAGACGGATACCTGGAGCGATGGTGAGCCCATGCCCTGCCGTGGTCGTTTCCTGCAGCAGATGGCCACTATCGGCCACACCATCTATGTGCTCGGCGGTATCGGTCTGCAGCCCGGCGACAACGGCCGCATGGCCCGTGAGATGCTGACAGATGCCTGGAGCTGGAGCACTGAAACCGGTTGGCGCCGCCTGGCTCACTTGCCGCACTACTGCGGCGCGGCCCCCACGCCCGCCCCGGTGATTGATGGACGCATTTACCTGCTGGGTGGTGATGATGCCACCGTGAAGGGCTTTACGCCGCAGAATCACCCCGGCTTCCACAACCAGAGCCTTTGCTACTGCCCCGGCTGCGATACCTGGTACGATGCCGGCGAGATTGCCGTGGCTCGTGCTGTGCTGCCCTGCGCAGTATGGAACGGCATGGCCGTCATTGTGAATGGTGAGCAGCGCCCCGGTAAGCGTTCCAACCAGGTCTGGGGTGCCAGAATGTAACCTTTATTCTGAAGTATGTTGAAGAAACTCTTTATTCTGGCCGCAGTGGCCGCCCTGCCGCTGTCTGCCCAGTGCTGCCCCGGTTGCGGCCACCACGCCCCGGAGCCGCTGAAAGTGGAGTCCAGGGCGCTGGCTGAGAGCCCGAAAATCAGCGATTCCGTGGGCCGCGCCGGCATGGTGGCCAGCGTGGTGAAGACTGCGGATGGCGCCCGCATTCTGGCTATCGGTGGTGCGAACTTCCCGAATGCGAAGCCGGGCGCCAGGACTCCGGCGGAGCGAGGTGCCAAGGTGTTCTACGATGAGATACTGAGCATCAATCCGCTGGATGGCAGCTGCTCTGTGCTGGCGAAACTGCCTTACCCCATCGGCTATGCGGCGCACACCAGCAAGGGCTGCTGCATGGTCATTGCCGGTGGTTGCAACATGGAGGGCCACATGTCCACCGTGACCCGCATCAAGGCCGATGGTACCACCGAGGCGCTGCCCAACCTGCCAATTACCACGGCATACCCCGCCTTTGTGCAGATGGGTAGCAAGCTCTATGTGTTCGGCGGCCAGGAAAAGGCAGAATCTGTGACCTGCCTGAGCAACAGCTACGTGCTTGACCTGAAGGACACCGCCGCCGGATGGAAGGAACTGGCTCCCATGCCCGGCGAAGGTCGCATGCTTGCTGCCGCCGGTGCCTGCCGCAAGGGTAAGATTTATGTGGCGGGCGGTTGTTCGCTGCATCCGGATGCCAAGGGCGCGGCTGAGCGTACCTACCTGAAGAGTACGCTCTGCTATGACCCCGCCACCAACACATGGAGCACCGCTGCCGATATGCCCGAAACTATCGTGGCCCCGGCCACGCCCATGCCGGCCATGCGCGGCGGGCTGTTGCTGCTCTGCGGTGATCCCGGCAACTTCTACCGCGCCAGCCTGGCCGGCAATGCTCCTGCCGACCACCCCGGGCAGAATACAACCATCTACAGCTTTGACCCCTGCAAGAATGCCTGGACCGTGGCCGGGCAGAACAGCATCGGCATTGCCACCGCCCCGGCCGTGAAGGTCATGGGCACGGTCTTCATCATCTCCGGTGAGACTCATCCCGGTGTGCGCACCCCGGTGATTTCCACCATCAATCTCTCCAAATAACAACGAACACACATAACTAATATGCCTGAACCTAATCCCATCCTGACGTTCCTGGCCGACCTCACCCCTTGGGTGGCGCTCGGTATCGCTGTGCTGGCCATCATGGCCGCTTGCAAGAAAGGACTCAAGAAACCCGCCATCTCTCCGAATGCTCCCGTGACCAAGCCCGGTAAGTGGGCCTGGATTGCTGTGGCTGTTCTGTGGGTGGTGGTGATGCTCAACTATTTCGACCGCCAGCTGCTGGCCGTGCTCAACAAGTCCATGACCGAAGGTCCGGGCTGCATTGAGATGACGCAGGCCCAGTTCGGCATGGTGACCTCCGCCTTCCTCATTGTGTATGCCGCTCTTTCTCCCGTGGGTGGCTACCTGGCCGACCGCTTCAGCCGCTCCTTCATCATCATGTGCTCTCTGGTGGTGTGGTCTGTGGTGACCTGGATGACCGGTAAGTCTGAAACCTACGAGGAACTCATCTTCTGGCGTGCCGCCATGGGCGTGAGCGAGGCTTTCTATATCCCAGCTGCTCTGGCCCTTATCACTGACTACCACCGCGGTGGTACCCGCTCCCTGGCTACAGGTCTGCACATGAGCGGTATCTATGCCGGTCAGGTGCTGGCCGGTTGCGGTGCCATGATGGCCGGCGACCCCTGCCAGATGGGTTGGCGCCTTACCTTCGAGCTGTTCGGCTTCATCGGTGTGGCATACGGTCTCATCGTACTCTTCTTCCTGCGTGACCCGAAGGCCGAGGAAACTCCCGCCACCGAAGCTGCTGCCGAGGCGACTACTGCCCCTGCCGCTCCCGAGTTCACGCTGGGCCAGATGCTCAAGAGCATCTTCACCGGTCGTGGCATGTACCTGCTGCTGCTCATGATTTCCTTCGCCGGCTTTGCCAACTGGTTCCTGCTGGGCTGGTATCCGCGCCTGCTGCAGGATATGTTCAGCATCTCCGAGGCTGAGGCCGGTCCCCAGGCCACCTTTTGGATCAACATTGCCAAGTACATCTCCGTGCTGGCCTGTGCCGTGATTGCTGACCGCTGGTACCTGCGCAACAAGAACGCCCGCGCCTACGTGCCCGGTATAGCTTTCTGCATTGCAGGCCCCTGCGTGCTGCTGGCCATGATGTTCGGTGACGCCATTGGTCTGGCTGCTGTGCTTGCCCTGGTTTCCATGCAGGGCGTGGCCCAGGGCTCTATGGATGCCACCCTCATGCCGGTGCTCCGCAGCACCATCGATGAGCGCTTCGCCGCCACGGGCTATGGTCTGCTGAACCTCACCTCCGTGGGTGCCGGTGCTCTGGTGTCCTGGCTGGGTGGCATGCTGAAGGATGCCGGCACTCCGCTCTCCGCGGTGCTGAGCCTTGCCGGTGTGCTCATGATGCTCTGTGGTATCATCCTGTTCCTTCTGCCCAAGAAGGAGAACGCCTGATAACCGCTTGAACCACATTTAAACTGCGTGCCGCCACCCCTCTCCGGGTGGCGGCACCCGTTTTTTCGATGCGGGAAGGAGGGATAAATCAGAGTTTAACAGAATTGACAATTGACGAGTGACTATCGACAATTGAAGAAATTCTGCGGGCCTACGGCCCGCCTGACTTTTAATTGATCCTTGCACTAAACTCGGATTTATCGTTTGCAAGCATGTTGAATGCTATATCAGAGCAGAAGGCTCAGATTCATGCAAAAAGCCCTGCAGCGGAGCCGCAGGGCGAGGTGAAAATCAGCAGGGAAGAGGAGGAATCACCACTTGCCCTTACGCAGTCTGAAAATACTGACGGCGCCGAGCCCCAGCAGCAGCAGAATGCCGAGGCCGGTCCACTGGGTGGGGCTGAGCAGCTCTCCCTGGGCCTTCAAGTATTTGCGCTGGGTCTTGGCAGCCTGAGCGGCGGCTTTTGTTGCCACATCCGCTATGGAGCGGCTGACATCCGGGGTGACGGAAAGGCACTTGACAAAATCGGTGTTGGCATGAATGGCCTTAAAGGCCTTGTTTTCGGCGGAAGCGAGGCGGGGCAGGTTGATGACGAGGTCTCCGTTCACATCGTAACCCATGATGCCGCCGATGCCGTTCCAGCCGGCGCCGCTGCAACCGGAGGCTACCACGGTGAGGGTGATATAGGCACTGCCTCCGCGGTTGAAGGCAGCGGGGTGGTTGGCAAGCTTGCCAAAGGTGATGGTTTCCCCCCATGGAGCGCCATGCCAGTTGCCGGTAATGCCTTCCGGGGTGACCATGAGCCCGAGTTCGTGGGTGCTTTCAAAAGTGAGCAGCCTGGTGGGTTCGGTAACTTTTGCCGCAGCGGAGAGGTCAATGGTCATGCCCACTGCGGTGGTGGCGGCATTTGATTTGCGGAAGTGGGAGACGTTGTAGATGGCCTGGCGGGAATACAGGGAGCCGTAGTCTCCGGTTAGGGTGCCGGCGGTGCAGGTCACGTTTTCGCGCGTCTTTGATTCCAGCGGATTCGTAAACAGTGCGGGCGCTGCCAGGGCAGGGAGGGCAGCGGTCAGGAAAAGGGAGGAAAGAAGGAGATTTCTTCTCATAGTGATAAAGCTGATTCTTCTTTAAATCTACCTGAAGTGTGCAAACTTGGCAAGCATGTTTTGATGTTGTGGCGGTAAAAAACAGGATTTTCCGGGGTTGGATGGCCTTCCGCCTTGACCTTTCAGCGAATAACAGGTACACTCTCGCGCATGCAGGAGTTGGAAATCATGTCCCCCGCAGGGTCGTTCGAGTCCCTGGCTGCGGCGTTGCGCGCCGGGGCGGACAGCGTGTACTTCGGCGTGGGCCTGTATAATATGCGAGCCCGCTCCACGGTGAACTTCACGGTGGAGGATTTGCCGAAGGTGGCCCGCCTGTGCCATGCGTGCGGGGCGAAGGCTTACCTTACCTGCAATGTGATTATCTACGATGAGGAGCTGGAGGGGATGCAGCAGCTGCTTCGCCAGGCGAAGGAAGCCGGGGTGGATGCCGTGATTGCTGCAGACCTGTCTGTTATCTCGTATGCCCACAGTATCGGGCTGGAGGTGCATATCTCCGTGCAGGCGAATGTGTGCAACATGGGGGCGGTGCGTTTCTTTGCCGCCTATGCGGATGTGATGGTGCTGGCCCGTGAGCTGAAGCTCAGCCAGATCCGCCACATTATCGAAGGTATTAAGCGGGAGAATATCACCGGCCCGTCCGGCAAGCTGGTGCGCATCGAGGTATTCGCCCATGGGGCGCTCTGCATCGGCATTTCCGGCAAGTGTGGCATGAGTCTGGCGGCCTACAATGCCAGTGCCAACCGAGGCCAGTGCTACCAGCTCTGCCGCCGCAAATACCGCGTGACGGATACGGAGACAGGCTTCGAGATGGATATTGATAACCAGTACGTCATGTCCCCGAAGGATATCTGCACCATCCGTGTGATTGACCAGCTGGTGGAGGTCGGTGTGTCTGTTTGCAAACTGGAGGGCCGCGGGCGTTCGGAGGCATACGTCTCGACCGTGACCTCGGTGTACAAGGAAGCGGTGCAGTGCTGTGCCGCTGGGGAGTGGAGCCCGGAGAAGGTGGCTGCATGGGAAGCCGAACTGCTGCGTGTGTTTAACCGCCAGTTCTGGCACGGCGGCTATTACCTGGGTGAGGAGTGGGATACCTGGAGCGGCTGTTCCAACAGCCTGGCGCTGGAGCAGAGGCAGCATCTGGGCCGTGTGATGCGCTGGTATGCCAGAGCCGGCGTGGCGGAAATCCGCCTGGAGGCAGGCCCGGTTTCGCCGGGGGATAAGATTGAGATAACCGGGGTGACCACGGGCATTGTGCGTGTGACGGTGCCGGAGGTGAGGTGCGATGACGAGGCGGGCGAGACCCGGGTGGTGCAGGTGGCTCCCAAGGGGGCAACAGCTCTTATAGCAGTGCCGCAGAAAGTGCGGCATGGTGACAAAGTTTACATAGTAACCCGCAGAAAACTCAAATAATCATGAACATCGAACCTCTCTTCTCTGCTGAACAAATTGATGCCGCGCTCCGCAAGATGGCCGTTCAACTCATTGAGCGCTTCGGCGATGAACGCCCGGTGAAGGTGCTTTCTCTGCTGAACGGTGCACTGTGGTTCACGGCTGATCTGTTGCGTTATCTGCCGGTGAATTTCATCCTGGAGACCGCCCGTGTATCCAGCTATGGCGCAGCCCGCGAAACCAGCGGCAAGGTGACCTGGAAGACCCCGGTGCCGTATTGCGAAGATATGCGCGTGCTGGTGCTGGACGATGTGCTGGACAGCGGCGTGACGCTCAAGAACGTGAAAGCCGAGTTGCTGCGCCTCGGCGCTGCCGAGGTGGTCACCGCCGTGGCGGTGGACAAGCCGGAAGGCCGCCGCGTGGAGTTCGAGGCTGACTACGTGGGGCTTGTTTCCCCGAATCTGTACCTTGTGGGTTACGGTATGGATGCGGATGGCTCCCTCTACCGCAATCTGCCCTACGTTGGCGTGGTGCGCGATTGATTTACTTTGTTCCCCGCAGGGTCTGCCCGTTATCCGGGACGATGAAGTGCTCTGCGGGGATGTTGTTTTCCTTCAGGGCTTTGGCCAGGTCATCGAGCGTTTCCCGGTAGCCTTCGTTGGCGAGTTGCCAGGTGCCGAAATGGCAGGCAATGGCCCGGCGGGCGTGCAGCTGGCGGAAGGCTTCCACTGCTTCGGCGGGGGAGATGTGGCCGTTGCGGATCCAGTCCGGCTTGTAGGCCCCGATGGGGATGAGCGCGACATCCGGCGCGCCGAGTCGGGCGTGAATCTGCGCAAAGCAGTTCGAACGGGCGGAATCGCCCACATAATAAATGGAGGGGCCACCGGCGGATTTCAGGTAGAAGCCGCACCAGAGCGAGCGGTTGCGTGTGTAGGTCTTGCGGTAGCGGTTGCTCCAGTGCTTGGCCGGGGTGAGGGTGATGCGCAGTTCGCCATGTTGCACGCTGTCCCACCAGTCGGCTTCGATGAAGCGCACATCCTCGCCGCAGTGGTATTGCAGCAACCCTGCCAGCCCCAGAGGCACGATGAAGAGCGGGTTATGCTCTGCTGCCAGACGCTTCAGGGTGGGGGCATCGAAGTGGTCGTAGTGGTCGTGGGAGAGTAGGCAGATATCAATGTGGGGCAGTTGTTCCCAGGGGATGCCGGCAGGGCGGTGGCGGCGGGGGCCCAGTCCCTGCACCGGGCTGGTATAGTCGCTCCAGATGGGGTCGGTCAGGATGTTGAGCCCTGCGGTGCGGATGAGCAGGGTCGAGTGGTTCACCAGGGTGACCTCCCAGTCCTGGCCGTCCACCCTGGGGGCGAGCTGCGGCTGGTGGGCGTTTTGGGTGACGGTGGGGTATTCCCCCTTGGTGTGTCGCTCCTGGAGCCACTGCAGCAGGTTACTGGTCTTGTACAGCGTGCCGGGCTCCGGGTTATAGAAGAACTTGCCGTCGAAGTGGTCAGTCACCGGGCCTTCCCATTCGCCGCCGCGGCAGAGCCAGCCGGGCAGCACAATGTCCCCTGCCAGAATGACCGTGCCCAGGGTAGCCGCCAGCAGGGCCGTCAGCGTGCATTTCGTGCGGCGGCTCATGATTCGAAACGGTGTTGGATGAGCACGTTGAAATGATCGCCCGCGCCGGGTACGGC
Organism: uncultured Akkermansia sp.; assembly: GCA_964611765.1. Classification (GTDB taxonomy): domain Bacteria; phylum Verrucomicrobiota; class Verrucomicrobiia; order Verrucomicrobiales; family Akkermansiaceae; genus Akkermansia. Next base: position 7,731 of record CAZTAX010000018.1, on the reverse strand, counting down.
AATCAGGTGGCGGTCTGCGGCGCTGGCGGGGTCGGCCAGGTCTTTGAGGTAGGCGTGCTGGCTCATGTACTGCACGCGGTCGCCCACGCAGTTTGCTGCCAGCTGGTGCAGGTCGGTGAAGTTCACATCGGCGGTTACATCGCATTTGCCGGCCAGGGCGGGAAGCTCATCGGCGCTGACGAGCTGGTGAGCCTTGTAGCCGCGCAGGGTGCCGGCGGGGCGGCGGTGGTAGAGGGTGTCGTTCATTTCGCCGTAGTCGATGGTGACCATGGTGCCGCATTTCCAGAGCGGCTGCCAGGCGGCATACCACTTGTGGTAGCTTTCCTGCACCTCCACAATCTGTCCCTCGTAGGCCCATCGGGTGAATACGCTGGACTCCGGCAGCGGGCGCTGCTTTACCGCTCGTACAATCTGCCCGCGGTTCACGGAGAATCCCAGCTCCAGCCACGCGCCGTCCTGGTACACGAACTGGCGGGCAGGGAAGGCATCCGGCAGTTCATTGGAGAAGATGAAGGCCCGGCCCCCGGCGTGTTTCAGCGCTTTCCTGATGGTGTCGTACACACGCACGAAGTTGCCGCCCACCATGAGTTGCAGATCGCGCAGCGCCTTGGAGCGATCCACCATGTAGTATCGCACGCGCAGGCGGTTGAAGAAGCCGAGTGAACGGGCCATGCTCACCGCCATATCGCCGTTGCCACCGCCGATTTCGATGATGGGCAGGCGGCGGTTGAAGGCGCGGCAGCTCTGCTCCCACTGCTGGACCAGTCGGCGGGCCAGCAGGTCGCTCATGGTGGCGGTGGTGGAGAAATCGCCGCGGAAGCCGATATCGGCAATGTTGGTGTTGTAATAGCCGCCGTCCGGGGCATAGAGGGCCA
>CAZTAX010000018.1:0-6846 GCA_964611765.1 uncultured Akkermansia sp. | reverse complement strand
AGCTCCATGAATTCCTCCATGGAAATCCAGTTGCCGTGGGCCAGGATGTGCGGGGCCAGGTTCATTTACTTGGAAAGCTCCAGCATGCGTTTCAGCGGGGCTTCTGCGCGCAGGCGCAGTTCCTCCGGTACGCGCACTTCGGGAGTCATGTCGCGCAGGCAGTTGCGGATCTTCTCCAGTGTGTTGAGTTTCATGTACTCGCACTCGGCGCAGGAGCACTGGCCCATGTCCATGGGAATGAATTCCTTGCCCGGCACCAGCTTGCACAGGCGGTGCAGAATGCCGGTTTCAGTCACAATGATGAACTTGCTGCACTCGGTGTCGCGGCAGTAGGGAATCATCTTTTCGGTGGAGCAGATGTGGTCGGCCAGCAGGCGGATGGGTTCCTGGCATTCCGGGTGGCAGACCACCAGGGCGTCCGGGTGTTTGGCCTTGGTGGCCAGGAGCTGGTCGCGGGTGAAGCGCTCGTGCACGTGGCAGGCGCCGTTCCACATGGTCATCACGCGGCCGGTTTTCAGGGAGGTCCAGGCACCCAGGTTGCGGTCCGGCACAAAGAGAATCGGGCGGTTCGTGGGGGCGGTCTCGATGATGCGCTGGGAGTTGCCGCTGGTCACGATGACATCCGCCAGCGCCTTCACGCCGATGGAACAGTTCACATAGGCAATGACGTAGTAGTTCTTGTCCTTGTTCTCCTCCAGGAAAGCGGCCAGCTCCTCGGCGGGGCATGAGGCCTCCAGCGAGCAGGCGGCGTTCATATCCGGCAGCAGCACAGTGCGGCTCGGGTTCAGGATGCAGGCGGTCTCCGCCATGAAGTGCACACCGCAGAAGACGATGACATCGCACTCCGCCTCCTGCGCCTTGCGGGCCAGGGCCAGGGAGTCGCCCACGAAGTCGGCCAGGTCCTGGATTTCCGGGCGCTGGTAGCTGTGCGCCAGAATGACGGCGTTGCGTTCCTGTTTCAGACGCAGAATTTCATCGATAAGGTTTTCGTTGGACATAGTTCTGAATGAAATGTTATTTCTTGTCGCGGGTCATGTATTTCATGAGGGCATAGAGGGCAGCCAGCATTACAATGGCCAGCACCACCAGGTGGGATTCATCCTTCACGGCGTGCACCAGATCCTCCGGGCTGTTCATGATTTCGGGGTGCTCGCTGCCCACTTTGTCGCCGAACCAGGCCAGCACCCAGCACCAGATGGCAGAGCCGATGATGGTGGCGGCACTGAACATGGCGAAGTTCATTTTCACCAGACCGGCGGGAATGGAGATGAGGTGGCGCACCACCGGCAGGAAACGCGCAAAGAAGATGCCGGCGGTGGAGTATTTGTTCATGAATACCTCCGCCTTTTCAATCTTGTGCGGCGGCATCAGGAAATACTTGCCGAAGCGGAACATGAAGGGTCGCCCCAGCCAGAGCGCCATGAAATACATCACGCACGAACCCAGGTAGGAACCCACCGTGCCCGCAATCACCACGCCCCAGAACGACATGGTGGCATCCGGGAAGGTGGCGGCAATGGCTGCCGGCGGCACCACGATTTCACTCGGCACCGGGATGATGGAGCTTTCCATGGCCATGAGCACTACCACGCCCCAGTAACCCCACTGCTGAATGCAGTCCATACAGAATACAAGGAATTCGTGCATGCGGGGATTATGCACACATTTGCGCGGATGAAAAGTCTTTTCTTGCAATTTTTCGCGCGCGTGGTAGAGTAATGGTATGAAGATATACGTGGTAGCCGGTGAGAAGAGCGGCGATAAGCAGGGCGCATTGGTCATTCAGGAGCTGTTGCGCCGCCGTCCGGATGCAGAAATTGTGGGCCTTGGCGGCAACCGAATGCACGCTCTTGCCCCCGGTGTGGAGGACTGGGCTGATGCCGCGGCCGTCATCGGCATCGTGGAGGTGCTGCGCCACATCCGCTTCTTTGCCGGTAAGCTCAAGGAGATGACCGAACGCATCGCCGCTGACCAGCCGGATTGCCTCCTGCTCATCGACTACCCCGGTTTCAACCAGCGCCTGGCCGAGCGCGTGCACAAGGTCTGCCCCAGGACGAAGATTGCCTGGTTCATTGCCCCCATGGTATGGGCCTGGAAGAAGGGGCGTATCCCCAAGCTGGCCGCTGTGCTGGATTTGATGATGTGCACCTTCCCCTTTGAGAAACCCCTCTTTGAGAAGGCCGGATTGCGCACGGAATTTGTGGGTCACCCGCTGGTGGATGATATTCTGGCCGCCCGCCGCACCGATGTGCGTGAGAAGAACCTCATCGGCCTCTTCCCCGGCAGCCGCAACCGCGAGGTGGAGCGCCATTTCCCTGTGTTCCTGGACGTGGTGAAGGAGCTCCGCACCCGCCATCCCGAGTGGCGCTTTGAGACTTCTGCCAGCTCTGAGAAGCTGGCTCCCACCAGGCGGCGCATGGCCGATGAAGCCGGCATGCCCGCCGAAATCATCAATATCTGCCCCGGCAGCTACCATGACCTCATGGATCGCGCCGAGGCCGCCCTGGTTACCTCCGGTACGGCCACGCTGGAAGCTGCGCTGCATGAGCTGCCCTTTGCCCTGGTGTACAAGGTATCAGCCGGTACTTACATGATTGGCCGCATGATTCTCACCATCAAGTATATCGGTATGGTGAACATCCTGGTGGACAAGCCGGTGACACGCGAGCTCATCCAGCACGATTTCAATGTGGAGAACTGCATCGCAGAGCTGGAGCGACTCACCCAGCCGGAATCCCGCGCCAAGGTGCTGGCCGAGATGCAGGAATCCATGAGCCGCCTGGGTCACGGCGGAGCCGCCGCCAAAGCTGCCGAGGCCGTGCTCTCGCTGTTTGAGTAAAAGTGGGCGATTAATCGCACCGTGATTTGCCGGTTATCAGCTGAGCAGGAGCCAGAGGAAGCGCAGCACGACCAGGAGCAGGATGAAGTTCAGCAGCTTGTTGAACCAGTAGCGGCGCTTCAGGGTGGTGAGTTCCTTTTCGAGCTCCGGGGCGGCGGTCAGGAGGAGGTGGATGATTTGTTTCCGGGTGGCTCGGGGGACGCGGAGTTTGTGGGAGAGGAGGTAGGCATAGCCCAGCGGGGTGTTGCCGTTGTTATCCGCTTCAGTGGGGCTGGCGCCGGCCTTGAGGAGGAGGGAGAGCATCTCCGGCTGCCCGGAAGCGACTGCAAGATGGAGCAGGGTGGTATTGTCGTGCCTGACCCGCACATCCGCCCCGGCCTGGACGAGTAGTTCCATGCACCCGAAGGGGGCTTTCTTCACGAAGAATCTGATGGCTGCCGAGTGCAGGGGCGTGTGACCGTTTCGGGAAAAAGCGTTCACATCCAGACCGTACTTCAGCACTTCTTCCATCTTTTTTTCCTGCTCAGGCCAGGGAGAAAGGGAGTTGGCTGCGTGGTGCAGCAGGTTGGTGCCTTCATCGGTAACGGTATTCACATCGGCCCCCAGCTGAATCAGCTCCCGCAGGTTCTCTGCGGTGCCGTAGTAGATGGTGGCCAGGGCCAGCGGGGTGAATCCGGCTCCCTCACGTGAGTTGATGTCAGCCCCGGCAGCGAGCAGCTGGCGGATGATTTCCATGTGGCCGTGGAAGGCTGCGCCGTGGATGGGCTGGTAGCCTTCGTTGTCGCGGCTGTTGGCATCGGCTCCGGCCTCCAGCAGGGCGCGGATCACCTCGGCATTACCACTCTGGGCGGCATAGTGCAGCGGGGTATCACCCAGTTCGTTGCGCAGGTGCACATCTGCTCCTGCGGCCAGCAGAAGCTGAACGCATTCCAGCTGGGTTCTGGCAGAAAGTTTATTCAGGTCGTTGTTACCGGCCACCACATGCAGCGGGGCAGTCTGGTGCGCATCGGCTGCGTTCACATCTGCCCCCGCGGCCAGCAGGCGTTTCAGACATTCGATTCTGCCGAAACGGGCGGCTACGTACAGCGCGGTGACCTGGTTGAGCTCCACTGCTTCGTCCGGGTTCGTCATCCGGGCATTCACATCCGCCCCCTCCGCCAGCAGGGCATCAATCAGCTCTGGCTTGTTGCAGACTACGGCTGCATGCAACCCTGCATCCGGGGGCGTTTCCTTGTTGCTCATAGGTGAATTATATAAAAAAAAGACGGCCAGTCAATTATGAAAGCACACCCCTGTAGCCGTCCGGGTGTTCAAATGCTGAGGCCATTTCATTTTGTTCGGAGGTGGAAATGCCGAAACCGGTGGCCACGCTGCGCCATTGTGATACTGCCTGGGCAATGGAGCGGAGCAGGGCGGCTGTTTCGCCGGGGCGGATGTAGAAATCAACGGCTTGTTCGTGCAGCAGCTCCAGGGATGCAGTATTGTCGCCATCAGCTATATCCATGGAAAGCGTATGCCCTTTCACATATTCCGGGGTGGGGTTCACATCGAAGAGTGGGGAGAGTTGCCAACCTTTGCTTTCGAGTCGCAGGAAGCCGTGGTTGCGCGGGTGATCATCCACATTGGTGAGCATGATGCTCAGGGCGATGCGACACCATAGCTCACGTAAATCTGCTTTTGGATTGGCGGCAAACTGGCTGATGTGGGCAGCAAGTTCTGAATAGGAATGCGTTTCTCCATCGCGGGCCTGCATGAGTGTCATGGCTGAGATATAAGGAAGACGCGTGCCGGTGTGGCTGCGGTCGAATCTGCGGCTCAGGAACACGGTTTTCCTCCGTTGTGGATGTCTGATGGAGAACTCCGGTGTACGCAGCCCGGCCATGCGGGCCAGGGTGAGAGCAACGGCTTCCCATGCCACGGTGTTGTATTCCTGGTGCGGCTGACTGAACTTGGCTATGTAGAGGGCGCCGGTTTTGTCTTGCACATTAGCTTTGGGCCAGGCTCCGCCCAGCGAAGAACCCGGGCTGAGCAGCATGTGGAGTTCTTCCGGGGTGGCGGTGTCCTTGCATATTTTCTGGGAGATGTTGTGCAGTCGCAGCAAGTCAATCAGCGGGGGAATGGGTGCTCCTTCATTACTGTGCAGAAACGTTTTCCCGCCGTCCGTAGAATAGCGCAGAGCTCCCATGCGGGCGGCATCGTTCACGCCCAGCAGGTAATGCTGTTCTCCCAATGCTCCGGTGATGGTTGCATAGCCGGGCATTCCCTGCCGGTGGGCTTTCTGGATGAGTCGGCGCCCCCAACGGTCTGGTGCGCTGTCGCCCATGGAACCGAAAAGCGTCTGCCCTGCGGCGGTGTGGAAAACACCGTTGCCGAGCGGCAGCGCGGGTTCCAGCTCATAGCTGTGCGGGTGGTTCAGCCATTCCGCAGCGTAGGCAAAACTGGCTGTGGCCTGCCTGCGGTGGTGAAACCACAGCGTGCCAACCCGGATGCATGGGGCTCCGGGCTGCTGCATCAGGTCTGTGTAAACACCGATTTCGGTATCACTGGTCATAGCGTTTGTTTACAATGTTTTTCGGTAAGTTTTCAGCTTCCAGCCCAAGCCCCACGGCATCGTTCCGGGAATCGAATGCATTGCGTAGTTGGTCGATGAGACCCAGTGCAAAGATAACTGCTGCGTAGCTGCTCATGGAAACACCGGGGTCGCCTTTCTCGATGCGGTACAGCGTGGCTCGCGAAACGCGGGCCCGCGCGGCCAGTGTGATCGTTGCAATGCGCCTCCGCCGCCGGGCATCCTTTAAATCTGAGCCCAGTTTCTTTACAGCCGCAGCTGCCCCTGCATATAGTGGCCATCGTTCCTGCATAAGTGTATTTTGTCTCATATCTGATGAAAAAGCAAGAGAATTTATTCAGATGTGAGACAAAATGTTCAAGTGGGCTGGTTGCGTAGTCTGCCGGAAGCGCGGGCTTGTCTAATTTACGGTCAAAGAAACGGTTGAAGAGGCAAAGCAGAATCGGCAGCGGGGCGGTAAGCAAGGTTGTGAAGAAAATAGAGAGGTACGAGGTGCGGCTGTCAAGCTCACCTGCCAGGTCCCTCAGAAAGATGACGGGGAGGAACCAGAAACTGACCAGCAGCAGCTCCTTCCCGATTCGGGGGAGATTGAGATTCCGGAACACCCCGAATGCCACAACGGCCTGAATCATACCAACCAGCAGAACCCCGACCGCCATTGCAATCCAGGTTTCCACCTCAGCCAGATGATATCTGCGGGGTGTCAGCAGGGAAAACGGCAGGAACAGAGAGGTGTATGTGGCGGTAGCTGCCAGGGAGCTGGTGAGCAGCTGCCCAGAATCTGCACCACCTGGCCCAGTTGCTGTAATCGCTTTTCATGTGCCACATAGCCGCGGACCAGGTATTCGCGCAGTCGCTGCGTGGCCCAGATGCGGAACTGAGTACCACGTCGGGTGTTGACGCGGTACCCCACGGAAAGAATCATGTCCGGATTGTAAAAATTGACCGGTCGGCGAACCGTGCGGGAACCTTCCTCTCGAACTATTAAAAAAATCTTTAATAGTTCCTTCTTCTTGCAGCTCAGATTCTTTCAGAATGTTTTTTGATATGCACGTTGATGTTTGGTACCGTCGTCTGGAAGAGTTCGGCCATCATCTGCTGAGTCATCCACATGGTGTCATGCTGCATGCGGACATCCAGCTGCACTTAGTCATCGGGAGAGGTGTAGAGCAGTATTTCGCTGTCAGGAATGGGGGAGGGTGCCTGATTCATAGTGGAGAGGGGGGAGTTGCCGGAACGTGGACTGGCTTCAATTATTGATGCGGCAGTTAAAGATTGTTGTGTTATGCTCATTGGTGGGGTGACAAATGCGAGTTTGTCGAGCAGTTTGCGGACGGAACGTCCGCGGAATTTTGAGCCCCGCTCACCGGCGGGCGCCACAATAATAGAGCCCAGGGTGTAGCTGCGTCAGCAGCGGAACCCTGGGTATGGAACAAAG
>CAZTAX010000017.1:14520-23872 GCA_964611765.1 uncultured Akkermansia sp. | reverse complement strand
TTACTTGCCGGAGAGGGTGAATATCCAGTTGCAGAATAATTGTTCCAACGCGTCATTGCTATTTTCGGGGCTACCCTCATCGGCACCCTGCTTACCCTGGCAGCGCTGGATATTGAGATTCCTACCCATTTAGGACGCAGCCGCAGGGGCGGCTGCGTCCTCCTCCTGTGGGCCTGGTGCTCCTACAAGCTGGGTGGCTGGCTCTACCACCGCTATTTCAGCTGATTTCCGGACAGTGTGACCTGCCCTGCACCACTAATCAGGTAAAGCGGGATATTCCAGAGGCCGGCGTTCCATTCCAGCGGAGCCAATGAGGTTCGCATGGCAAATGGCGGGGCATAGCGCTCTCTGTACGAGGCCAGACTGCGAGCCCTCAGATTCACCCCTGCTTTTACCTCCAGGGGGATAACCTCATGCTCCATCTGCACCACAAAGTCAACCTCGGCGGTTCCGCTTTCCGGCTCCCAATAAGCAAGTTTCCAATCGGAGGAGCACAGCAGTTCCTGCAGCACAAATTGCTCGGTGAGAGCTCCCTTGAACTCCTCAAAAATAGCATTACCCCCCACCATGCTGCGACTATCAAGTCGAGCCATTGCTCCCAGCAAACCGCAGTCCAGCCCATAGAGTTTGAATGCATTGGGAGATTCATACGCCGCCAGTGGAACACCGGGCTTGGTGACGCGCCTGACCCGGTGCAGCAATCCGCACAGAAGCAGCCATTCCACCGCCATCTCATACTCGCGGGCCCTCGCGCCCGCTCCCAGGTATTTGTACACAAACTTCCGATTTTCGCGAGCCAATTGCAACGGCACAGAATTCCAAACGGCATGAATCCGGGGCACGTCCCGCGGGGTGGTGTACTTCGAAAAGTCGTTTTCATAGCCTTGGATAATCTGTTGCTGCACTCTCCTCGCTTCCACAAAATCCCTACTGCTGGCATAAACCGACACCACTTCCGGCATTCCCCCAACATACAGGTATTCCTTAAGCCGGATCACCAGTCTCTCATGAAGAGCTTTCAATAATTGCCCCTCAGCCCTCTCCAAAGAGAAAACCAAGGCGTCTTCCCCAAGTGCGCTCAGAAACTCACGGAAACTCAGAGGATGCAAATGCAGGAAATCCACCTGCCCCACGGGAAAAGACATCCTTCGTTGCCGCACCGCCACCCCTAGCAGACTGCCGGCAGCCATGATGTGGTATTGTGGAGCATTTTCCCGGAAAAACTTCAATGCGTTAAGAGCGCGCTCGCATTCCTGAATCTCATCCAATACCACCAGCGTGTTTCCCGGCTCCACAGGCACGCCGGTCAGCAGGGAAATGGACTGAATCAAGTCCTCTACATTGTACCCATTCTCAAATATTGACGCTGCGTGGGGAGTATCGGCAAAACTCAGGTACGCCGTGTTCCGGTATTCACGCCGCCCGAACTCGCGCATAATCCAGGTTTTTCCGACCTGGCGGGCTCCTTGTATAACTAGCGGTTTACGCCGTTCACTCTGTTTCCAACGCTTTAATTCCTCCAATACATTGCGTTCCATACTATTAGCCTTCTTTATCCTCGAGAAGAATAAGCCATTTTTCACATTTTATCAAGATAAAAGTGGCAATTTCTCACATTTTATCAAGACAAAAGTGGCAATTTCTCACATTTTCGTAAGATAAATGCGCAAAAAAGCCCCGGATGCACCAGCGGGGAGCATCCGGGGGAAAGGAGGAGAACGGAGAGCTGCAAATCAGATGCAGACCTCGCCGGAGAGGGGTTCACCGGGGGCGAAGGTATGGGGCTTGGTGACCACCAGCTTGCTCACATACTTCAGGGAGGGCACGCCGAGGGCATCGAGGGAGTCCACGAGCTTGTAGAGCTTACCGTCCAGCAGCACCACAGGGGCCACGCCGTTGCATTCCGGGGCCAGCTTCATGGCGCCGGCGGCGTCAATCTCCACGGCATCCGAGCGCAGCAGAAGCAGGTCTGAGCAGGTCTTGACCGGGAAGAAGCGGGAGCGGGGCACGCACACGGCGCGGGCACCGGGGAAGCACTGCAAGGCGGCGCCCATGGCTGTTTCCAGCTGGTAGACGGGCTGGGTAGCGGCATCGCGCGGGTTCACGGTCTTCTTGTTGCAGATGACCGGCAGGGGCAACACACCGCCGTTAGTCTCCAGTGCCTCCTTGAGCGCATCCAGGCGAATCCAGAGGTTGTTCGTGTTGAAATAGCGGTGTTTCTCAATATTCTGGAACTCCGGCACATCCGCATCCGGACACTGGGCCACCTCGCGCAGGATGGGCTGTCCATCGGCCTTGCGGGTAGCCAGGTGGCCGCCTTTCTTATCCGCCTCGGTGCGGCGGGTCACCTCCATCACAAAGGGGGCACCACTCTCCGCAAACCAGCGCAGGAAACGGGTATCCAGCTGGGCACCCAGATTATCCGAATTGGAAACGAAAGCATACTTCACGCCGGCGGCGAGCAACTTATCCAGCCAGCCACTGCCCACCAGCGCGGGGTAGATATCGCCATGACCGGGCGGGCACCACTCCAGCTCAGGGTTAGCCGGGAACTCCACCGGCTCCAGCGTATCCGTCACCAGCTTGGGCACGCGGTTCTGCAGCATTTCCACTTGGGCGGCATCCGCAAAATCCACATACTGCGCCAGATGGGCCATGGTATCCTCACTGGTAGAGAACGAGTTCATGAGCAGCATGCTCACCGGGTACTGCGCCTTTTCGCGCAAATTCTGCACCTGGCGCACAATAGTATCCAGGAAGGTCACGCCGGGCTTGATTTCCAACAGGCTCTTGGCCTTCTGCAGGCCCATGCCGGTGCCCAGGCCACCGTTCAGCTTCACCAGCACCGCCTGGGCCAGCAAGGCGGCATCGGCCTCCGGAGTGGCAGCCACCAGTGACTCCCAATCGGCCACATCACGAGCGGGCTCAATCTCCGACTCCGGAATCATCATGGACTGGTCGGAAGTAAGCACCCCGACGCTGTGGCGGAATGCATCAATCGCCGCGCGGGAAAGCCCCACACCCTGCATCTTGCGTTCTATTGAATCAAAATTCATAAAGCAGCAGCATTATAGCGGGACATTCCCGCAAATTCAATCCTGAATTGCGTAAAAGCAAGCTTGCAAGCGCACGAATCCTCTGTTAGCATAAGGGGGTGATGCACCTCCGCCCTCTGCTCGTGTTTCTTGCTCTATTCCTGCTGCCAACCGGCTGCCGGAGTCTGCAATCACCGCAGCAGGAATTGGTCACAGCCGCCTCAACGGGTGACCTTGAAGCCCTCCGCCACGCCATGGAGCGAGGAGCCGACCCGAACAAGCGGACCACCGGCAACGAGACCCCGCTGGGTATTCTGCTGCTGCAGTACAAAGCAGGCAGTCCGGACAAGAAGGAAGAAATCGAACAAGCCGCCACCTGCCTGCTGGATAATGGAGCCGCCCCTGATGCCCTGCATCACGGGTTCACCCCGCTTCAGATTGCCACTGGCCAGGGAAGCGAGCGCATCGTCTCACGCCTGATAACCTATGGAGCGAATCCTTCCCTTGAAACCAAAGCAGGGCTCGCGCCTATCTGGCAGGCAGTATACGACAACAACTACCGCATCGGCCTCGAATTGCTCAAGAACGGAGCCAACCCCAACTCCCCGAACGCGCAGGGGCAGACTCCGCTGGAATACCTGAAAGAAAGAGGATTCCGACATACGAAACTCATGCTGCATCTGCGCCACTACGGCGGAAAATGATTCTTGATATGAAATACAACACCTCAGCATTGCGCCGGCAGGATCGCGCCCTGCCCCGGGAAGCAGCCTGCGAACTTCTGAAAAACAGCGAATACGGCACCCTCTGCATGCAGGAAATCGAGGGCGGAGGATACGGCGTCCCCCTCAATTACGTCTGGGATGGCGGGGATTGTCTCTATATGCACTGTGCCCCGGTGGGGCATAAGCTCGATTGTCTGGACTGCTCCCCCAAGGTAACATTCGTCATCACCGGAACCAAACAGCATCCTGCCGGAAACGTTTTCCACGGCATTTGAGAGCGTGCTGGTGCATGGTGAGGCTCAGCTGGTGACAGAAGAGACAGAAAAGATTAAAGCCCTGAAACTGCTGATTCAGAAGCTCACCCCACAGGAAACCCACAGGAGCGACCAGTACATAGCCCATGCGGTGCAGGCCACGGCCGTCATCCGGCTCCGCATCACCAGCATCTGCGGCAAAGCTCACAAAGTCTGAACCGGCTCGCCTGCGTAAACAATGCGTCCGCCCTCAGCGCCGCTGCCGGGGCCAAGCTCCACCAGATAATCCGCCCGGGAGAGGATACCCTGATTGTGCTCGATACAGAGGATGGTGTGCCCCGCCGCACGCAAACGGTATATGGCCCGAAGCAGCATCTCCAGCTCGGCAAAATGAAGCCCGGTGCTGGGTTCGTCCAGCACCAGCAGCAGGTGCTCGCCCGGGCGAGTGCCTCGCTTCGGTGCCGCCTTGGACAGATAGGTAGCCAGCTTCACACGCTGGGATTCTCCACCGGAAAGAGTTGTCACCGGGCGGTCCAGCGGCAGGTAACCCAGCCCCAGCTCCTGCAAGGCTTTCAGGATAGCAGCAGCCTGCGGCACGGGCGCAAAGAACTCCACCGCTTCATCCACCGTCTGTGCCAGCGCCTGGGCAATGGATTTACCGCGCCAGGTCACCTCCAGCGTTTCGCGGTTATAGCGGGCACCGTGGCAGGCATCGCATTCAGTATACAAATCAGCCAGGAAATTCATATCCACCTGCAGGCGACCGGTGCCACCGCAGCGCTCGCAGCGGCCGCCGCGGGTATTCAGCGAAAAGCGGGCAGCCGTATAACCACGCTGGCGTGAAAGCGGCAGCGCAGCATACAGCGGGCGCAGGGCATCCAGCAACCCGGTGGCCGTGGCCGGGGTGGAACGGGGGGAACTGCCCAGCGGGCTCTGGTCTACCAGCACCGTGCGGGAAACGTGCTCAGCACCTTCCACCTTGCCGGCTTTGAAAGCTGGCAGCAGGCACTCATGCACCAGCGTGCTCTTGCCTGACCCGCCCGGGCCGGAAAGACAGGTAAACGCCCCCAGCGGAAAGCGGAACTCCACATCCTGCAGGTTACGGGCGCTCGCGTGCCGCAGGGTCAGCCACTTGCATGCAGCCAGGTGGCGGGGTTCCACCGCCGGAAGCGCCCGACGGCCGCTCAGCCAGGCTCCGGTGGGAGAATCCGGATTCTTCAGAAAATCATCGTACGTGCCCACAGCCAGCACTTCGCCGCCGGCAGGGCCACTGCCGGGGCCCATCTCCACCAGCCAGTCGCAGGCACGCAGCAGCTGCGGGTCATGCTCCACCACCAGGATGGTGTTCCCTTTGTCACGCAAGCGATGCAAAGCAGCAATCAGCCGGTCAGTCTCTGCCGGGTGCAGACCGATGGTCGGTTCATCCAGAATATAAAGCACACCGGAAAGGCCGCCTCCAATCTGACCCGCCAGGCGGGCACGCTGCAACTCACCGCCGGAAAGGGTATTGGCCGATCGGGAGAGAGTCAGATATCCCAAGCCCAGTTCCAGCAGACAATCCAGCCGCTGCCGCAAGCTGCCGATAGCCGGCTGCAACGCCTCCCGATACGCAGGGGGAATCACCAGTTGCTCCAGCAGGGGGCGGTTCTCCTGCACCGGAAGTTCGCAGAAAGCGCCCAGACTCAGCTCCTGACCGGCAAAATCCAGCGTCACCGCCAGAGCCGTGGGGTTCAGTCGCATGCCTCGGCATGCCGGGCATATTTTCAGCTCGCCTTTTGCGGTTTCCACAGTGCCCAGTCCGCTGCACTCCGGGCAGGCTCCATGAGACGAATAATGCGAGAAGAACCCCGGTGTCAGATCCGGCAGCGTGAATCCGGTCTCAGCATTGCGGTAGCGAGTGTGAAAGCACAACAGCTCCGGAGCTGCCCCGCGCGGCTGCACGAGAGCACGCACTTCATCCGGCCAGAGCCGCAAGGCAGCCTGCACTGAATCCGCCACGCGGGACTCCACGCCCTCGCGCAGCACAATGCGGTCCACCACCAGCTCACACACCTGCCCCTCGGCAGGAGGAGATGCTTCCAAATCGTCCAGCTCCAGGATTTCGCCGGCCACACGCACACGCAGATAGCCCTGCTTGCGAAGCATCAGAATATCGCTCTCCGGATTCTGTCCGAACGCAGACGAGAGCGGGGCCAGCAGGGTAAGACGCGTATTTTCCGGCAGCGCCTGCAGCGAGGTGCAGATTTCCTCCGGGCTGAGGCGGGTAAGCCGCTCCCCCGTCACCGGGTCATGCGGCACGCCGATAGCCGCATAAAGGATGCGCAGGTAATCCAGCGCCTCCGTGAGGGAACCCAGCACGGTGCGTGACTGACCGGCAGGCTGATGCTGCTCCAGGCAGAGGGCCGGCGGCAGTCCCTCAATACTCTCCACCTTCGGCTTATCAGGGCGTGCCAGAAGCCGCCGGGCCCCGGCGGACAGGCAGTCCAGGAAGCGGCGGCGGGACTCAGCAAAAAGCGTATCGTAGGCCAGAGTGCTCTTGCCGGAACCACTGGGGCCCATGAGCGCAATAAGTTTCCCCGCCGGCAGGTTCAGGTTGATATGCCGCAGGGTGTTCTGGCTGGCGCCTGTGATGCGGATATCCATAGGATAAAATCAGCGTTCAGAAGCGGCTCCGGTCATCGAAACGGCCTCCGGGATCCACCACAACATCCGCAGCCTTGCACACGCCCTCGTATGAGCCACTGCGGTATACATGCAGCTCGCCCTTGCACTGCAAGCGGCCTTTCAGGCTGCCGTATAGCTCCACCGTCTCTGCTGCAGCACCTACCAGCAGCTCCACTTCTGCGGCCTTATCCACCACCAGTTTTCCGGCGCTGATAGAACCATCCACCACGGCAGATGCGTTGAAGCTCAACGTACCGGAACAACGGAATGAGCCGGAGACACGACCATCCACCACCATATCATTGCAAACGATGGACAGGTTCGACAATACCGTTCCCGATGGCACATGCACGTTGCCCAGGGTCCGCACCGTCAGGCGACGGGAGCCGGGGCGGATTTCCACATCTGCCATATTGAGGTGAGCGTGGCAGTGGAGGCAGTTGGCAGATAACGCAGCCAATGGCACCTGACAGGAGCGGCCGCACTCATAGCACACCACGTCGCGCATGGGAACCTGCACACGCATTTCATCCGGACGAAACGAGGTGAGCGCGGCTCTGCGGTCGCGCTCACCTTCGGGTAACAGGCTGGAGACAGTAGAGACAATCAACGGTTCTGTCCTGAACTCCGGCATGCTGATAAATTACTTCTGCTTAACCAAGCAGATTGGCATCGGCGCTCTTGGGAGCGCGCCCGGCAGGCTTCTTGGCCGGAGCAGGAGCCGCGGGCATCGGCGCTACGGCAGGAGTACCAACCCGGCACATACCGACGAATACAGCACCTTCCTCAATGGAAATCTTAGCAGCCGTAACATCACCCACCAGCTCAGCGGTAGATGCAAGCACCACGCGGTCAGTCACCACGATATCGCCCACAACCTTGCCGTGAATGATGGCACTCTGCGTACGCACAGCCACCTTGTTCTTCTCACCGGCCTGAATGCTGGCGTTGGCACCAACGGTAAGCTCGCCTTCAGACATGATTTCACCCTCCACGGAGCCGTCTACTAACAGGTCATCGGTGAAGCGCAGAGTACCCACCACAGACACATCGTAGTTCAGCACATTGCGAGTAGCGGCAGGAGCCGGGGCATCCATCCCCATATCAAACGGAGAGGAAGCGGGGGTCTCACCACCAAAATAATTATCTTCAGCAGGCATGGGAGAGGCAGCCGGCACACCGGGGGTTGCCCAATCTGCGGGCACATCGTTCTCTGCGTAGGGAGAACCGGAAATGGGAGAGCCATCGGGCTTCTGCTTGTACTTGAACATAAAATTTTATCTGTAAGGGTTTTATAGAAAATCACACACACCAGGGCCGGTGCTGTTTATATGGTACCTTTTTGCACCGCCTTTGTCCATCTGAAAATTTGTCAGATACGGATTTTTTTTACACCTCAGCGGTGTAAATGGAAGCAATTCCCATGCAGAGCGGCAGCGCCGTCGGATTTTTGAATCCGCAACCGAGCAGGAGATGTCTGAAAGACTCACCCCTGGGGAACGCCTCAATACTGTCCCCCAGGTAAGCATAAGCATCCGGGTTTCCTGTGACAAGCCCGGCAATGCGGGGAAGCAGATGGTGCAGATACAGACGGTACGGTGCGGCAAAAATATTCTCCGGCATGCTGAAATCAAGCACCAGCAGGTGACCGCCGGGTTTCAGCACACGGCGGAACTCACTCAGTGCCTTGCCATAGTCGGCCATATTGCGCAATCCGAAAGCAACCGTGGCGGCGTCAAACGAAGCATCTTCCAGCGGCAGATTCATCGCATCCGCCTCCAGCACCCGGGAAAGCCCACGGCGCACCGCCACATCCAGCATGGGGCGGCAGAAATCCGTGCCCAGCACCTCAATCTCGGGCAGAGCGCGCTTGATTGCCAGAGCCAGGTCACCCGTGCCGGTGGCAATATCCAGCAGATTGGCCGGTTTCCACTCCGCTACCATCTGCACCACCCGGGCACGCCAGATGATATCCGTACCCAGGGAGAGGATGTGATTCGCAGTCACGTAGCGCTCCGCTATGGCCGAAAACGCGGCGTGAACGTATGCAGGATCCGGCATGGCTTACTTGATATGAGCCAGCAAGGCATCACCAAAAGCTGTGGTGCTCACCGCAGTGCTGCCGGGAATCATCTCGGCCAGGTCGGCGGTCACCGTCTTATCCGCAATGGCGCCCTCAATAGCAGCAACGATGCGGTCAGCAGCCTCTGTCCAGCCCATGTAGCGCAGCATCATCTCTGCCGAAAGGAGGAAAGAACAGGGATTGACCTTATCAAGCCCTGCCAGCTTGGGCGCCGTGCCATGCGTAGCCTCGAACACGGCGTGACCGGTGCGGTAGTTGATATTCGCACCGGGGGCAATGCCGATACCGCCCACCTGGGCAGCCAGCGCATCAGAGCAGTAATCGCCGTTCAAGTTCAGCGTGGCCACCACGGAATGCTCCTGCGGGTGGATGAGGATTTCCTGCAGGAAGGCATCGCAGATGCAATCCTTGATGATGATACCGTTGGGCAGCTTGCACCACGGGCCATCACCAATCGGCTCCGCCCCGAACTCACGGCGTGCCAGGTCATAGCCCCAGTCGCGGAAGCCGCCTTCCGTGAACTTCATGATGTTGCCTTTGTGCACCAGGGTCACATAGGGACGTTTCTCCGCAATGGCATACTGAATGGCC
>CAZTAX010000017.1:0-14510 GCA_964611765.1 uncultured Akkermansia sp. | reverse complement strand
GATACCGAAACCGGAGGTCTGCGGGAAACGCACCTTGTTCGCACGCTGCGGGAACTCCATGGAAAGCCAGTCAAAGAACTTCTCCGCTTCAGGGGTGCCGCATTCAAACTCGATGCCGGCATATATATCTTCCGTATTCTCGCGGAAGATGACCATATCCACCTTCTCCGGGGCTTTCACCGGCGTCTCAATCCCCCTGAAATAGCGTACCGGACGCACGCAGCAGTACAGGTCGAGCCCCTGGCGCAGCGCCACATTCAACGAGCGGATACCCTTGCCCACGGGGGTAGTCAGAGGGCCTTTGATCCCCACCAGCAGTGTGCGGAAGGCCTCCATCGTCTCGTTCGGCAGCCAGCTGCCCACCGTATCAAATGCCTTCTGACCGGCCAGCACTTCCTTCCACACCAGTGCACGGGAGTCACCGTAGGCTGCCTTCACGGCTCCATCAATCACGCGCTGTGCAGCGCGCCAGATATCCGGGCCGGAGCCATCGCCGATAATGTGGGGGATAATGGGGAAATCGGGCACATCAAGTCCCTGCCCGGTCATAGTGATGGGAGTTCCTTCGCTCATGTCAATAAGGAGATAATGAATGTTTACTCTTCGTCAGCAGAAACCGCCTCTGCGGTCGGAGTTGCGGAGTGGCCGGACTCACCGCTGCTCGCCATGGAGCAGAAAGCAAACACCGCACCCAGCAGCAAGGGCGGCAGGATATAAAAGAGAATGCCATCATGCTCACCGCGGGAGGCCGTTGTGCGCACTTTAATTGAAGTTTTGGAGTAACTGGCCATATTCTTGTGCGGACATTGTACCAGATTGTTTTCTAAATGCAACAAGAAAGAACTACGCTATAAACGCCATGCGCCTATTTTTTCCGCTCTTCCGCCTGCTGGAGCAGGGCCTGAGCCGTTTCGTTTCCGGCTTCGGCAGCATTCACAAGCCAACCCATCATGAGTTCCTCATTCTTCGGAACCCCTTTACCGGTAGCGTAGCAAGTGCTGAGCATGAGGCAGGCCTCTCCGTTGCCCTGCATGGCAGCATAGCGCAGATAGCGAATTCCCTCTGCGGTGCTGGCATTCTTCGCCGTGCCGTTCAGGTGCATGTGCGCCAGAATCAGCTGCGCAGGGATGGAATCATCATCCGCCATGCGCTCCAGCCAGTGCAAAGCTCCGCTCAGGTTGCCGGCGCGGGCTTCCATCTGCACCAGAGTCTGGCATGCATCATCGTTTCCCTCAGCCACGGCGGAAGCATACCACTTACGAGCCTGGGGAAGTGATTTCTGCACCCCCAGTCCTCGCTCATAGCACAAGCCCATAGCAGCCATTGCCTTGGGGTGACGATTTTCCGCAGCTCGCGAAAACCATTTGAACGCCAGGCGGGAAGAATGAATCGCCCCTTTCTGCCCGGTAAGCAGCCGGCGTCCGTATTCATACTGAGCCTCGGGATCGCCCTTCACCGCAGCGCGGCGGAGCTGGTAGATATTGTGGCAGCCAGTCAGCAGCAACAGTCCACATGCTATGGCGAGAAAGCGCATCAGCGGAAATAATTCTGTTGTTTTTCTGAAATGGGCATACCAAGCCTCTGCATCACCGCCAGCATATCCTCCCACAAAGCGCGGCGGGCAGAAAGCCCCTCATTACGAATCAGATAGCTGGGGTGGTAGGTCACACGAGCCGGTACCCCCTGGCATTCGAACCAGCGACCACGCAGGGCACTCACCCCCTGCTGAGCCCCCAACAGGCCCTTGGCCGAGCTCCCCCCCAGACACACAATGCACGTGGGTTGAATGGCGCGGATTTCCGCCAGAATGAGCGGTAGACACGCAGCCAGTTCCTCAGGATCGGGAGCCCGGTTAGCTGTGCCCTGGTTCTCCCCCATGGACGGGCGGAACTTGCAGACGTTGGAAATGTACACGTCGCTGCGCTGCAACCCCATAGCTCCCAGAATTTTTGTCAGCAACTGCCCGGCAGGCCCCACAAAGGGTTCCCCCTGGCGTTCTTCCTCATAACCGGGAGCCTCGCCCACCAGCATGAGCCGAGCCCGCGGATTCCCCACGGCAAACACCATCGTCTCCCGCAGAGTACCCAGTCGCCGGGCAGGTTTCCAATCCACTGCCCGCTGCCGCAGGTAGGCCAATTTCTCCTCCACACTCATCTCCGGCTCAACCGGGGAAACCGGAGCAGCAACCCCGCGCCGGGCATCCAGCATCCACTGGCGAAGAATGCCGCGGGCCTCATCATCCACAGCCATACGCTCCTGCCCGCCCTCCACCAGGTGGGTGAGGGTTTCTACCGCAAGCTGCTTCAGAGTGGGCATGGTTTCTATTCTAGCACACCCCCTCCAAATAGCAAGGAAAAGCGTAATTCCTACACAAAACGAAAATGCTGATGCGCCGTTTTGCTACGATACGCTCATGAAAGTACAATACGCCTCCGACCTGCACCTCGAATTCAGGAGCAACACCCTGCATCTGCTCGAACACCCGCTCACCGTGAGCGGAGAAATACTCGTGCTGGCGGGGGATATTGCCTACATGGGTTCCGAAGCTCATTTGCACCACCCCTTCTGGGATTGGGTTTCCGAGCACTACCGTGAGGTTCTTATATGCCCGGGCAATCATGAATTTTACAAGGGCTACGACCTGTCCACGCTGAAAGAGGGGCACTGCGAATTCATCCGCCCCAATGTCCGCCGCTTGTACAACGCCGTAGTCTCTATAGAAAACACGGATATCATCCTCTCCACTCTGTGGGGGCATATTCCACAGGACAACGAAATCATCTGCGCCGAGCGGGTGGCAGATTTTGCCCGTATCGGTTACGCGGGAGACGCACTCATGCCTGCTGATTTCAACCGTGAACACACACGTTGCGTGAACTTCATCCGCCGGGCCCTGGCGGCCGGCACCGCAAAGCACAAAATCGTGGTCACGCACCACCTGCCCAGCCCGTTGCTGCTGGATGCGCAATTCATCGGCAGCCGGTTAAACGGAGCCTATGTGTCCCAACCCCCAAACACGGCTCTTTTGCTACCCTAAATTTCGTTAACTTGATGGGCCTTTCGGCGGGGCGCACCTCAGACCTCACAGACTTTGTATCCAACTGCGGCGCGGATTTCTGGATTTACGGCCACTCCCACCGCAATGTCTGCACCACCATAGGCCGCACCCACTGCCTGAGCAACCAGCTGGGTTATGTGCATGTGGGGGAAGGCGGCGATTTCAACCCCGCCGTCTGCATTGATACCGGAAAAGGCAATTAAGACAGACTCAGTTCCATGCCATCGTAGGCCGGCTCCATGAACTCCGGCAGGTAGCAGCGGAGGGCATTGTACTCCACCTCGTGGCCCACGTGGGTAAGATAGCCGCGTTTCGGCGCGAGCTGCTGCATGGTGCGCACGGAATCATCCACGCAGAAGTGCGTGAGGTGCGGGCGGTAGCGCAAACCATCCATCGCGAGAGCATCCAGCCCCATGAGCAGCGGTACAGAACTTTCCGGGAGTTCCCGGATATCAGGAACATAACCAAAACTGGCATTTTCACACCGGAACACATAACCGAAAGTCTCCACCGTGGCGTGAATCACCGGCACGGGGGTCACCTCAATATCGCCCACGGTGAATGGCTGCCCCGCGTGGTCGTGCGCGGCGGGACGGATATACCCCTGGTAGGTATTGCGCTCATCAAAAGCCCAGCCGAACATGCGCTTCAGGTGCGCCAGGCAGCCGGGGCCCGCATAGAGAGGCAGTCGCCCGGTACGCCGCCAGCAGAAAGCTCGCATTTCATCAAACCCGGCCGTGTGGTCCAGGTGCTCATGCGTGTAGAGCACCGCATCTATCGCCGTCAGATGGTGGCGCAGCGCCTGCGCCCGCAGATCCGGGCATGAATCCACCAGCAGCGTGGTCGTGGCAGAACGCACCAGCACAGATGAACGCCAGCGCTTGTTACGCGGGTCAGTGGAGCGGCAGACCTCACAGTCGCAGCCAATCACAGGCACCCCGGTCGAAGTGCCGCTGCCAAGGAAAAGTACGTTCAGCATCAGTTTTTGGTTTTGATTTCCGTGCGCATTATGGCATAATCTCCCGCAGAACGCAAAGATAAATTATGCTCTCCCTGCTCAAGATTCGGAATCTGGCCCTGGTCGATGAACTCAGCTGGGAACCCCACGCGGGGTTCCTGGGCATCACCGGTGAGACCGGCGCCGGAAAATCCGTCATCATGGGTGGCATCTCCCTGGCCTTGGGAGAAAGAGCAGATAAAAGTCTCATCCGCAGCGGGGAAACGCAGTGCAGCATCGAGGCCGTGTTCCAGCTGCGCGACACCCGCGCACTGAACGCAGCGCTGGAGGAAAGCGGGGTGCCGCCCTGCGAGGACGGCCTGCTCATCATCCGCCGCGTGGTCACCACCAGCGGCAATCGCCAATTCATCAACAGCAGTCCCGTGACCCTCCAGTTGCTCAAGCGCATCGGCTCCGGTCTGGTGGATATGCACCACCCGGAGGAGCACCGCTCCCTCACCTCGCAGGAACGCCAGCTCTGCCTGCTGGATGCATTTGCCGAAAACACCCCTGCGCTGGCCGCCTATCACGCTGCCTACCGCGCCTGGCTGGATGCCCGCCACGCCTACCACACCCTGCTCGAAAGCGAAATGGCCAACGAACGTGAGCTGGACTTCCTGCGCCACCAGGTGGAGGAAATCGAAAGCGCCGCTTTCACCGCCGAGGAAGTGGAAGGGCTGGAAGCCCGCTGGCAGCGAGCCCGCAATGCCAACCGGCTGCGCGATACCGCCCTGCCCATGGCCCAGATGGTGGATGGTGAGGAAGGTTCCCTGCTCTCCACCCTGCACCAGCTGGTGCGCAGCGGCCGCGACCTGGAGCGGCTGGATGCCACCACCGCCCCCTGGCTGGAGAGTCTGGAAAGCATCATCGACACCGCCGAGGATCTGGCCGCCAATCTGCAGGACTATGTGGAAACCCTGGAGTGTGACCCCGCCGAGCTTGCCGAGCTGGAAAGCCGCATCTCCCTGCTGGATAATCTGAAACGAAAGTACGGCGCCGATTTCGAGGCCATCACTGAGCATCTGGAAGCCTGCCGCGCCAAGCTCGATGCCATCGGCAACCGCGAAGCCCGGCTCGAGGAACTGCAGGCCGAGGAAGGACGCTGCCGCGCCGCCGTGCTCCGCGCAGGAGCCGAGCTCTCTGCCACGCGAGCCGCCGCCACCCCGCGGCTGGAGGAAGATTTCCTCACCCACGCCCGCCACCTGGGCTTCCGCCAGGCGCTGTTCACCGCACAGCTCACCCCCCTGCCCGAGCCCGGCCCGCAGGGCATGGAGGAGGTGGAATTCCTCTTCGGCCCCAACCCCGGCGAACCTCAAAAAGCCCTGCGTCTCATTGCCTCCAGCGGCGAGCTCGCCCGCGTCATGCTCGCGCTGAAAAGCGCCCTCGCCCGGCAGGATGATACGCCCCTGCTCATCTTTGATGAGATTGATGCCAACGTGGGCGGAGAAATCGCCCGTGCCGTGGGCATGAAGATGCGCGAACTCGGCGGCGAGCACCAGGTCATCGCCATTACTCACTTCCCGCAGGTCGCCGCCCTGGCTGACCACCACTACCTCATCTCCAAAGGCCAGACCGCTGAGGGCCGCACCGTCTCCCGACTGGAAGAAGTCGGCGGAGACGCCCGCATTGCCGAGCTCGTCCGCATGCTCGGCACCTCCGGCCCCACCGCCGAGGCCCACGCCCGCGGCCTGTTGCAGTCCTGACCACCGGTCAGGATATCGTCCCGGGCAACGGCACCTGCACGGAAACCACCGAGAACACGTGGCCTATGGGTTGAAGTAAAGTCCGCAGAATTGGGCGGGCTCCCAAATGACAAGTCTCAAATTATCACACAGCCTCGCGTCCCCCGTCATAAAAAAAACCTGCTGCAGAACGCAGCAGGTTTTTGAAAAGGTGTATCGCGTGTGAAGCGTGTGCTTTACTTGGCGCGGTAGTACTGGTAGTGCACGCGCTCGTCGATAGCAAGGGCCTCGCGGGCAGTGCGAATCACGCTGGGCTCAGCATCGAACTGGAACAGCATGTACTGACCGTGCGTCAGGTGGTTAGACTCATAAGCGAATTCACGACGACCCACATTCGTGGTGCCGGTCACCTTGGCGCCTGCGGCCTCAAGCTTCTCCGTCATGGCGGCGGTCAGCTCATCGAGGGTGGCAGAACCCTTCATGTTCAGAACGATCAGTGCTTCGTACTTTCTCATAGCTTTTTTTAATGTAAGATCTCTTGCTTTCGCAAATGCGGTGGCCGATGATGCACCTTTTTCGCGAAGAAATCAAGCCTAAAGTGTGATTTAGGCTAAAATTTCTGCTTTCAGACCATTAAATCAGATGAGTTTAAGGCGCACGAGGTCCTGAGTGTCGATAAGACCGACCGGTTTGTTATCGGCATCGAGCACCACGAGGTCGTCGATACGGCGGTCGCGGAGAGTCTTCACGGCCACGATGGCAAGCTTGTCAGCCTCCACATAGACGGGGTTCCTGGTCATGATATCGCGCACCGGCTGGGTACCGCAGGCGGGGTTCTTCTGGTAGGTACGGGCAAAGTCGCCGTGGGTGAACACACCGGCCAGGGAGCCGTCCTCGTGCACCAGAATGCAGGCACCCACACGGGCGGTGGACATGGCGATAATGCAGTCCATGATGGAAGAAGACTCCGGCAGCTTGGCGAATTCCGTGCGCATGATATCGCCGATGCGGGTGAGCAGCGCGCGGCCGAGGGAACCACCGGGGTGGCTGCGGGCAAAGTCTTCCTTGGTGAAGTTCTGGGCCTCGAGCAGCGCCATGGCCAGAGCATCGCCCATGACCAGCATGGCAGTGGAAGAAGAGGTGGGGGCCAGGTTCAGCGGGTCAGCCTCGCGTTCCACAAAGGTGTTGAGCACCACATCGGAAAGCTGGGCCAGAGTAGAGTTCGGCTTGCCGGTCATACCGATGATAGCAATATCAAAGCGCTTCAGGAAGGGCATGAGAGTGAGCAGCTCCGCCGTCTCGCCGGAGTAGGACATGGCGATGCAGGCATCGCCGTCCTGCACGATACCGAGGTCGCCATGCAGGGCGTTCATCGTATCCAGCACCACGGAAGGCGCACCGGTAGAGGTGAGAGTGGCAGCAATCTTATCACCGATAAGGCCGCTCTTACCCACGCCCACAATGATAATCTTGTGACCGGTGTTGATGGCCTTGCGCATGGCCTCCACAGCCTCGTCGAAGGAATTATCCAGAGAACCACCGATGACCTTGAGAGCGTTGATTTCGTCCTCAAAGACCTTTTTACCGCGAATGATATGGCTGATCATAGTTGTTAGAAACTGTTTTAGTGCTTTGATACTATCACACGCAGTAGCAGACTGCAACAAAAAAACCGCCGTGGAGCTGCTCCACGGCGGTAGAAAAGCGGAAATAAGCGTGTTATCAGTTGTTCACACGGCCAAGGTAGGTACCATCTTCCGTCTTCACGGAGATGCGCTGACCGGCAGTGATGAACAGGGGCACCTGCACCACGAGGCCCGTGGTCATGGTGGCGCTCTTGTACACGTTGTTGGCAGAATTGCCCTTCACGCCCTCGGGAGCCTCGGCCACTTCCATGGTAATGGCGGCGGGAAGCTCGATGGAGCACACGATTTCATCGGTGAAGAGCAGCACATACACATTACCCTCGATGAGGTAATCCTTCACGGGTTCCACGATATCCTCGCCCACGCACACATCTTCGTAGGTCTCGGTGTTCAGGAAGTGGTAGCCCATGCCGTCCACATAGGAGAATTCCATCTCCTCGCGGCTGAGCATCACGCCCTCAAGGAAGTCATTGGAGGTGAGACGCAGGTTGTAATCCTTACCGGTTGCGATGCTGCGGATGGTCATCTGCACATAGGAGGCCATGCGGGGGGGAGTCTTGAGCTGGCTCTCACGCACAACGCAGATATCGCCGTTGTAGTTCACGGCGTGACCTTTGCGGAGCTGAATAACGGGAACTTTTGCCATAACGCGCGGAGATTATCAGAGAGCCCCCTTATAGTCAAGCTTTTTCTCATTCCCTCCCCCGCTTTTTCTCAGGCTTTCTGCTGCTCCTCCCCATCAGGCATCCAGACAAACGGGCGAACGGGAACAAATCACCGCGCCCCGGCACGGCTGCACCTTGCAAAAGCGGCACTCCGTAATCCGGAGTGCCGCCTGTATCAAATCACTGTGCGGTCTCTATCAGAATGCGACCTTCACTCCCACCTGACCATCGATGCTGTGGGAATCACCGCGCAGCACACTATCCACCGTGCCATACACGCTGGTGCGCTGGTTCACCGGCACATCCACACCGGCGCCCAGGTTCCAGCCCCAGCGGTTGCGGGTAGCGCTTTCCTGGCGCCAGCCGAAACTGCCCATATCCAGATCAAGGCCGGACTTCACGTCACCCACGGCAGCGGTCACACCGGCCTGAGCCGTGAACACACCGGCAGGAGCGCTGCCCAGCGCACGCAGAACCCGGTTGTAACGCACACCGGCGGTCACATCCGTAGCCCAGGCATCCTGGCTGCCACCGTTGAGAGCACCATCACTGAAGCTGTCGATATCATTCCAGGAGGAATCCACCGTACCGAAGAGCTGCACGCTGTTCTTGTCGCTGCTCAGCACCGTGTAAGCCACATCCTGCATAAAGTTGATGGAGAAGCCGTCCACATCGGCGCTGCCCAGCTCATGCTCATGCAGGCCCATGCCCACGGAGGTAGCAAAGTTCCAGCGATTCTTACCATAGAGCGCATACACGTCAAAACGGGTATTGTCCTCGTGGCGGCGGGCGGCACCATCTGTGCGCAGATTGGTGCGGCCATAGGATATGGCACCACCCAGGCTCAGGGTATCCTTCACGTAGTACTCAGCATTCACCATGGCACCGGTCTCGGAACGTTCGTAACCATCACCACGAGCATCACTGCTCACATTCATCTCCTCGTGGAACACGGAAACCCCGGTGCGCCAGTTCCGCATGCCGGACACCGTCATGGGCACCTCTGCACCCTTGGCACCGGTGGGAGCATAGCTGGTAGAAACGCCCAGTGCCGTGCCCTTACCCATAGTGCCACGCAGGCGGCGCAGATGCCCCAGGTTACCTTCCAGCTGGCTGCTCATCGCCGTGGCATATTCGTGACCACTGATGCTGTCAATGGAGTCCTTCACAAACTGCGAATCGCGGGAGTTGGCCAGCTCGGCGAGTTGAGGAGCAGCATTGCCACCAGCCACATACGCCTGAAGTGCATTGTAGAATTTACTCTGGTTGCGGCTCAGGTTCAGCGTGGCTGCCGTGGCTTCCTTGATGGTGAGAGCGCCACCCTGCAGATCCCACATATCACTGGAAACAGAGGTGCCATTCAGCGTGAGAACCACATCCTCTGCCATATTCACGGTATCAAATCCGAAAACAGATACGGATTCGGATCCCTCGGGCGCATTCAGCACGTTTACCTTGGCGCCATTACCAAGAGTCAGCGACTGGCCAGAAGCAGAAGCGTCGTCTCCCTCCATGTCTACATTCAGCGTGCCATTCACCGTCACTGCATTGTCAACCTGCAGGGTACTGGCAGAAACAGTCAGCACACCGGCGCTGCCCACGGTCACGTTTGATACACCGGACATGCTCTCGATGATGGTCGAGCCATTGTTCACGTTCACATCCGTAAAATTATCCAGCTTCACGCTGCCGGTGTAGGCAGCATCGCCCGTGCCAAGATCAAGCGTCCTGGAGCCCACCTTTTCAGCAGCACCGTCCGCTACCCCTGCAGAACCACCATTGATGGTGCCGGTCACCTCTGCATTACCAGTCATGGTGATAGTCGTGGAGCCTGTCTGCTGGTTATCCATACTGCCGCCATAGACATCGGCGTTAATCGTGCCTCCAGAAATATTGATTACGGTTGAACCAACGCTGCCATAGTCCTTGCGACCACCGCCATACACATTGGCATTGATTGTACCGCCGGAGATATTCACCTCAGTCGAACCAGCTGTGCCACCGTTGGCTCCGGCCACAATATCATCGTTGATGATAGTCTGTTTTCCCTCAGCCTGCGAGATATTGATGGTAATTTTATCAGTCGATCCACAATAGCGGCCGCCACCGGCCATAATTGCTTCATCTCCGCCCTGGACACCGATGGTACCACCGCTGATATTGATGGATATGGAACCAACGTTCTGCATGGTCTTGGTGCCGTTTTCATAAGCCTGGCTTCCCTCGCTGATGGTATTACCACCCACAATGGAAGTAATCGTGCCGCCCTCCACATTAATGGTGATACCGCCTTTGAGCGTATCGGCTGTGAAGTTTTCATCATTTCCCGTACCTGAACCGGGATTTCTGGAACTGATATTGATACCACCAATCAGTGAGACGATGGTGGCCCCATCCTTCACCGTATGGGTGATACTGTTGACCCCGGCGCCATCCTGGTACTGCCCCACGCCGTTATATGACCCAGCGGGCGTGGATGAGTCATACACCTTCTCCAAATCCCCGGATACGACCTCCAGAGCGGCATTCGCCGGACTAACCACCACCACAAAGGCGGCGGCGCTCAGCAGCGAAAAAAATCGTTTATTGCTTATTTTCATAGTTGTAATCGAGCGATGGGTTAGGACATCACCCACCGGACAGCCTATCGCTTTTGAAATGCGATGTAAAGTTAATTTTGCGTAATATCTTCATTTTTATAATCATCCCACTACGTGATGAGGATATACAGCTTTGTGAGATTCTTACTTCGCGTTCCAAAGCAGAATAACTTACGCATGAAAAACGCCTATCGCATTTCAAAACCCGCCCCGGAACAAATCCGGGGCGGGCGGAGGCAGGGTAGCCGGGCAGGCGGCAGCGTGTTATCAGAAGCTCATGCGCATGCCAATCTGGCCGTCGAAGGAGTGAGAATCGCCGCGGATGATACCTTCAGCCGTGCCGTAGAGTGACACGTTATTGCTGACGGGCACATCCACACCGGCGCCGATTTCCCAGCCCCAGCGGTCACGGGTGGCGCAGCTCTGGCGATAGGACTCGCCATCCACCGTGAATTTGGCGGAGGGGTTCACATTGCCCACGGAGCCGACCGCACCGGTCTGGAGGGAGAGCATACCCTCCGGCGCAGAACCGATGGAAGGCAGGGCAATGTTATAACGGAAGCCCATGTTCACATCCGTGGCCCAGTCATCCTGGCTGCGGACACGCAGCGTGTAGCCATCGCGGGATTTGCGGACGCCGTCCATCTTATTCCAGGAAGTCTGCACGCCGGCAAAAACCTGCAAGGTGGCAGATTCCATGCGCATCAGGTCATAGGCGGTCTCGTGCATGAAGTTGATGGCGTAGCCATCCCGATCAGCACCGTGCATGTTGTGGTAGTTCAGGCCCATGCCGATGGAGTTCACGCAGGTCCAGCGGCCATCCTTGCCGATGGAATAGATATCGAAGCGGGTATTATCCTCGTTGCTGGTGCGGGCGTTGTCTGTTTCCGCGTGGGCGCGTCCATAGGACACAGCTCCACCCACCAGGAAGCTGTCGCGCACCAGGTATTCTGCCACCAGCTGGGCACCGGCTTCATCGCGGTCGTGGCCCGGACTGCCGGAGTGGCTGTCCACACTGGTCTTCTCATAAAAACCCTGCACCCCCACACGCCAGCGCTTTGCCGGGCTGGTGAGCACGGTCTCCGTAAGACTGCCGGATTTCGAATCAACCGTATTCACGGTGTAGACCGGTTTGGCCTGCAGCGGGGTACCCTTCCCCATGCTGGCACGCAGGCGGCGCAAGTGGCCGATATTGCCGTCCAGCTGACTGCTCATAGCGGTGGCATAGTTGCGCCCGCCAACCGGGGCATCTACTGCATAGACATTCATCAGACCGGCACCCACCACCAATGCAGCAGCTCCCAGCTGACCCAGAGTTCGTGTATTTGTATTCTTCATAATCACACAGGGCTGTTTGATTCACCTCAGCCGCTGTGCGCGAGCATATCGCAGTTAGAAACACCCGTTCAAGGAGTTAGAATATCTATTAGAAAGCAAGAAGCACCGGATTATTTATACTGGTCGTTTTGATGAAGAGGGGATTTGTCGGAATTGTCCGCTTTGATATTTTATCAATATTCCGAAGGCTTTCACCGAAAAAAGCAGAGTTCAGACAGAATGAATGATTGCATTTCTCTGCGGAATATGTTAAATATACAAGGTACGTAGTTCATTTTCTCACAAACTCTGCATACTATGGCCACTCCCAAATTGAAACCCGCCAGCGCACCTGCTGCCTCTCCGCGGCTGCTGCGCCCCTCCGGCGCGGCACCTGCAGCAGCCCCCAAGCTGAAGAGCGCCACCGGCAAAACTATCACTCCCAAGAAAGCTCCGGTTCCGGCCAAGGCGCCGGCCCCGAAGGCCGCCCAACCGGCAAGCTCGGCCCCCGATGCCGAGGAAACGCTGCCTGAAATCGCCGAAATTTCCGCACCGGAAGCTATTCCCGCTGAAGAAATTGCGACTCCTACCGAGGAAACGGCAGTCGATACCCCTCTAACCCCGGAGGAAGAAGAAGCCGCACGACTGGCCCAGGAAGAATACGAACGCCAGATGGAGGAATATAACCGCCAGATGGAAGAATACAACCGCCAGATGGCCGCCCTCCAGGCTGCCGAAGGCGGAGACAGCCCGGTAGAAGAGGCTCCCGCTGAGGTAACTCCCGAAGAAGAGACACCCGTTGAGGAAGCTCCGAAGAAAAAGAAGAAGAAGGCTCCGCGACCCACGCTGACTGAAGAAGAAATAGCCCAGGTTAAAGCCGCTCTTGAAGCGGAAGAAAAGCAACCCGTCTGGAAGACCGTTCCCTTCATGGTCGGTGCCGGCCTGCTGGTGGCCACCATCGGCATCTGCACTGTTCTTGTCGTTCAGAAACAGGCAGAAGATGCGCGCATTCAGGCTCACATTGACTACACGAATTCCCTGCTCCGCCGCGCGCAGGAAATCAACATGAAGGGTGTGGAAAACCAGGCAGATGCCGCCAAGAAGGGAGTAAATGTCGAATGCTCCATGGAGGATGCCAAAGCCCTGATGGAAGTGGTAGTTGACCCCTATGTAAAGGGAGAGAACGGAAAGCCCCGTTACGGTGCACGCGCCGAGGGTGTGGCGCAGAACGCCTGTCTCCTGCTGGGGCTTGCTGCAGAAAAGAATACCAGCATCCGCGATATGATTTTCAGCACCATGGGCAAGGAGTGCACGAAGATTAAGCCCACTCTCTTCCACTGGCTGCTGCAACGCATCGCAATTTCCGATGCAGAGGGCGTAAATACAAGTCTCAAGAAACTCTCCAAGGTGGTCGCGGATAAGAAGACCGCCAAGCCCTGGAAAGATCAGAACAAGATTCTCTCCCAGATCTGGGAATGCATCGGCCTGCGCGTCACTGAATCCGACGTGAAGGAAATCATTGACCTGCTCAAGACAGACCTTGCGGAAGGAGCACTTGCCCAGAACCTCTGCAACTGCCTGGACAACATCCTCATGATGATGGATGATGCCGACGCCAAAG
This sequence comes from uncultured Akkermansia sp., assembly GCA_964611765.1. Lineage (GTDB taxonomy): Bacteria > Verrucomicrobiota > Verrucomicrobiia > Verrucomicrobiales > Akkermansiaceae > Akkermansia. The sequence goes on along the minus strand of CAZTAX010000017.1, from coordinate 924 downwards.
CCGCCGTGGGTGATGAAATCTTCTCTACCATGCCCGAGAAGCTGCGCAATAACAACGCCATGGTGACCACCCTGGCACGCGCCTGCTCCCCCGAGGCTTTGAAATACTACAAGATGGAACTCGCCACCGAAAAAGGCTGGTCCGGAGCGGCTCCCAACATTCTTGGTTCCTGGGGCAGCGATGACATCCTGGAGTATGTGATGGAGCAGAAAGAAAAGTACAGTGGTGACAAAGCCATTCTTGCCTGCATCAACGACATCATCGGCACCATCCTGAAGCAGGATCGCCCCCGCACCCAGGAGCAGGCCGACAAGCTCATTGAAATGAGCTTCAAGGATGCCTATGCCGACACCTCCGAAATCAAGTCCATCGTCTTCAAGACAGATCCTGAGTCGGTCTATTACATAGGCGATAAAGACCCCGAACAGCTCAAGCTTCTGCAAGAGAAGCAGAAGGAACTCGAGGCACTCCGGAAGCAGAAGACCATTCTCATCAAGATTCTCGGCAGCATGAGCGACCACGACTGGGTCGTGAACACGCTCAAGAAATACACTACCGATAAGGATGAAGAAGTCTCCTATGAAGCCGAAAGAGCGCTCGAAAGAACACACACCAACGCTGTGAATGCAGCTCAGATGCGTGAAGCATACAAAAAGCGCAAAAAAGACTAAATCTCTCCTCATCGCAGGACGTTCTCTCTCTCCTGTGACTTATTACCAAGCACCGCATGGGTAACCCCATGCGGTGTTTAAGCTCCGATTTATCAATTCGTTCGCCCAGCACATGAGGCCCAAAGATTTTGTAAGCAGTAGAAATATCAGCAACATTTTGGAAGAAGCCCCTTTCAGCTCGATAAATTGAAATTTGAGTTACGAGTTACGAATTACGAAGCAAAAAGTTCCGCGGGCATTCGCCCGCCAGTGT
>CAZTAX010000016.1:0-24658 GCA_964611765.1 uncultured Akkermansia sp. | reverse complement strand
TAGTTCAACACTGGCGGGCGAATGCCCGCGGAACTTTTTGCTTCGTAATTCGTAATTCAAATTTCAATTTATTGTTTCATTCTGAGTTTCCGAGTTCCCCTAATTACAAAATTTTGGGAACCCGAATAGGATTCATCTGTTATATCAGAATCATGCTTGACACCCCGCCGCCACGGGAGTACCATGTCCGCATGCGCTCAGCTGCTCAGGAAGAGACCTTTTTCGTTCTGCTCCCCCACGGAGAAAAAGACGGCCCCTATGTGCTGGCAGAACTGCGCGAGATGCTCAGTCGCGGTCTCATTAGCGCGGACACCGAAATCCAGAGCAGCAAATGCGGCTGCACCCTGCATGTGGATGAGCTGCTGCACCACGGGCAGACCGATACTATCGATGAGATTACAGGCTTAAATGGTCTGGGTGGCTTTTCTCCGGCTCATTTTTTTGCAGATGTGTTCCGCCGGCACAGCCGCGAGGAAGCACTGGAAATCTTCTGCTGCGGTACTCCCGCCACCACGCCACCGCTGCACGCCGTGAGCAGTGCCTGGCCTACCCCCTGGATTTTTGCCCGTATGCTCTTAGCCTGCATCCTGGTCTATCTGGGGTTCAACTGGGCCTGCACTACCTTTCAGAACCCGAACCTGGTGCCGGGCCTCATGTTTGTAGGCAACTTCGCCATTCCCTTCTGCGTGGCCGTTTTCTTTTTTGAGTTGAACGTGCGGCGGGAAGTGCCGTTTCTGGAGGTCATGCGAGCCATGTTCTACGGGGGATTAATGGCGCTCATCTTCTCACTGGCGCTACTGGCCGTGGGACCGGACCTGCTGGTGTGGATAGCCGGGCCCATCGAAGAGCCTGCGAAGCTCATGGCCGCCATTCTTATTGCCGGCAGCCGGCGGAACGGTCGCATTCTGACCGGTCTGCTGCTGGGTGCCGGTGTGGGTGCCGGTTTCGCAGCATTTGAAAGCTCCGGCTACACTTTTACGGAACTGGCACGCTTCATCAGCAGCTCTACCGCGGCCGAGCTCATCTCCACCATCAACCCGGCCCAGGGGCACGCTATCGCCATGAATGCCAGTCTCATCAACCCTGATGCGGTCATGCAGGTACGCGCACTCATCACCCCCTTCGGCCACATCGTCTGGACCGCCACCACTGCAGGTGCCTACTGGCTCACCTTGAAGCACCGCATTGCCGAAGGACTGCGAGACTACGAATCCACCAGCATCGACTGGGCAGTTTTTGCGGATATCCGCTTCCTGCGTATCGCCCTCATTCCCGTTGCTCTCCACCTGGTGTGGAACACCAGCTGGCTTGCCTCCTTCGGGCTGCTGCGCTTCCTCGTTCTCGGCATCATCGCCTGGGCCGTGGCCCTGCGCCTCGTGCAAGCGGGGCTCCAGCAAATCCGGGAGGAAAAGTGCGCCTGCAATCAGTCACGCTGATCCGCCGCGCGGGTAGGAATCAAGGAAAAAGGTTGCCAAAAGTGGCGTTTCGTTGTAATCTAGCCGCCATGCATCCCGACATGGCAGACCGGATTGACGCACTTTGCCGCAGGCAATGTGCCTTTGCTCTGTATTGCCTTCCCGGTGCAACGGAGCCCATTTTCTGCATGGCAGAAGATGGCAGGACGGAAGAAGCCCCCAACTTCAAGGAGGGCTTCGTGCTGGCCACCTTTGATGGAAGCAGACTCTTCATTCCATCCGGACTGGAGGCCGCCCCTGCACCTGATGCATGGGAAGAAGTAGAGCAGGTTCCGCAGGAGGCTCCGACCTCACGGGAGAAATATGCGTCACTCTTCCAGCTGTATACCGGTTTCATCCGCAGCGGCGAAGTGCGGAAATTAGTGCTGGCCCGCACAGCAGACACCGATACCACCCCCGGTTTCTCACCCTGCCGGGCTTTCCTCGCAGCCTGCAGGCAGAATCCGGACGCATTCAAGGCTCTGGTACACACGCCGCAATATGGCACCTGGCTTTTCTGCACGCCTGAGCAACTGGTTACATGCAGCGGCGATCGCTGGCACACCATGGCCTTGGCCGGGACTCGTCTCCCGAATTTCCTGCCCTGGGATACCAAGAATAAGCGTGAGCAGGCGCTTGTTTCCGATTTTGTGCGTGAGATACTCACCCCTCTGGCCGATGAACTGGAGGAAAGCCCGCTGGAAAACCTGCGTGCCGGTCGCATTGAGCATCTCTGCACGCGCTTCACCTGGAAAATGCCACCTGACCGACTGATGCGACTGCTGGAACAACTTCCCCCTACGCCGGCGGTGTGTGGCTCCCCGGTGGCCGATGCCCGGGCCCTGCTGCAGCAAGACCCGGATATCGACCGCTCATGCTATGCAGGCTATCTCGGTTCCTGGGGGAACGGCACCGTTCAGCTATACGTCTCGCTGCGCTGCATGCAGATTTTTCCCACATTCTGCCGGCTCTACGCCGGCGGCGGGCTCATGCCGGATTCTGATGAGGAACAGGAATGGCAGGAAACCGAAAACAAAATGGCCTGCATGCGGCAGGCCATTGAAGGGGCATACGCGTAAACTCACTCTCCGTCGCCCTGCTCCCTTGGTGCCATGGCGAGGAACATGAGAGTCCACCCGGAGAATATCATCTCAATGGCTATCAGGGTGCCGATGAGCCAGACGGAGGACTCCGGCCAGCCCCAGATGATCATCACCCCCAGCACCAGTGATACCAACGCGTTGAATACTCGCCAGAAGCGCCCGGGGGTGTTCCACATGCCGATGGCTACACCCATGCGCATGATACCGGCGGTGAGCAGGCAGGCACCGATGAACAAAGTCCACCACTCCATGGAAAGCATGGGCATGAGCACAGTGAACACGCCCACCACCAGGTAAAGCACAGCTGCAAGCAGATTCCACCAGCGGTTTTCCCGGCGCACAATGCCCTGCACCAGGCGAATCAAGCCTGCCACAGCCAGCACAAAGCCACCTACCCAGACCGCGGATAACCCCAGCAGCATAGGGAAGCTCAGCAGCACAAAGCCCAACACCAGTTCCAGCACAGCCAGTATACCCGCCACCCAGGGACGCGCCATCCAGCCGCAGCAACTGCGCCCGCAGGCACAGGCTGATTCTTTATCGACAGCAGACATGGTTATTCTTGTTGGAGTTAAACCGCTTTGCGACAGTATGCCAGCATATCTGATTCATGAATGCTTCCACATACCCTGCCCGGTTGTTGTGATAGCGCAGGTAGTAGGCATGCTCCCACACATCGCAGACCAGCAGCGGGCGCATGCGCGGCAGAAGCGCATCCTGGTGCCGATGCGCGGCCAGCACCACCAGACGATGGCTCACCGCATCCTTGGCCAGAATGGCCCAGCCGCTCCCCTGCACCCCCTGGGCCACACTGCGGAACAGGCGCACAAAACCATCATACGAACCGAACGAGGCATTAATGGCATCCGCCAGTTCACAGCAAGGTTGCTGACCTTTCTCGGGGGAGATGTTGCCCCAATACAGGGTGTGCAGCATGTGACCGGCCAGGTTGAATGATAAGTTGTGAGCCGCCGTGGCCGCCATTGTTTCAGGCTGTTCACCCAACGCAACCTGCCGCATCATTTCCGCAGCGGCATTAGCCCCGGCCACATAAGCCGCGTGGTGGCGACTGTGGTGTAGCAGCACGGTCTCCGCATCCAGCAGCGGCTCCAGAGAGGCCACATCATACGGCAGTGGCGGCAACACATAGCGGCCGTCCTCATATCCATCGCATAAGCAAATAGTATCCATGCAGGGAGTGACACCCCGCCCGGGCACCGGGTTCAGTGCTTGTTATACGTCTATGGAAACGATGGTCGTATTATCGGCGTAGGGGTCATCCAGCGCCTGGCAAGCCTCGATGAGAGCCACCGGCAGACTGCCCGCCCGGTTGTTCAGGATATTGCGTCCCACGTTGGTCAGCAACTCCGGGGCCAGGATATCCTCGCTTCCATCGGTCGTCAGCACAATGCGGTCCCCCGGAAGAAGCGGGTAAGGAATTGTCGGCGCATCCACCAGATCCAGCGATTCACCGGTGATGGCACAACGCAGCACATGACCGCGCCGCAGCGCTTCCTGAGCGGTCATGCCGGCACCGATATAGGCGCGGTAGACATCACGGTATGAATGGTCCTGGTTCAGGCGGATAAGCCGCCCGCGCCGCCAGAGGTACAGCGCCGAATCGCCCACACTCACCCAGCGAAGCACACCGCCACCGGCAAAGGCGGCCACCAGCGTGGTGCCGCCATAGACACCGCGGCTCTCAAAGGAATTCCGCACGGTCTCATTCGCGTCATCCAGCGCCTGGCGCATGCGCTGCACCATGGGCAGATCATCGTTTTTCTCAAATGATTTAAGGTAGGCCTCGCTGGCCAGGGTGGAAGCCAGCGCACCGTCATGATGTCCGCCCATACCGTCACAGACCACAGCCAGCACGCCATCGCGGAAGAACTTCACCTCGTAGGCGTCCTCCTGTTTACGGCGCATGCCAATCCACTGTGCGGCCTTTGCAATCATGTGTTCTCATTTTAATACCACAGAATACTATGACGCGCAAGTAAAAATGATAAAATGACCAGCTTCTTGTTGAATACAGTCCGGCGCTGTGCTAGAATACACCTGAACCATGATGCACCCCACGCTCAGCGAAGCTCTTTACGAATACTTGTCTTCCCCTGGCTACGAACCTCAGGGAATGGTCGATATTGCCCGTGGCATGGGCTTGCATCCCTCCCGGAGGAGTGAGTTGAAGGCAGCCCTCGCCGAAGGGGTAAGAAAAGGGAATCTGCTGAAGCTGCGTAAAAGCCTTTATGTACTGCGCAAGCTCCGGGGGGAGCCGCTCACCGGCCGCATCTCCCAGCGCGGCAGCCGCTTATTCTTCGTGGCAGATGCCGAATCTGCACGGCAGCTCAATGCACTGCGTCCGGGTGCAGATGTGGGGGCGCTGCTGGTAAATCCTTACCGCAGCCACGGAGCCATGGATGGCGACAGGGTAGAGGTTTCCGTGCGTCTGCAGGCCCCTTCCCGCGACCGCCGCCACAAGCACCGCCCCCAGGCGGATGAGACCCGCATCGAAGTTCGCGTGCTGGAAATCCTTTCCCGCGGGCGCGACCGCTGGGTGGGCACCTACAAATCCACCGGGCGCTACGGTCTGATGGTGGGGGACGGTAAGACAAGTCCGGAGCTGGTGCGACTGCTCACCCCGCCCCCGGCTGAGCTGCTGCCGGGAATGGTCGTGGTGGTGGAGCCGAAGAGCTACCCCATCGCAAACGGTGAAGCCACCGGACGCATCATGCAAGTGCTGGGCTGGCCGGAGGACGAAGCCGTGCAGATTACCACCATCATGCACAAATTCGGGCTGGCCGATACCTTCCCCGCCGAGGTTCTGGAGGAATCAGAGCGCATTCCCGACACCATTTCACCCGCAGAACTCGAACATCGCGATGACTGGCGGCAGCGCTGCGTCATCACCATCGACCCTGAAACAGCACGCGACTACGACGACGCGATCTCCGTGGTGCGCCATGGCAGTAACTGGGAGCTGGCCGTGCACATTGCAGATGTGAGCCACTATGTGCGTCCCGGCTCGGCGCTGGATCAGGAAGCTCAGAGCCGTGGCAACTCCACCTACCTGCCGGACCGGGTGCTGCCCATGCTGCCTCCGAGGCTCTGCGATGGCATCTGCTCACTGCGCGAGGGCGAAGACCGGCTCACCCGCCTGTGTCTCATGCAGATTAATCGCCAGGGAAAAGTATTCAAAGCGGAATTCAAGGATGCTGCCATCTGCTCCCGCCGGCGGTTGACTTATCCGCAGGTGCTGGAAGTTCTGCAAGGCAAATCCAGCACTAATGATGCTGAGGTGGATGCCATGATTCTCGAAGCAGGCAAGCTGGCCGCGCTTCTGCGCCGCAAGCGCTTCGAGGCCGGTGCCCTGCGGCTGGATATGCCGGAAATCCGGCTCATCACCGATGACCACGGTGCCCCGGAAGATGTAGAGGTGGAAACCGGGGACGAGGCCCACCAGCTGGTGGAGGAATTCATGCTCATTGCCAATGTGACCGTGGCCCACGCACTGAATGCCCATGCCCTGCCCACCATCTACCGCGTGCATGAAGCCCCTGACCCCGCCAGGCTCAGCGAACTCGCCCAGGAGCTTAAGGCATACGGCATCAAGGCCGGCACCCTGGCCACCCGCGAGGAACTCAACGAGCTGATGGACAAGATTGAGGGACACCCGGATGAGGAGATACTGAAGGTGCAGCTGCTCCGTGCCATGATGCGGGCGCGCTATTCACCCCAGGCATTGGGGCATTTCGGTCTGGCGAAAGGCGACTATTGCCACTTCACCAGTCCCATCCGCCGCTATGCCGACCTCGTGGTTCACCGCTCGTTCAGCCGGCTGAGCGGTTCACCCGCTGCCCAGCTGCCCGGCCCCGGCGCACTGGCCGGTATAGCCGACCATATTTCCGAAACAGAGCGCAACTCTGCCGCAGCCGAAAGCGAAGCTCAGCAGAGCATGATGGCGCGTTTCCTGGAGCTGCAGTGCGAGAGCGAGCACCCGCGCGTGTGGGATGCCGTGGTTCTGGCCTGCTGGCCGCAGGGCATGGCGGTTGAGGTGCCGCTGCTCAAAGTAAAGGGCTTTGTGTCCGGTGCTGACTTACCGAACGACACCTCATGGTATTTCGAACGCCATGCCGAACGCTGGACCAGCACAGACGCCCGCTGCCTCTACCCCGGCACCAGATTGCGGGTCGTCCCCACCCGGGTGGATGCTGCCACCGGTTTTGCGGATTTCAAACCGGCGCTTTAAGCTTGCCATCACTGGTGGCTTTTGCTACCATAATCGGCATGTTGAAGTTTTGCCGCGCATTAGGCATCGCGCTCCTGTTCTGCAGCAGCGTGTTTGCGAACTGGACCTCGCCGCATGATTTACAGCTGGAGGAAGATGCCCCCGCCGCCCTCATCCCCTTTCCCCGTGAGGTGAAATGGAAGGAGGGGCACCTTGAATTACCCGCCGCAAATGAGTGGAAACTCACAGGCGATGCTGCAAAAAACAGCACCGTGCAGCTTGCCTGGAAGGGCTTGCTCAGCGAAGTCACAAGCAACAAGGGCAAAGGCAGACTCACTGTGCGCCTGCGTGGCGCAGGCGACAAATTGACCGATGAACAGAAAGCAGAGGGCTATGTGCTCCAGGTAAATGACAAGGGCATCACCATCGGCGCCGAAACACCTGCCGGATTCTTCTACGGTCTGCAGACTCTGCGCCAGCTGGTACACAGGAACACGGCTATTCCGCACTGCTTCATCGTGGACTGGCCTGCGTTCAAATACCGCGGCTACATGCAGGACTGCGGCCGCAATTTCCGCAAAGTGGAGCGTCTGAAGAAAGAGCTCGACCTCGCGGCCCGGCTCAAAGTCAACCTCTTCCACTGGCACCTCACGGATTACCCCGCCTGGCGCATCCAGTGCAAGGCATACCCGCAGCTGAATGCGCCCAGACACCGCACCCGCGACCTGTACGACACCTATTCCTACGATGAAATCCGCGAGGTGTTCGCGTATGCCAGAGAGCGTTGCATCACCATCATACCGGAGCTGGATATGCCCGGCCACAGTGCCTATTTCGACCGCGCATTCGGCTTCAAGATGCACTCCCCCGAGGGCATGAAGATTGTGGCAAAGCTGCTGGATGAATTCTGCCAGGAAATCCCGGCAGATATCTGCCCCATCGTGCACTTCGGGGCAGATGAAGTGCGCATTCCCAATGCAGCGGAGTTTGTCTCCATGGTCACCGCCAAGCTTGAAGAACACGGCCGCCAACCCATGCAGTGGGCCAGCAGCCGCGACCTGCCCGTTGGCGAAAAATCCATCGAACAGCGCTGGGGAGAAGGTGCGGATATGGTGGCTAAGTCCATCCGCCCGGAGCGCATTACCCGCCGCGCGTTCGACTCCACCATGGGCTACGCCAACCTGCTCGACCCCGCCATGGCCGTGCGTCGCTACTTCTTCATGCGTCCCTGTGGCTCCGCCAAAGGCGATGATCTGAAGCTCGGCACGATCTTCTGCATCTGGCCGGATGGCAAGGTGGACAACAAAGAGTGGATTCCGGCCTTCTGCAGCATGTGGCCGGGCATGATGTCCATGGCCGAGCGCGCCTGGATTGGCGGAGGTGCGGATGGCGATGCACTTCCCCTCGAAATGCCGGGGCCCGATACCGAGGCAGGCAAAGCCTACCGCCTGTTCGAGCAGCGCATGGCAGCCCTCCGCAAAAGCATCTTCAAGGACGAGGATTTCCCCGTCTGGCCCGAATCCGGCATGAGCTGGACTGTGGTGGAACCCACCGACAAGGCAGACGTGGAAAACACCCGCACAGCCGTGCTGAGCGGCAAGACGGAGGGCCTGACCACCCGCACGGCGCACTGTGCCAACCTCTATTTCCGCACCCGCCCGGATACGGGTTATCTGGGCATGTTCTCCCACGCCCGTCCCGGCAGCACCATGTGGGCCACCACCACCATCAAGGTCAGAAAAGCAGGTAAATACCCCTTCATGATTGGATTCGACGCCCCTGCCCGCTCCAACCGCCGCTGGACCGGCGTGCCCAAGCCCGGTGAGTGGTCGCAGACCGGCACCCGCATCTGGATTAACGGCATTGAAGTACGCAACCCGCGCATCTATAAGAACGCCGGCAAGTTCAATCACCCCGGCAATGCCTGGAACTTCGAGCACCCGCTGGATATTGAAGAAGTCTGGTGGGCACTCGACCCCATCCGGCTGCCGCTCAAAAAGGGAGAGAACACCATCATCATCGAACAGCCCTACGCCGGCGAGCACCACTCCTGGGGCATCTCCTTCATTCCCCTCTTCAAATACAAGGGAACGGATGAATAAGACAAGGAATTTGAATTACGAATTACGAGTTACGAAGTGTAAAGTCAGGCGGGCTGCGCCCGCGAAATTTTCCAATCGTCAATCATCAATCGTCAATAGTCAATAGTCAATCGTCAATAGTCAATTCTCAATAGTCAATCGTCAATAGTCAATCGTCAATAGTCAATAGTCAATAGTCAATCCTCTCATTCTCCTGCAATTATTCCAGAACTGGCGCGCCTCCTTCCTGGAGGCTGGCGCCATATAGCGGCTGCGCAGAAGATTCAGGTCGCGGTGCCCCATCTCCAATTGCAGCTCGGGCAAGTTGCGGAAATGTGCGGCATGGTAACTCGCAAAGGTATGGCGGCACACATCCGGCACCCAATGAGTGAACCCCGCCGCGCGGCGCAGGGCCAGCCAGCGGTTCTGCCAGTTGCGTGGCACCCGGCAATCCTGCCGCCGCAAGCCTGGTAATGCACGTAGCGGCACCACGCGCCCGCCGCCCGTCTTGCTTTTCTGGGGGCGTATGATGACATGGCGCTCCTCCCAGCACACATCCTCGGGGAAAATGCGCTCCACCTCAGCCGGACGCACCCCGCTGTACAATAAGAGGCTCAGCGAAAAGCGCATATCGCGGAATCTCCGCCCCTGCGCCGTCTCATTCAGCCGCTCCACCTCATCAGGCGAAAGCGGCTCAATGGGTTGCTCCTGCACCGCCGGCACCTCAATCCTCGCCACCGGATTCGCATCGCACCACTCCTGCCGCACCCCATAGGCAAAAATACTGTGCAGAATCGCCCTACCCTTGCGGTAGCTGTGCACGCTGTGCCCGAAAGCCTTGCGCAGCAACTCCCGGCACTGTGCCGTGGTCATCCCCCTCAGCGGCAGCTGCGCAAAGCCCTCCACCTTAAGCATGCGCCGCACATAATGCCGCAAATCACGTGTCGTCGTCGGTCGCCGCCCTGCCCTCGCCTCCACACTCGCCCACGCCGCCTGCTCCAGCGGCACCGTCCGCTCCTGCTGCTCAATCGCCGCAATTCCAGCCCGCATCACCCGCCGCACCAGCTCCATAAGCTCCACCCGCGGCAGCCCCTCCGCCTTTGTTCCTAATCCCTCCACACACTCCAATACCAGCCTCGCCGCATCCACTCCCCCCAGCGGCAGCCCCTTCATCAATTCCTTTGTTGTTCTCGTATTCATCGTGGTAGTTACGCATTCCGTATGCTTAGTCAATGAAAAATTGCTCGCAATGGCTGTTATTATGCGTAACGTGTATGATAAATGATCACAGCTTGCAGAGCGAGCAAATAAGGCTGTGGGGTGCTGCTTTCCACAGCAGAGCGAGCAAATCACTAATAGAGAAGAGATAAAAAGATAAAGCATACGGAATGCTGATAGAATCGCGCGGTGATTGTAGAATGGGGTACTGTGCCCATGTATCACCGCTCACATTTTTCATTATTCTACGCATCTCTCAACCAATGGCTCAGCAAACACAATTAACAAAGGGGCGCAGCCCGTACTGTGGAGCCATAACTCAGGAGCAGTTTTTGTTTTACGAGATGCGCACTACAGCCAGGCTGCTGGTAGAGTGCGGTTCCGATGAGAAGGTTGTTTCGCGCATCATTGAGGAGAACCTGTACCAGTATCCCTCTGAACGCTCACTGCGCAAGGTGGCACAAGGCTGCGTACGGCGTCTCCGGGCGCTGGATGACATGTCGCTTGTTTCGGCAATTGCTACGCAGCCGTTTGATGTAGCCAAGCAAGTCTGCTTATATGCCATGATGAAGCAGAATCGTCTGGTGTGCGATTTCATGCTGACCGTGATCGGCGAAAAATACCGCACTCACAATGACACATTCGGCAAGGTTGACTTGAACACGTTCTTCTTGCGTTTACAGGAACAGGACGATAAGGTGGCAAGCTGGAGTGACAGCACTATCACCAAAATCAAGCAGGTGCTCAGGCGTATACTTCTGGAGAACGGCTATCTCGAAAAAGGAAAAGAAGACCGCCTTTGCCCGGTCTTGTTGCATTTTGTGCTGGAAAACGCCATCCGCAGCAATGGAGATGAGCGCATGTTACCCGCGTTTAAGCAATTTTCGTAACCTATCGGCATCATGGCAACAATTGGAGAAAGTTTGGACAAGCTGCGCCGCCACATGCAGGAACCGGATTTCCTGGAGGGTAAAGGGCTGAGCAATGAGGTCAATATCCGCATGTTCTGCTATAATGCCAAGGATGAAATGGTCGTACGCCGATTCATCGAGCAGATAACAGCAGATACATCCCTTGCTTGCCACATCGTTGAACGCAATCTTTACGAGATCTTCCTTGCTCTCTGTGAGGAACAGGACATTATGGAGGGTATTCTGGAAATGGAGGAATCGCTAAGTTCCGATTACCTTCTGGAGCAGCTTCAAAAGTCCTTCGGCGTGGATGAATACATCGGCAAAATCCAATACGAACCACATCAGAAAGGCGACATCCTGATGCTCACCGGCGTGGGTGATGTCTTCCCGTTCATGCGTGTGCATTTTCTGCTGGAAGCCTTGCAGCCTCATTTTGATGACATCCCTATTCTGGTGATGTATCCGGGAACCTTCGACGGCAATTCCTTGCGTTTATTCAACACCTTGGCACCTAACTCTTACTATCGGGCATTCAACGAAATCTAAGACACCTATGAAGATTCAGAACATTTTCCAAGAGGACATCAACCGCTCTATCAACGGCGTTATCAAGGTGGATCAGTCTGCGGCAGAAGTCATCGAGCAGGAAGTGCGTGAGTACGTTATCACCAAGGAGCTCCGAAAACACTTTGCCGCATTCTTCAATTTCTACAGCGAATCATTCGATATCCCGACACACGATATCGGCGTCTGGATTTCCGGTTTCTTCGGTAGCGGTAAGTCCCACTTCCTGAAGATGCTCTCCTACATTTTGGAGAATAAGCCCGTGGGTTCTTCCTCCACGGTGGACATGTTCCGTCAAAAGTTTGCAGATGATCCTGCCGCATTCCTGTCCATCGACCAATCCACCAAAGGCACCACCGAGACCATCCTTTTCAACATTGATGTCGCCGGCCTGAATAAAGACAAGGATGCCGTGAAGCGAGTCTTTGCCAAGATGTTCTACAACCATCTCGGATACTTCGGCGAAAACCTGGAGGTCGTTCAGCTGGAGCAATTCCTTGCAAGCACCGGTAAGACCGAGGCGTTCAAAACGGCATTTGCTCAATCATCCGGCAAGAGATGGGAAGATTCCCGCCGCAATTACAAGTTTGTTGCCAAGCATGTCCGCGCGGCTCTGGTGCAGGCTGTCGGCATGAGCGAGGATGATGCCATCCGCTGTACCCAGGGCAAGCAGACGGTTGAACTTTCGGTGGAATCTCTGGTTCAGGACATCAAGAACTTTGTAGATTCTAAACCTGCCGACTATCGACTCCTGTTCATGATTGACGAGGTAGGACAGTATGTCGGCACCGATACCAGTCTGCTGCTCAACCTGCAATCGCTTGCGGAAAAAATAGGTAGCGTATGTCAGGGCAAGGTCTGGATTGTCTGCACCGGGCAGGAAGCCATTGATGAAATCATCAAGGTGAGATCTGACGAGTTTTCCCGAATTCAGGCACGTTTCAAGACCCGTCTTTCCCTTTCCTCCTCCTCGGTGGATGAGGTCATCCAGAAGCGCGTACTCAAGAAGACACCCGAAGCTGAGCAGGAACTGGAATCTGTCTATGGTGTCCACTCCGCTACCTTGCGCAATCTTTTCACATTCAAGGATGCCCAGGCTGACATCAAGGGCTTTGCCTCTGCTGCGGACTTTGCTATCAATTTTCCCTTTATTCCGTACCAGTTCATCATCATGCAGAAGGTGTTTGCAGAGATTCGCCGTCACGGCAACTCCGGCAAGCACCTTTCCGGTGGTGAGCGCTCCATGCTTTCCGGGTTCCAGGAGGCCGCCCAAAAGGTACAGCAAGGCGATGAGAATACGCTCGTGCCGTTCTTCCGCTTCTACGATACCGTCCATTCCTTCCTCGACAGCACCATCCGTCAGGTTATCGAGCGTGCCGATCGCGCAGCACAGTCTGAGGATGTTCTCAAGCCCTACGATGTAGATATCCTGAAGCTCCTGTACCTTATCCGCTACATCGACAACGATATCCCGGCCAACATCGACAATATCGTCATCCTCATGGCGGATGATATCCGGGTGGATAAAATCACCATGCGCCAGCAGGTGCGCGAATCACTCGACCGTCTGCATTCCCAGAACTACATCGGCCGCAGCGGCGAGAATTACAACTTCCTCACCAATGAGGAACAGGATATCCAACGAGCCATCCGCAATGAGACATCCGTGGATACCGCCACTATTGTGGAGCGCATTTCGCAGATTATCTACGCGGATATTTACTCCACCCGCAAGTTCCGCTACAGCAAGGACTACGATTTTGAGTTCGACCGCTATGTGGATGGCTGCGCTGTGGGTAATACCACGGGTGGAATGTGCCTGCGTTTCCTGACGGTGGCTACCGATGCTGCGGATAAGGACCCCATGAAGCTCATGACGGATTCCGTCAATCAAGCCATCGCCGTGCTGCCGGAGTCGGATTACTTCTCCTCGCTGGAACAGGCCGAGAAGATTCGCAAGTACATCAAGCAGCGCAATGTCTCTGTGCTTGCCAAGTCCACGCAGGATATCATCCGAGCCCAGCAGGAGGAAGCCACACGCCTTGATGCCGCAGCCAAAGAGGAGCTTACCAAGGCTATCCTCGCCGCTGATTTCTATGTGGCGGGCGAGCGTATTACCGAGAGAGCTGTCGATGCCAAGGGCAAGATTGAACTGGCTCTGCGTTATCTGGTGGGGAATCTCTATCACGAGCTGGATCAGATGGAAGTTCTGGCCGGTTCTGAAGCAGATATCTCCACGATTCTCACCGGCAACGCCGGCAACCTGCAAGGTCTGGAGGATAACCAAGGCGCGCTCGCTCTGGTGGAGGAATATCTCACGATGCAGCATGCCAGGAACCTGCCCACGTCCATGCACGACATCCGTTCCCGCTTCTCTGCTATACCCTACGGCTGGCGAGAGGTAGATATCGCTGCCTTGGTCGCTCGCCTTGTTGTGGCGCAGAAAGCCACGGTTAAATACCAGGGCAATACCATCCCGGCATCTCATCCCAAGCTGTCGGATATGCTGCTCAAGAAGACTGAAATCGGCAAGACTCAGATTTCCAAGCGAGAGGTGATTTCTGCCAGCAAAATCAAGGACACCCGCGACTTCCTGCGGGAATATCTGGATGTCATGGATGTCCCCTCCAAGGAGGACGATCTGGTGGCCTTCATCATCGAGCAGTTCTCTATCCGTCGCAGCGAACTCATTGTCTTGGATGACTACTACCCCGGAAATCCTTATCCCGATCGTCAGTTGGTTGAAGCCGCCTACCGCCTTGTCAACGAAGTGCTTGACCAAAAGGCTGATAACATCGCGCTGATCAACTTCATCGTCAAGAAGCAGGATTCTCTGCTGGATAGCAAGGAGCGACTTCATCGTGTGGAGGAGTTCTTCAGGAATCAGCGTCCTGTTTTCGATGCCGCAGTTAAGCTCCTTCACAGCCTGAAATACGATGCAGACTATCTGAATGATGTTCCCGGGGCCGCCGCTGCATTGGCTTCCATGCAGGATATCTGCTTCATGCAACCGGGGCAGAAGTTCAATTACCAGCGCATCCCTGAGCTGAACAGTCTGATTTCCTCGGTGCAATCCATTCACGTGGATATGCTTGCCGCTAAGCGTGAGGAACTGCTAGAAACCGTGCGCCAGTGCATGAGCGATGTTCATACCGCAGCAGGCACAGATCCCCGCTTCCGGGATGTCATTGCTCAATCTGACCGCTACTATCAGCAGAAGAAAGCGGACATTGCCGGTTACACGACCCTTACCTTGTTGGATGGCCTTACCGCACAGCTGGCAAAGGTGAAGGATGAAGCTCTGGAACGTATCGAGGAGATCTCACGCCCGCTTCCGCCCAAACCGGAGCCCAAGCCTGTTTCCGGCGACAACCCTCAACCCGCACCCGCACCGGCTCCTCAGAAAAAATATCGCGTTCTCAATCGCGCTGTGGCATTCCCCACCCGCAAGCTGGAGACACCTGCCGATGTGGATGCTTATGTGGAGAGCCTGCGCGCCAGTCTGAAGAAGTGCCTGGCTGAGTGTGATGGAGTGGTGATTAAGTAATGCTTTGATATCATGGATAAAAACGCCATCAAAAAGTTTGCGGTCTGGGCTCGTCGGGAGCTGATTTCTCGTGTTTCTCAGAAAGCCTTGCAGTTCGGTATTGCTGCCGGTGCTGCGGATCCTGCGGATGCCACGAGTATCAACGGCAAGGTGCTGTCTACTGCCGAGGTGCAGCAGCGCCGCGCCCTGTTGAAGCAGGTGCAGAGCAAAGGCTATGAGCAGGTCATGGAGGAAGTGGCATACACTTGGTTCAATCGCTTCTGCGCGCTGCGCTTCATGGAGGTGAATCAGTATCTCCCCTCCCGTGTGCGTGTCTTTACCAATGAGGAGGATAAGTTTGAGCCCCAGATGCTTGCCGAAGCGCTGGAGCTTGAGCTGGATGGATTAGAGCGTGAGCGGGTCTACGACTTCAAGGAAGCCAATGATAAGGAGGGGCTGTTTAAGTACCTACTTATTATCCAGTGCAACGCGCTTAATCCTATTCTGCCGGGCATGTTCCAACGCATTGCTGACTACACCGAGCTTCTCTTCCCGGATAACCTCCTGCGTGACGGTAGTGTGATTCACCAGATGGTGACAACCATTCCCAGTGATAATTGGCAGGACGCCGTGCAGATTATCGGCTGGCTGTATCAATACTACAACAGTGAGAAAAAGGACGAGGTCTTTGCTGCGCTCAAAAAGAATGTCAAAATCACTAAGGATAACATTCCTGCGGCTACCCAGCTCTTCACGCCCGACTGGATTGTGCGCTACATGGTGGAGAACTCCCTTGGGCGTCTCTGGGTTGAGGGGCATCCTAATGAAAACCTGAAAAAGAATTGGCGTTACTATCTGGAGGAAGCAGCGCAGGAACCCGAGGTGCAGGCTCAGCTGGCAGATATCCGCAAGGAGTATGCCTCCATGCAGCCGGAGGATATCAAGTGCATCGACCCCTGCTGCGGTAGCGGCCACATACTCGCCTACATGTTCGATGTCCTGGTGCAGATTTATGAGTCCTGCGGCTATACCACGCGAGATGCCGTACGCTGCATCGTGGAGAAAAATATCTATGGCCTGGATATTGATGACCGCGCCGCTCAACTCGCTTACTTTGCCGTGATGATGAAAGCCCGGCAGTATGACCGCCGTTTCCTGACGCGAAAGGATGATGACGACAAGCCGGATGTACCGCAGCCCAAGGTCTACGCGATTCAGGAAAGCAATGCTGTTTCGGAACAGGCCGTGGAATACTTTGCTAATGGTGATGCTGGCATGTATTTCTCCCTGCAAACTATTGTCCGTGAGCTTCACGATGCCAAGGAGTACGGCTCGCTTATCAAGTGTACTCCGCTGGATTACGAAGCGCTGTATACTCGCGCTAAGGCCATTCGTAAGAGCGGGGATATGCAAGGAGCTGTCATTGTTAATGAAATTCTCCCGATTATTCGTGTGGCTGAAACCTTGGCGTTGAAATACGATGCCATTGTGACCAACCCGCCGTATATGGGGGCAAAAGGAATGAGTTTTAAACTTGCAGAGTTTGTCAAAGATGAATTTCCTGCAACAAAGGCCGATGTTTTTGCTGCCTTCATTGAGAGAGGACGATGCTTTTCTACCGTTCGAGGTTATTTGTCTATGATAACTATGCATTCATGGATGTTCCTTCCTAGTTATGAAAAGCTTAGACTACAATTAACAGAAATAAGCATAGTCAATATGCTTCACCTCGGTGCTCATGCATTTGAAGAAATTGCTGGAGAAATAGTGCAGACTACTGCTTTTGTTCTGCAAAACATACAAGTGCAAGATTTTAAAGGCGTATATTGTCGTTTAGTATCTTCTGATAGTCAACAAGGTAAGGAGTGTATGTTTTTATCGGGAGAAAATCGATATGTCACTTCATCTGCTAATTTTTCAATAATACCTAGTCGTCCGATTGCATATTGGGCAAGTAAGTCTGTTCTACAAATTTATCGCAGCAAATATACAATAGCAGATATCGCTGAAACAAAACAAGGTCTTGCAACTGGTGATAATGATCGATTCATGAGAAATTGGCATGAGGTTTCTATTCTAGAGATATCATTTTCTACTAAAAATGTTGAAGAAACAGTTGATAACGGCATAAAATGGTACCCATACAACAAAGGCGGCCCTGCGCGAAAATGGTATGGCAATAATGATTATATTGTGAATTGGGAAAAAGATGGATATAAAATTAAAAATTTTACATCATCGGAAGGAAAATTGCGCTCAAGGCCTCAAAATACTCGTTATTTCTTTAAAAAATGTTGCACGTGGTCATTAACCAGTTCCTCATCTTTTGCTGCGCGCTATAAAGATTCGGGTTTTATTTTTGACATTAATGGAATGTCTCTTTTTACTGCAGAAAAATACCTCGATTACTGCCTATCCTATATTTGCAGTAATGTTGGGTATTATTTGATGAAAATAACAAATTCAACAATCGCCAATCAATCGGGTGATATTTTGAGGTTACCTATTATTCAAATCAATGATGATGACAGGGAGAATGAAATAAGTAAATTAACTCAGGATAACATTTTAATTTCACGAAATGACTGGGACAGCTTTGAAAGCTCATGGGATTTTAAGAAACATCCCTTGCTGCGGGAGCTTGGGAGTGTGCAGGCATCTTATGAGGCATGGGAACACGAGGCCTCCGATCGTTTCTACCAACTCAAAGCCAACGAGGAAGAACTCAACCGCATTTTCATTGATATCTACGGCTTGCAGGATGAGTTGACACCGGAGGTGGAGGAAAAGGACGTGACGGTACGCAAGGCGGATTTGGGGCGGGATATTCGCTGTCTTATCAGTTACGCCGTGGGCTGTATGTTCGGGCGCTACTCACTGGATGTGGAGGGGCTGGCCTATGCCGGGGGCGAGTGGGATGCGAGTAAGTACAGCACATTCCCGGCGGACAAGGACAACATCATCCCCATCTGCGATGATGAATACTTTGAAGACGACATCGTGGGGCGCTTTGTGGAGTTCATCCGCGTGGCATACGGGGCAGACACGCTGGAAGAGAACCTGCGCTTCATTGCGGATGCGCTGGGCGGCAAGGGTAGCTCACGCGAGGTTATCCGCAAATACTTCCGTGATGATTTCTATGCTGACCACCTGAAAATCTACCAGAAGCGGCCCATCTACTGGCAGTTTGACAGCGGCAAGAAGGGCGGGTTCCGCGCCTTGGTCTACATGCACCGCTACGCGCCTGATACCATCGCCCGCATCCGCACCGACTACGTGCACCATCAGCAAGACCGCTATCGCACCGCTTTGGAAGGCATCGAGCAACGCATGGCAAACGCCGGCACCGGCGAACGCGTGAAACTGAGCAAGGTGCAGAAGAAGCTCCAGGAGCAGGATAAGGAACTGCACGAGTACGAAGAAAAGATACACCACCTGGCTGACCGGTTCATCAGCATTGACTTGGATGACGGCGTGAAAAAGAACTACGCCCTCTTTGCTGATGTGCTGACCAAAATCAAATAAGGACAAGAAAGCATGGATTGGGAGAACATCACCTGCGAATTGAACCGCCGCTTTGCTGAGCCCTTGGCAGAGTTCTACAAGCGGCGCATCATCTTCTGGTACGATGAAGATCGTGAGTTTGAGGACAAAGTAGCGGAGATGGAATTGGCAAATGCCAAGCTGCTCATCCTGACCGGCACCAACAGCTTTGCCGCAAAGAAGCTGCTTGCCGCAGACGACACAGAAAGCAATTATCTGGTTTATTGCCCGCTGCGTTTCCAGAAATCCGAGGACAACTGGCTGTTGAACATCGCCCTGTACAGCGAGGAATACCGGGCAGACCGCAACTCCATGTGGATGGATGAAATGGGCTTGCCCCAGAACCACCACATGCGCCCGAAAATCAAGGAGTACAGCAAGTTCTTCCAAGTCAAAGAGCATCGCGACCGCATCAGGGCGATGGCAGCCCATATTGCCACCGTGCCGCAGTTGCATCTGGCGGTTATGGCCGTTCTGTGCGGTATACGAGTTCCCCAACCGCCGGCCATTGTTCTTGCGGTGTTGTCCCGGGGAACGGATAAGGCGAATAATCCGGTATACTGCAAACTGAAGAAATACGGAGCCGAAACGGCTTTCTGGATGCTGGTGCAGCAAATGTGCGGGTACAACGGCGGAGCTGAGCCGGAACTGCGGAAGCTGGCCGCGCATCTTCTGCTGACCGCAGCCACGCGCACCATGCGGGAGAATTTGCTGACCGGGCTGGAGGCATACCAGGCTCCCGCCTACCAGTCACCCTGCTATGATCTGGTGGCTGACTGGCTGCAAACAGATGCGGAAGGACTGGGCGACGTAGCTTGCGAAGTAGAGGACGACCTGCGGCTTTACCAACGATTCCGCAAAGCGGAGGCGGAGGAACTGGCCGAGACGGAATGTTTTCCCTGCATAGACGAGTGCATATTGGCCACGCTGATGCAGGAGATTTGTGACGGACTTATCCGCGTGGAGGCCATCCGAAATCTGGTGGCAACCCGCCGCACGAAGGCATGGTACAACCGATACGCCTCCTACTACGAAGGGCTGTTGCAGGTGTCCAGCATGCAGGAGTTTGACACAACGCACCACGAGGGATTCCACCTTGCCAAACCGCAGGAAATATGGCGAGCCTACGAAGGCGACTATTACCGCATGGATAGTTACTACCGCCGCTTCCACCTGTGCTTCAACCGCAGCCTGACCATGAGTCATGGAGAAGGACTGGATGACATCTTCAAGCACGTGGTGGATGTGGTGGAGGGGCTGTATGGCAAGTACCTGAACCAACTGAGCAGCAACTGGACGGCGGTGAGTGCCGAAGCCTTGGCAACGCAGGGCTATATACCCGAGGTGAACCGCCAGCGGAGTTTCTATTGCAACAAGGTCGAGTCAAGAGACCGGAAGCTGTACGTGATTATCTCGGACGCGTTGCGCTACGAAGTGGCAGCGGAATTGACAGAGCAACTGCGCCGGGAAAACCAATGCACGGTGGAGCTGGAGAGCATGCAGGGGATATTCCCGACAATCACCAAGTTCGGCATGGCGGCACTACTGCCTCACCTCAAGCTGGACGTGGCAGCAAAAACCGGTGGAGGCGTGAGTGTGCTGGCCGACGGTGCAAGCACCGAAATGCCGAACCGCGACAAGGTGCTGAAAGCAAAACACCCCGCCAGCGTGGCCTTGCAGTACAAGAATATCATCGGGCTGAAACGCGCTGCCCGCCAGGCCATGGTGAAAGACATGGAGGTGGTGTACATATACCACGATAAGATTGACGAGGCGAGTCACAGCTCGGATGCTCAGGTGTTCTCAGCCTGTGAGGATGCCATCAACGAACTGAAGCATCTGGTACGCATCATCTGTAATGAGTTTGGAGGCACGCGTATCTGCATCACGGCAGACCATGGATTCCTGTACACCTACAGCCCGCTGAGTGAGCTGGATAAGGTGGATAAGAGCGCATTCCGGGAGCAGACGGTGGAATATGGTCGCCGCTATGCTATCACGCAGCCCGGCACGAAGGCGGAATACCTGATGCCGGTAAAATTCACGGATAAGCTGGATGCTCTGACTCCGCGCGAGAATGTGCGTATCAAGATGAGCGGCGGCGGGCTCAATTTCGTGCATGGTGGCATCAGTCTGCAAGAGATGGTGGTGCCGGTGATCGATTTCCGCCACCTGCGCAATGCCAGCGCTCAATACAAGAAGAACAGGGAAAAATACGATACCAAGCCTGTAACGATATCCTTACTCACAGCCGGCAGAAAGATGACGAACCTGTTTTGGGCGCTGAGTTTTCTGCAAAACGAAGCGGTGGGCGATAACCGCATCGCTTGCCCCTACAAACTCTATTTTACGGATGAGTACGGCAAGCAGATCAGCGATACCGTGAAGCTGATAGCGGATAAGGAGAATGCCAACGCGCAGGAACGAGTATACCGCCATAATTTCAGTCTCAAGAGCCAGAAATACAACAACTGGGATACCTATTACCTCGTCATTGAGGATGAAAGCGGGACTCAGTTGCCGCAACGTGAGGCGTTCCAGATAGATATTGCTATGGCTATTGATGACTTTAACTTCTTTGACTGATAAGACCATGAGCGCAAATACACGAGAAGTGATAAAAGCTAAATTGCGGGAACATTTCGGCGGCAAGGTTGTTCGCAAAGATCTGACCAAGAAAATAAAGGAGGGTGCCAATGTCCCGGTGTATGTGCTGGAGTTTCTGTTGGGGCAGTACTGCTGCTCTGATGATGAGGAGATTATTCAGCAGGGCGTGGAGAAGGTAAAGCGCATTCTGGCTGATAACTTTGTGCGGCCTGATGAAGCGCAGAAGATTTTATCGGTACTGCGCCGGAATGGCTCACACACGGTAATTGATCGTGTGTCGGTGCGCCTGGATATCAAGAGCGATAAATACCTGGCCGAGTTTTCTAATCTCGGGCAAGTGAATATACCGATAGATGATTCATACCCGGAAAAGTTTGACAGGTTGCTCTGTGGTGGTATCTGGTGCATTGTGCAGCTTGCCTATGAGTACAACGAAGAGGATAAAAAGAATGGGCATCCTATCCAGATTAGCAAGCTTACGCCTATCCAGATGCCACGCGTTGACATTGATGAGTTGAAACGCGGGCGTGCAGCGTTCTCCAAAGAAGAATGGATGGATGTGCTGCTGCGTTCCGTTGGCATGGAGCCGGATTCCTTGTCGGTGCGCGAAAAGTGGTTGTTGATCACCCGCATGCTCCCGTTGGTAGAGAATAACTTTAACCTCTGCGAACTGGGGCCGAGAAGCACAGGTAAATCTCACTTGTACAAGGAAATCTCTCCGAACAGTATTCTGGTATCCGGGGGGCAGACAACTGTGGCTAACCTGTTCTACAACATGGGGCGCAAGACAGTAGGGCTCGTGGGCCTTTGGGACTGTGTGGCCTTTGACGAGGTGGCGGGCATTCGTTTCAAGGACAAGGACGGCGTGCAGATTATGAAGGACTACATGGCATCCGGTTCCTTTGCCCGTGGTAAGGAAGAAAAAGCGGCATCGGCATCCATGGTGTTCGTCGGCAACATAAACCAGAGCGTGGATGTGCTGCTGAAGACTTCCAGTTTGTTTGACCCGTTCCCGCCGGAGATGGGAACAGACACGGCATTCCTTGACCGCATGCATTGTTACCTCCCGGGCTGGGAAATACCCAAGTTCCGTCCCGAACACTTTACGGATGACTTGGGCTTCATTACGGATTATTTGTCAGAGTTTATCCGCGAGCTGCGCAAGGAGCAGTATGGCGATGCGCTCGATAGGTATTTCCGTCTTGGGAAGAATCTGAACCAACGCGACACGATCGCCGTACGTCGCATGGTGGACGGTTATCTGAAACTGCTGTATCCGGATGGTAAGTTCAGCAAACAGGAGGTGGAAGAAGTGTTGCGGTTGGCTCTGGAAATGCGCCGACGTGTGAAAGAGCAGCTCAAGAAGCTGGGCGGTATGGAGTTCTACGATGTAAACTTCTCCTACATCGATAACGAATCTTTCGAGGAGCATTACGTCTCCGTACCGGAACAGGGTGGAGGCAAGCTCATCCCCGAGGGAATGTGCAATCCCGGCCAGGTGTATACGATTGCCCGAGGGAAATCCGGCATGCTGGGCGCGTTCCGTCTGGAATCGCAGATGCTGCCGGGTGGCGGTAAGCTCACACTCACCGGCATCGGCTCAGAGCGTGAAAGCAAGGAAGCCGCCAATACAGCATTCAGCTTCCTGAAGGCAAATGGTAAGCGCATCAGTGCCAGCATCAGCACCACACAGCGAGACTATATCGTCAACTATCAGGATCTACAGGGAATCGGTATGACCTCTACGCTGGCACTGCCGACTTTGATTGCCCTTAGTTCCATCGCCCTAGGCAAGCCCACGCTGAGCTCTCTGGCCGTGCTTGGTGAAATCAGCATCAGCGGCACTATGATCAAGGTGGACGAACTAGCCAACGCTTTGCAAGTCTGTGCCGACAGCGGAGCAAAAAAGGTGCTGCTGCCCATGACCTCTGCCGTAGACTTAGGAACCGTGCCCTCCGACCTCATAGGCTGCTTCAGCCTGATATTCTACAGCAGCGCCGAGGAGGCCGTGTTTAAGGCGTTAGGCGTGGAGTGATGGTAAGGTATTAGTGATCTACATGTGAAATAAAACGCTCAGCTATTCCTTTTAGGGGTAACTAATCATTGATATTGTTCGTGTCGTCATTATGGATGCAGCTTCTATCACATTGCAGAGCATTCCTCTCTGCATCGAAATTTCGGGCATTCGCCCGAAACGTAACTCTCATTACAAATACACGATGATGCAGCATGAGGGACTCTGCGATGCCATGGGAAAACGTATTCACCGCTCGCAGTCGGTCTGGACAGTCCGTACATAGCACCCAATTTCACAATCAAAAACCTCTACCCTATGAAATACGAAAAAGTCCGCAGTCTGCAACATACGCGTGCGTCGCTTCGGGAGATTGAGCATGCGCTCTTGAATCCGGAAATCAAGGTGGGAGAGTTGGCATTGCTGGCCTTATCGAGCATCTTACAGCATCCTGATTTTCCGGAAGATGAGCTGGAAAGCTTCCGGCGCATTTCATACAGTAGAAAAGTTTTTGGTTTATCATATCCCTTATTGATACGAAAGCGCGAATGGAGCAAGACCTTGCCTTACTACGCAAACTATTTGTGTTGCAAGAGGAAATATTATTGTTTGTGCAGTGCCTGGACTGAACGCCACCGAACCCGGTTAATGAACTGGGTAATAAAACACAGGATTGACATAGATGAGCACAGAACCACGTGGCAGCTGGACAGAGCACCACGGGTCAGCACCGAATCATCCGGACGGCATACCAGGCAAAATAGCGCACCGCACACCAAATATGCCGGGAGAGCGCAGCAAACTGAACAGCTGGGCAGCAGTTCATATAAAGGCAAAAAAGTGCAGAACATAGCCATGCAGGCACTGATGCCGAAACGCAAAAAGAAAACTGTTCCGCTGAAGATTCAGATTACGGTCTCTGGTTCTGAGCGGCAATACGTCAAAATACAAGATTCGGCGTCCTTGAACAAAAAGGGTGTGTGCAGATTTGTCAATGAAGCATCCCAAACGACATGGGAAATAGCATCCAAAACCCTGATTGCTGAACTAAAGGCGAAACGGATTGGCCCTATAGTATTTACAAATGAGGGAACGTTCTGGACGTTCTATTTTGATGGTCAAACGGGAAAAGTGTACAAGTTGCCATCTGACAGTAGAGAGATACTTCAACTGAAACGGGTCCAACCGAACGCGTAATTGACAAACTCCAAATTGGAGTTTGCAGGGATTTTGAATTTTGGATTTTTGATTTTGAATGTGTAGAATTCCGCGGACTTCCAGCCAGCCTGACTTTACACTCGTAATTCGGGGACGTCGAAAATACTCATCAAATTGGTGTTTATCGATGATTCTTGAGGTGCGCCCCGTTTTGCTGACCACCGGCAACTCCGTTTAAGGAATAGCTA
>CAZTAX010000015.1:18902-24898 GCA_964611765.1 uncultured Akkermansia sp. | reverse complement strand
TTTACTTGCCGGAGAGGGTGAATATCCAGTTGCAGAATAATTGTTCCAACGCGTGAATTACGAATTATAAGCTCCGCTCGCCTACGGCTCGCCATTGTATATCTGATAGTTCAACACTGGCGGGCGAATGCCCGCGGAACTTTTTACTTCGTAACTCGTAACTCGTAATTCGTAATTCAAATTCCAATTTGTCGCGATGAAGAGTTTTTCATGTCTCATCTAATTGTGATGGACAGCGGCCGCAGCTTCTGCGATGATGGCAGCATGACTACCCACGCTGAATTATGGCATGCCGTTCACACGGCATACGAGGGACATAACCCGGAGGAAGCCCGCCGTCTGCTGCACACGGGCGGAGCCGCAATGAATTGCAGTCTGGTCTTACGCTGTGGCGATGAGGATTACATTCGCTGGCTGCTCAGCAATGACTTGATTTCACCACCACCCGCCACCGAAGTGTGGCCGGAACTGCAGGAGCTGCAGCTGCAATGCCCGGATCTGCCGGAATCGGCCAGGCCCGGTTGCATTCTGAATGGAGATTTGGAATAATTATGCCCCAGCATGGCAATTTTGAAGCTTGCCAGAGCGGGGGGACGTATGCTAGCATGCTGCCATGTCGCGATTGCTCCACCTCCTGTTTCTGATGACAGCTCTGCTCATGGCATTCACCGGTTCGCAGACCGAGGCAACCGTGATGGCCAAAAAGACGCCGGATGGCAAGTGGGCTTTCGTTCCTCTGGCAGACGGTTTTGATTTCCCCGTCGGCAAGCCGGACGGCCAGGGCTATTACAAGTCCCGTGGTCTGCGCCTGGCCACACCCCGCCATCTCGGTGAAGACTGGAACGGCAACGGCGGCGGCAATTCCGACCTGGGAGACCCGGTCTATTCCATCGGCATGGGGCTCGTGACCTACGCTTCCGATGCCCGCGGCCGCTGGGGCAAGGTGGTCATCGTGCGCCACGCCTTCCGTGAACCGAAGAGTGGCAAGGTGCTCTGCTGCCAGTCACTTTATTCCCACCTCGACCGCATTGATGTGAGACTGGGTCAGCTGGTAGGGCGCGGAGCCCAGGTGGGCACCATCGGCACCAACAACGGCATGTTCACCGCCCACCTGCATGCAGAGCTCCACTTCAACGTGCTGGTCAACTGCGGCCACCAGGGAATCCCGAAAAATGCCGCCAACTACGGCAACCTGACCGAATTCATCAAGCACTACCGCCGTCTGCCGGTGGAAAAGAAGTTCGTGAAACTGCCTATCGGCGGCTTCCTGCCCTACAAGAACACCGAGGGTCTGTAAATGAAGACGTGTCTGTTCGGCGGCTCGTTTGCCCCGGTGCATGCCGGGCACCTCACCATTGCCGCAGCCGCTCAGAAGCATTGCGGGCTGGATGAGGTCGTATTCCTCCCCGCTGCCTGTTCCCCCTTCAAGCTAGGGACAAGCGCGTATTTCTCCGATGAACAACGGCTGCACATGCTTCATCTGGCCACGGCTGATCTGCCATGGGCCAGCGTAAGTGAGCTGGATTTGCAACTCCCCCCGCCCAGCTGGAGCTGGCGCATCGCCGAACACTGGCACCTCCAGCACCCGGAGGCGGAATTATACTGGCTCATGGGCACCGACCAGTGGGAACAGCTGCACCGCTGGGCTCGCTACGATTACCTCTGCGAGCTGCTGCACTTCATCGTCTACCACCGGGAAGAAGCCCCGAAGCCCCGCCCAGGTGTGCGCAGCACCTTCATCTGCACTGGTATGCACCCGGCATCCTCTTCCAACATCCGCGAGGCTCTGAAAAACAGCGTCCCCATTCCGGAGGGCTGGCTCCACCCCGCCGTGGCAAACTACATCGCAACCAAGACTACCGCACCATGAACAAGAACACCGCCCCCACAGCTGAAGAGCTGGAACTGGAAATAATCAGAAACGTCCTCGATGAGCTCAACGCCCATCCTGTTCTCGAGAATGAGGAACGCATGGAAGAAGAAATCGACATCAGCGAACTGCCGGAAAGTGAGCAGAACGCCATTTTGCAGCGGGCTGAAGAACGGGACACCCGTACTGCTCACCTGAGTCCGGATGAACGATACCAGTTACTTCTAAAAGAAGCCGCTGCGCTGGCGCATGAGCGTGGCCTTATCAGCGCCTGCACCATTCAGCGTTACCTGTACACCGGGTACGCCATGGCTGCCAGAATCATTGATGAGCTACAGAAGCTCGGGCTCATCAGGTCGGCTCCCAAGGGGTTCAAAGTATACACCTGGGTGGAATAAGCTCTACCTCGCCCGGAGCTCCGCCTGCGTGTTCTGCGAACCTTGCATCTCATGGCAAGGTCCGACCTGGAAAACCAACCATCGGAACGGGAAGGCAATAATTTCCCCGCAGAGCATCAGAGTGTCGCAGCCAATGGTCAGAAGCGGATCAACTGCTTCATGCCTCACCCAGGCTATCACACACGGTTGGGCAGCGAAGGCCGCCGGAAATCTTTCCGGCGGCCTTCTCGTTGCGGGCATTGCCCGCAGAACTTTAAATTTGCGCTTCGTACCTTTACAGGCTTTCACCGAAGTCCTCGCGGAACTTGGCGGCCAGTTTCTCCTGCCAGTCGCTGAGCGGCTGCAGGCGTCCGAAGAAGAAACGGAGCACCTCGGGCTCTTCCACCCACTTCAGGCCACCGATGAGCTCGCGGTTGTCGTACAACCACTTCACGCGGTCGGCGCAGTACTTCACCTGGGAAAGGGTGAACACGCGGCGCGGGCAGGCCAGACGCACCAGCTCCAGCTCGGCGTAGTTCTCAGAGCCATCGGGGTTGCGCTGCTCGGAAAGGGAGCCACGCTCCATGCCGCGAATGCCGCCGGCAATGTACAGAGCCGTGGCCAGGGCACCGGCGGGGTACTGCTCGTGCGGAATGTTGGGCAGGAATTCAGAAGCGTTGATGTGGGCACCCAGGCCACCGGCCGGCTTCACCATAGGCACGCCGTAGTCGGAAAGTTCCTTCACCAGGTACTCGATGAAGATGGGACCCTGGTTGATGATTTCCTCGTCGAGTGTCTCCATGAGGCCTACGGCCATGGCTTCCATGGCGCGCACTTCCATACCGCCGTAGGTCAGGAAACCTTCGTACAGCGGGATGAAGGCCTTCATCTTGAGGATGAGGCTCTCGTTGTTGGAGATGATGGCGCCACCGCGGGCGAAACCAAGCTTGCGGCTGGAGAAGTAGATGAGATCCATCTGGTCCGCAATCTTGCGGATAATTTCAGCCACCGTCATATTCTTAGCCGCTTCCTCGCGGGTCTTGATGAAGTACAGGTTGTCCTGCAGGAGGGAGGCGTCCAGCACGGACATGATGCCGTATTCCTTACAGACAGCGGCCACATCCAGCATGTTCTGCATGGAAAGCGGCTGACCGCCAATCAGGTTGGTACCGGCTTCGATACGCACAAAGGGCACATGTTCTACACCAACCTCCTCGATGAGGGCACGCAGGCGGGCAATATCAAAGTTACCCTTGAAGGGGTATTCCAGGTTCGGGTCGAGGCCTTCAGGGATGATGAGCTCCTCCACGCGGCCTCCCTTACGGGTGATGTGTGCCTTAGTGGTGGTGAAGTGGAAGTTCATGGGGATTACATCGCCTTCCTTCACAAAGGTCTCAGCCAGGATATTCTCACAGGCGCGGCCCTGATGGGCGGGCAGGAAATACTTGGTACCGAACACATGCTCAATCACGCGGGAGAGACGGTTGAAGGTCTCGGAACCGGCGTAGGAGTCGTCAGCCTGCATGGAGGCGGCAATCTGGTTATCACTCATGGCGTTCACACCGGAGTCGGTGAGCATATCCATGAATACATCCTTATTCTGCAGCAGGAACGTGTTGTTGCCGGCTTCGCGCAGCTTCTGCACGCGCTCTTCGACCGTGGGCAGGAACAACTTCTGCACCACGCGCACCTTGTGCATTTCCAACGGCACCTGGTGCTCCTCCTTATAGAACTTGACAATAGACATGATGAATGTTTCGGTATGTGTATTACCGTTTCCACACCGGGGCACAGAAACGTGTGCGGATATTATCATGTACCATGCCTTATTGTCAACGCTTATCTTGGGCATATTTGCGCAAACTCAACGCCTTTGAAAAAATTGATTCACAGTATCAATCCAAGGCAAACGCATTGGAGTAGTGTCATGCAAAACGGGATCTATGGTGCGTTCTTGATTATTGCAACAATCGTATAACCATTTATCCGGATGGCAAATAAAATGTCTACACACAGGAGCCATTTTAAATTTTACCTGATCATGCAAAATGGGATTTCAGCTACTCACCGAACAGTGTTTGCAGCTGCATGAATCAGGTTGCAACCGGCGAGTTTCGCTATGTTGCGGGCACGTCGGCACCGCACCCTGCTGGGGCCCCGGAAATAGCCGCCACTGCCCGGCCTATGCCGAGGCGATGAGGAGGGATTTGACGTTACCGTCGCCGAGGCTCTGGTTGAGGCGGCGGATAATCTGGGGTTTCATGCGGGTGATTTCGTAGCGCACGGTGGGGTGGTTCACCGTGATGCGGGCGCGCCCCCTGGCCACGCTCACCAGGGAGGATACCGAAGCCAGCGCAGGCCCCACGGCCTCTGCCCAGGCATCTGCCAGCAGTTCCGGGGCCATGGTATCTTCCTGCAAATCGAGCTCGCTGAGCAGTTCGCTGAGCAGCGATTCCATGCTGCGCTGGTTGCTGGAGCTGTGCAGCGCCGGGCCGCTGCCAAAGAAATCGGCCATGGTTTGTTCCCTCGCGCCGCTGCGCAGACTGCTCACGCGCACGGCCCGTTCGCCAACGCCATCGGGCATTTTCTGCATGTAGAAACGCTTACGCGGCCGGCTGACCGACAGCGGATTGAGCGATACCGCCGCGGCGGGTTCCTTCTTCTTGCGAGGGGCAGCCATGCGGGCAGAAAGCGGGCAGCCCGAAAAAAACAGCCGGGCTGCCCCAAAAAGGAATGAATCCGTGGCTTTACTCGCCGTCGTCGCCGATAGCCTGCACGGGGCAGCCTTCCATGGCCTCAGTGCAGAGAGCCACTTCGTCATCAGTCACGGGCTGCTTGCAAACGAAGGAAAGCCCCTCGTCGTCGTCGCGGGCAAAGAAATCAGGGGCGGTCTCGCGGCAGAGGTCGCAGTCGATGCAGTTGCAGTCAACATAGAACTTGCCGGGAACATTCTTTTCAGTCTTATCGTCGATATCGGCCATTGTCGTGTATGTGGGGGGTTGTACCCACAGATATTTATGACCTATTTTTCCGGAAATGCAATCCTTTTTTATTGCAACGCGGCATTTTTCGGTTCAGAATAGAGTCATGCAAGGTGAGGAGCAAGAAAAACCGAAAAAATCAGGATGGAAAAACAAGGTCTGGGCGATTGTGTCCTTGCTGATTCTGGTGGGAGGCATTGGCGGATTCCGGGCCACGATTGCAAAACTTCCGCATGCCGAATGGCGCAACGAGTTCAAGCCCCTTTCCTGGGAAGCCGCCGGCGTGTGCATTGACGATGCAGAAGCCTTCTGGAAAGCCTCTGCCGGTGATGCACGCATGGAGCTGCGTTCATATTCCTACCCCGTCTGCCGGCTGAAGCTGGATGAAGCAGAAGGCTCCGGCTATGTAACCGTCCGCTTTTTCAGCGGCGAAGGGGTGCAGATGGGTGACCGCGTGTACATTCAGTACAGAGACGGCAAATTCATTCCCCGCGAAAACAACAGCATGCAGGTAACAGAAACGGAAGCCACCGTGCGTCTGGAGGACGGGTTCCTCACCAAGGACGAATACACCCTGCACCAGTTCAACCTTGATGCCCGGCTCTGGCGCGTGGAAGTGGACTGCCGCCCTGAGGGTGGAGAAATTTTCCCTCTCGGGCATCTCAGCGTAATTCCTCATGATCTCTGAAACACCTCACAATTGGCGCAGGCGTCTGATTAACGTCCTGGTCTGTATCCTAGGCGGTGCATTCATGGCGCTGGCCTTTC
>CAZTAX010000015.1:0-18892 GCA_964611765.1 uncultured Akkermansia sp. | reverse complement strand
ATGATTTAGGCAATCTCGTGTGGGTGGGTCTCATTCCGCTGCTCAGCGTGCTGTGGAGCGGGCAGCGCGGGTTCCGCCGCGGCTTTGGCTATGCCTGGCTGTATGCCATGGGCTGGTACTGCGTGAGCTTCTGGTGGATTCACAATGTGGGCTATGTATTCCGCATTCCGCTGCCAGTGTTTATCGGCATTGCCTTTCTGCCGCTCATGGCGGTGTATTCGTGCCTGGTGGGATTGTGGGGTGGCCTGGCCAATACCCTGCTCCGCCCGAGTCTGGCAGCCATTCCGGACACGGCGAATCTGACAAAGCCCCATCAGAAGCAGCAAGCCTGGAGCAGCTGGGTGACGGCAGACCTGCTGAGCACTCTGCGCAGCGCGGTGGGCTGCGGTGCCGCCTGGGTCTGCGTGGAGTGGCTCCGTGCAAATGGCACCCTGGGATTCAGCTGGAACAGCATGGGCATGGCGCTTTACAACGGGCTCTCCCTGGTGCAGTGGGCAGAGTTCATCGGCACGGCGGCGCTCTCCTTCTTCCCCACGGCGGGCGCGGTCATCCTGTGGTGTGCCTGCCGCCGCACCTGGCTGCAATACCGCGCCACCGGCCGCGGCAACCGGCCCTGGGATTTCCTGGGCTTCATCGTCATCCTTTTCCTGATGTTCACCGGTGGACTGGCGCTCTCCAAAATGTATTCCCCGCTGGTCATGCTGAAGAAGGAGAACGTGCTGCAACTGCCGGTCATGGGGGTGCAGCTCAATCTGGACCAGGTGGAGCGCATCGATGACGGCCCCATGCAGCCGCGCCTGTACGGCGAGTTCCTGCGCACCACGCGCAACGCCTTTACGGAGGTGCAGAAAGACACCTTCCGGAAAGCAGTGGAAAACCCGGAGCTGGCCATCACCCAGCAGCTGCCGGTGTGGGTGGTCTGGCCGGAAAGTGCCATGGGCTGCCCGATTCACCTGGATGTGGCACAGAATAAGCTCATTGCAGACCCCACAACCACGCGCGTATTCTTCGGCGAGGAGGGACTGCCGATGGTGCGGCAGCAGGTGCGGGAGCTTGGCGGGCAGAATTTCGTGCTCTTCACCGGCGTGGATCAGTACCGCTGGGAGCGCGACGAGCCGCGCGGCCATCTCTCCCCGCGCGGCATGTATAACTCCATGGCCATCATTCCCGGCGGGTTCGATTCCATCACCACGGCCAATAAGCAGCACCTCATGCCCTTCGGAGAGTATCTGCCCTTTGTGGAGCACATGGAATGGCTCGGAAAACTTTACACCGAGCTGACCGGTACCCAGGTGGGCGATGGCATCCATCCCGGCTCCGGAGATGAGCCGATTCCCGTGGCAGTTCCCGGCACCGGCGAGACTGTGGGTGTCATCCCCGCCATCTGCTATGAGGATACGGTGGGCCGGCTCCTCACCAAATACGTCCGCAAAGGGCCGCAGGTCATCGTAAATATCTCCAACGACGGCTGGTTCCGCGACTCCAGCTGCGGCGAGCAGCAGGCCCGCAACGCGGCCTTCCGCTGCATCGAGCTGCGCCGGCCCATGGTGCGCGCGGCCAATAAGGGCTACACCTGCGCCATTGCCCCGAACGGGGCCTTCATCGATATTCTTCAGAAAGCGGACGGCTCCCCCCACCTGCCCGGCCACAGTTATGCCGTGCTGCCGGTTGACCGAAACGCCGGATATACCCTCTATGCCCTGCTGGGAGACTGGGCGGTGGTACTCTGCGCTCTGCTGGTGCTGCTCACGGCCCTGCCCGCAGCATTCCGCAAGAAATAATCATGTCTGAGACCATTCACATTGCCCTGAGCGCCGACCATGCATTCACCGTGCCGCTGGGACTGTGTCTCCGTTCCATCATGCAATCTGCGCAGGAGGAAACAACATACCACTTCCACATACTGGACAGCGGAATCGACCGCAGATTGCTGCAACTCGGAGGGTTCACCAATATCACCTGGTACGACGTGGCCGATAAACTGCGGGATTTGCCCTGCGGCGGGCGCTTCCCCACATCCATATACCACCGTTTCCTGCTGCCCCAGCTGTTGCCGGATACAATCGAGCGTGTCATCTATCTGGACTGCGACACCGTGGTCAAACGGGATTTGCGTGAGCTGTATCACACAGAACTGGGGGATACAGCGCTGGCAGCCGTTCCCTGGGTTGTGCTGGGGCATTACGCCGAGGAATTCGGGCAGCACCTGCGCAGCTTCCCCCGCAGGTTCGGGCTGGCCGATGACGGCACGCCCTATTTCTACTCCTCCCTGCTCGTCATGCACCTGCCCTCCATGCGTAGCATGCAGATTTCTCAACGTCTGATCGCCGCAACCCGCCACCACACGCGCGAGCTCATCTGGCCGGATCAGGACGTGTTGAATGCAGTTCTGCGTGGACAGATTACCACACTTCCGCTGGAATACAACGTCATTCCTCTCTTCTCTGAGCAATTGGAAAACGAGAGCGATGAGGCAAAGGAGGCCTACGCCGCACCCGCCATCGTACACTTTGCGGCCATGAAGCCGAACATCCTGACTGGCCCACGCAACCAGCTTGAAGAAGACTTCTTCCGCTTCTGGCAGGAATCCCCCTGGGCCCGCAGCATCCCCTACCCCCTTATCTCTCTCAGCCGCTTGCCACGCACGGCCGCGGCACTGCTGAATGCTATTTTCACTGCACTGCTGCCCTTTCCCGGGCTGCTCCGGAATCTTGGTATGCTTCTGAATGCCCTGCGCAGAGGTCAGAGCAACTAACAAAAGAGCCCGTGGTTTTCCCACGAGCTTCTGGTCAGTGGCTCACCACTGGTTATTAAGGCTCTTCGTCTCTTTGTGAACCTCCATATTCCGTTCTTTCTTGCCGGAGACAGGCGGAGGGTTGGCGGTCACCATGTGCAGGTCAAGAATTTCTATGGTGTTTTTACCGCTATTCAGGAACTCACCCGGGCAATACAAGCGCTCCTGAGGGCCAATGTGCCAGTAGCGACCGAGCAAGTGACCATTTACCCACACGTAGCCTTTCTTCCAGCCTGTCATGTCCAGAAATGTATCCTCCGGTGCACTCACCTGCACTTCAGCCCTGTACAGTGCGCCTGTTTCCTTTCCTCGCACATGACCGGTCTTGCGGGCAGGAGCAGGCAGAGGTCTCATGAGGTCAATACGCGACACCTGCCAATCATTCAGGACCTGCTCACCCAGCGTGACCGGGCCTATGATTCCCTTACGGTCTTTCTCCAGGTATCGGGAGAAATTGACATGTCCGAATGTATCCACCACTACCTTGAGAGTGGTGGCAGCCGTGCGCGCCGGCAGCTCCAGCTTAGTCTGATTCAAACGGCGATCCAGCTGGCCGACAAGGGATTCTCCCAGGTAGACCAGCGCGTAATCATGAACCCGGCAGTACAGCGTGGCACCCGGTCCTGCAGGAATACCGGTCGTATAGATGCCAATGCCCTGGTTCTGCCCCAGGCTCTCCAGGGTGGGAGGCGTGGCAAAGCTGGATTTTTCCCGGATACCGGGGATAGCGCTGAACGCTGCCACCTTTTTCGGGACGAAGGCAGGCAGTTCCATCGACTCCGGCTGCACAGGCTCAGGTAATTGGGCCGACTCGGGCAAAGCCGCCTTGATGATGTCGCGGTACTCGAAATATTCCCTGGTCAGGTTACCGTTCTCCCCTATGGGGGAACCGTAGTCATAGCTGGTCAGATCCGGCTGGAAGTTGGACCCGTCCGGGTTGGTATTCGCTCCGGCAGTGAGTCCGAAACTGGTGCCTCCATGCAGCACAAAGAGGTTGAACGACACGCCGTCCTTCATGTACCAGCGCACGGAATTGAGCGCATTGCGACTGGGAGTCCAGTTTCCCTCGCCCCAATGGCGCAGCCAGCCGGGATACGTCTCACTGCTGAACACCGGCACCCCGGGGGCCACGCGAAGCGCGGTCTGCATCTGCCAGGCATTATCCGCAGGGTCGAGCCCCACGGCCACCCCCTGCGGCACAAAGCGAAGGTGGTGCGGCGAGCTGCCTTCCGACAGATAGAACGGCCCGGCACCCTTCTTTTCCCAGAATGCCTTGAGCCACTCGATATAGGCCATCTCATCATGCTCACTCTTATAACTGCCGTATTCATTCTCCAGCTGCACCATGAGGATGGGGCCGCCATTCTTGCTCAGACGAGGGATGGCGATTTCTGCCATCTTTTCCAGATAGCGGGCCTGGGCCTCCATGAACTGAGCATTGCCGGTATAGCGCAGCCTGGTCTCATCGTCCTTGAGCAGGTAGGTAGGCAGACCACCTAAATCCCATTCGCCACACACATAGGGGCCGGGACGGAAGAGAACCCACATGCCTTCCTCCTGGCACATATCGATGAAAGCGCCTATGTCATTGCGCCCGCTGAAATCCCAGCTTCCATCCGGCTGCTCCAGCGCATTCCAGAAGGTGTAGAATGCTATCGTGTTCAGTCCCATAGCCTTGGCCGCGCGGATGCGGTGCCGCCAGTGCTGGCGAGGTACTCGCTGCGGGTGAATCTCGCCGGAGCGGATCTGAAACGGCACGCCATCCAGCATGAACTCGCGCCCCCCTTCACCGTCGAAAGAAAGCACCGCCGGCTTACCCTCCACGGGCTGCTGCAGATTCTTCATGGCTTCTACTCCGCCCTCTGCCACCAGCGGCATCAGTGCCAGCAGACTCATTAGCAATACGCGCTTCATCCGCCTTTCCTACCATATAGGACATTATATGTCCAGCAAAAAAGCAGAAATTATTAGAGGTCAATATCCTGTCTTGTGCGAAAGCAGGGGCTGTGTTAGAATGGGGGCATGATAAGCGAGAAGCCAGTGGTGCAGGAATTGGTTGCGCTGATGCTGGCGCATGGAGTGACACGGGCAGTGCTGTGCCCCGGCAGCCGGAATTCGCCCATCGTAGCCACGCTGGCCGCGCAGCCGGAGGTGGAGTGCCGCAGTGTGACGGATGAACGAAGCGCGGGCTTCGTGGCCATGGGCTGGGCGCAGCAGGTGCAGGCACCGGTGGCGGTGGTGGTGACCTCCGGCAGCGCAGTGCTGAATCTGCACCCGGCGGTGGCTGAGGCCTTTTACCGCAAGACACCGCTGCTGGTCATTTCTGCAGACCGGCCGGAGGCATGGGTGGGGCAGAATGATGGGCAGACGGTGCCGCAGCATGGCGTATTCAACTCCCTGGTGCGATTCTCCGCCCAGGTGCCGGAGGATGACGCATGGCATGCCAACCGAGTTATCAACGAGGCCCTGCTGGAGCTTCGCCATCGCGGTGACGGCCCGGTGCACCTGAACGTGCCGCTCACGGAGCCCTTCTTTGCCATGGTGGATGAACCCCTGCCCCCGGTGCGGGTGATTCAGCGCACGGAAGCTTCCCGAATGGGAGCAGATGAAGAGGAAGCACTGCTGGAGGAAGCCGCCGCCCTGCCGCGCCGCCTGATTCTGCTGGGGCAGCAGCATAATCCCTCCCCTATTCTGGTAAAACTGGCAGAGGAGAAGCAGTTTGCCCTGGTGGGCGAGCACATTGCCAATGCGCCCTTTGCCGATTGCTGCCGCCCGGATACCATCATTGGCGCCACACCGGCAGCTGACTGGAGCCCGGATTTACTCATCACCTGCGGGGGAGATATCATCTCCAAGCGCATGAAGCGACTCCTGCGCACCCACCCGCCCAAGGCACACTGGCACATCTCGGCCGATGGCGAGGTGGTGGATACCTTCTGCGCGCTCACCCGCGTGCTGGAAGGCGAGCCGGATGAGTTCTGGGAGCTGCTCGATGCCTTTGCCGAAGAGGGAGATGAAGCCTACCGAATCCGCTGGCAGACAGCCCCGGCGCCCCTGCCGGAGCATGAGTTCAGCGGCATGAAAGTGGTGGGCGACCTGATTGCGCACCTGCCTGAGAACAGCGTGCTGCACTTGGGCAACAGCTCCGCCGTGCGTTATGCCCAGTTCTTCCCCCTGCCCGCTGGTGTACACAAAGTGCTCTGCAATCGAGGGGTAAATGGTATCGAAGGAAGCGTCTCCACCGCCGCAGGCTATGCTCTGGCAGAACCTGAACGGCAGCATTACCTCATCATCGGCGATTTAAGCATCTTCTACGATCTGAACGGCCTGCTGGCTGCGCAGCAATGCGATAATCTGCGCATTCTTCTGCTGAACAACAAGGAGGGCGGCATTTTCGGCACCCTGCCCGGCATGTCCGATTGCCCGCATATCCGAGCCCCGCACGCCGAAAGCATCATGGCCTGGGGTGGGTGCAATCTTCGCAGCAGGCAGGTTCTCAACGCCGCAGACTGGCCGTCCGGACTGGAGCTTCTGCTGAATCCTGAGCAAGGGGCTGTCATCGTCGAGGTATACACCGAAACAGAGCAGGATGCCGCCATCCTGAAAGAGTTTTACAAAAATCACTGATTAAGATATGAAACGCGAGTGGACTCCCATCAAGGAATATAAGGATATCATCTTCGATAAGTACAACGGCATCGCCCGCATCACCATCAACCGCGAACGCTACCGCAACGCCTTTACTCCGCTCACCACGGCGGAAATGAGCGATGCGCTGCGCCTCTGCCGCGAGATGCAGGACATCAGCGTGGTAGTGCTCACCGGTGCGGGCGATACCGCTTTCTGCGCCGGCGGCGATATGAACGTGAAAGGCCGCGGCGGCTATGTGGACACCGAGGGCGTACCGCGTCTCTCCGTGCTGGATGTGCAGAAACAGATTCGCTCCCTGCCCAAGCCGGTGATTGCGGCGGTAAATGGCTTCGCCATCGGCGGCGGCCATGTGCTGCATGTGGTGTGTGACCTGAGTATTGCCTCCGAAAACGCCATCTTCGGGCAGACAGGGCCACGCGTGGGCAGCTTCGATGCCGGTTTCGGCTCCTCCTACATGGCCCGCTGCATAGGCCAGAAGAAAACGCGCGAAATCTGGTTCCTCTGCCGCAAATACAACGCACAGGAAGCCTTGGAGATGGGGTTGGTGAACAAGGTGGTGCCGCTGGAGCAGCTGGAGGACGAATACGTGCAGTGGGCCGAGGAAATGATGCAGCACTCCCCCATAGCCCTGCGGCTCATCAAAGCCGGGCTGAATGCCGAACTGGATGGTCAGGCGGGCATTCAGGAACTGGCTGGAGATGCCACCATGCTCTTCTACATGTGCGATGAAGCGCACGAAGGCTCCCGGGCTTTCCTCGAGAAGCGCAAGCCGGATTACTCGAAATACCCGAAACTGCCCTGATGCAGCTTATTGATGCAGCAGCGCTGATGCACTTTCCGCAGCCTTTCCGACTGCGGTGGCAGCAGCGTGTGCTGCATTTCAAACGTCCTGCCGCCACCTCACGCGGCGCGCTGACCGAGCGCACCATTTACATTATCGAAATAGAAACGCCGGACAGCTCCGGTCTGGGAGAGTGCTGCACCATGCCCGGACTGCTGCCGGAGCCTACTCCGGAAGAACTGGATTACTGGTGCAACCGAATCGAAAAGAACCGGGGGCTGCCGGAAGCTCCGGTTCCCTCACCTATCCGATTCGGACTGGAATGCGCCCTTCTGGCAGCCCTGCGACCGGGAAAACCCCGCTGGGATACCCCTTTTTCACGCGGCGAAGACGGCATCCCGATTCACCATCTCATCTGGATGGATAGTATCGACCACATGCTGACAGCCATGCAACAGGGTATTGATGCCGGGTTCACCTGCCTGAAAATGAAGATAGGAGCGCTCCCCTTTGCGGATGAACTGGAATTGCTGCGGCAAGCTCATGCGGCCTTTCCCCGGGCTGAGCTGCGGGTGGATGCCAATGGAGCCTTCGTCCCGCAGGATGCGCCGGCAAAGCTGAAAGCACTGGCAGCTGCCGGCGTCTCCCTTATCGAGCAACCCATCCGCCCCAGGCAATGGCAGGAAATGGCATCACTCTGTCGCCAATCCCCCCTTCCCATTGCGCTGGATGAAGAACTCATCGGCACGCACCCCGACATTCTGGAAACAATTCTCCCGCAGGCCATTGTCATCAAACCCTCGCTGCACGGCGGGCTGATTGCCGCGCAGAATTGGGCGCTGACGGCAGAATCGCTCGGAATCCGCTGGTGGATCAATTCCGCTCTGGAAAGCCAGGTGGGGCTCACAGCCCTGGCGGAATGGTGCGCCTATGCAACACCGGGAACCTTGCAAGGGCTCGGCAAAGGAAACCTGTTTACCGATGATTCCCCCGGCCCCATACAGCTGGTGGGCAACCGCCTGAAAATGCAAGAAATCTGATAGATTACTTGAACAATTTACGTATAATCCGTGTCAACAAGTGTAATCATGAGCAAAATCTTCACACTTAGCCCGGTCATGGCTCTGGCCATGAGTACTCCTGCGCTTCTGGCAGACAACGCACCTGACCTGCGCGCCATGCCCGCCGGGCTCATGCCCACCATGCAGGTCCGTGGCAACTGCGACCTGATGGCTTCCAACACCGTGAGCGCCTGCTTTGTCGGTCTGCGAGACCTGGCTGTGCAGCGCGTTGACCAGGACGAGCCCAGCACGGTACAGGTGGGCGTGTTCCAGGTCATCAACAACCTGGCCTACCGCCGTTTCAACCGCATCGGCGATGGTCAGCTGGTGCCCGGCATGCAGTTTACTATTGCCATGAACAAGGAACTGCCCGGCCAGCCTGCTGAAAACGTTGATACCATTTCCACCCTGCAGCCCGGTGAGGAAGTTGTGATGCGTGTGGACCACCTCTACCTCATTACCGGTCAGGAGGGTGAATCCATCCGCGTGTGTGCCCGTCTGGCCCGCCGCAATGCTCAGCCTGCCACCACCGCAGCAGCTCCGGCTCCCCTGCCCATCCCCGGAGCCCAGCCGACTGCAACCAATGGGCTGCAGTATTCCAGCAGCAGCACCTCATTCTCTTTCTCAACCGGCTCCAACGGCCAGATGCAGACGGTGCAGACCAGCAGAGTGTACGACCCCGCCACCGGTCAGATTAAGACCCGCATGATTATCAACGGCGTGGAGGTTGATCCGGTCACCCGCCAGCCGCTGGCTCCGGCTACTACTCCGGCTGCATCTTCCACTCCGGCAGCGGCTCCTGCTCCCTCCAGTGAAGAACAGGCGCGCAAGGAAGCCGCTGAGGATGAGAACGATGACACCATTATCGAACACAATAACAATCCCGTGGTCCAACCTGGCGACACCCCGATTTCTACCCCGGAAACCATGCCGGATCCCGCACCGGCACCCATCACCCCTGAAGGTCAAATGGATGCCGCCGACAGCTTCTGAATCCATCCTATACTTCTTTCATACCACCCGATAATCGGGTGGTATTTTTTTACCTTATAGAGTAAGGTCAAAAACGACAAACGGATACTTCTGATTCCCCGTTTGGGAATCTCTAAAAACTCAATCCTGCCCGACAAATTGATGTTTATCGGGCTGAAAGTCCGAGGAATTTTGAGCCCACGGAGTGGGCGTTATAAAGTAGACAGGGGTGCAGCCGCGTAGCGGCGGAACCCCTGGTAACAGATAAAACAAAAAGGAACCCCGCAAGGGGTGGCATAAAGCGTTGCGCCATATTATTCTACGCATTATACCACCCATTCCATGGGTTCCAATTCCTTCTTCGTTTAAGCAGGGGTTCCGCCGCTACGCGGCTGCACCCCTGCCTGCTCTATACCGCCCACTCCGTGGGCTCAGAATTCCGCTCACCTGCGGCTCGCCAAACATCAATTTGTTGGTTCATTCTGAGTTTTTAGATTCCCCATTTATCAATCATCGAGCTTCGGGTATATCATTCCAATCGGTTGTGTAACATGGGGAGGAGAACTCGCGCTTCCATGGTGCTGTGGCGGCACGGTTGGCAAAGTGGACGTTGTGACCGGCATTCTGGAGCTTATCCAGCACCCCCATGAGAGCACTGGGCGCGGCATCGGGATGCTCAAAGGTGGGCTGCACGCATTCCTGCGGCAGCAGTTCGGTGAGCAGTACGCCAATTTTGCGGTACGGGTATCCCGGGCGATAGATTTTCTCCAGCAAGCGGCAGGCGACTGCAGAAAACTCTCGGTTATCATCTGTGTGCATCCCCAGAGCGGTGGAAGCAGAGTTGGCGTAGAGCTGCGTTTCCTCATAGCGCGAGGTGCGCAGAACAACATGCACCGCAGCCGCCATCATTCCCTCCTGCCGCAGGATGCGCCCTGCCTTTTCCACAAAGAGACAGAGAATCTCGCGCAGCTGTGGCAGCTCCGTCACGGCATCCTTCAGTGAGCGCGACACCATCACCTGTGAGCGCGGTGCGGCCGGTTCTTCATCAATGCAGGGAATCCCGTTCAGCTCCAGGCCCATGCGCTCGCCATGCACGCCGAATTGCTTGCGCAACCAGCCCTTATCCGCTGCAGCCAGCCCTGCCGCGGTGCGAATGCCCAGCGCATGCATGCGCGGCAGCAGTCGACGCCCTACGCCCCATATATCCCCCACAGGAGCCTGCTGCAAAAGTGGCTCCCAATCTGCCGGGGTATTCAGAGCCAGCACCCCCTGCATCTGCGGATTATGCTTGGCCGTTTCGTTAGCCAGCTTGCAAAGAGTTCGTGTGGGGGCGATGCCTACACTTACGGTGATACCGGTCCAACGGCGAATCTTGCTGCGCAACTTGCGTGCTACTGAGAGCCAATCCACACCGGGCTCCACCACGGCAAAAGCCTCGTCAATGCTGTACTGCTGCACCTCGGGCAGTTCCTGCTCCAGAATGGAGATAAAACGGTCTGAAAGGTCGCTGTACAGGGCAAAATTGGCGGAGCACACCACGGCGTTCATGCGCTCCAGCCGCTCCTTGCACTTGAAGTAGGGCTCGCCCATGGCGATTCCCGCAGCCTTGGCCTCGGCGCTGCGGGAAACGACACAGCCATCGTTGTTCGAAAGCACCACCAGCGGACGGCGGCGCCAGTCCGGGCGGAATACCTGCTCACAACTGGCGAAGAAGTTGTTGCAGTCGAACAGCAGGTACATGTGTTACTCCGGATTGGAGCCCATAATCATGCGGTAGAAATTGCAACCCACAAAGTTGCCGATGACGATAGCCACATAGTACACCAGAATCTCACAGAGGTGCGCCTGCCAGAACGCCAGCGGTGCCGCCATGTAGTAGAAAATGTCGGCCACGCAGTGCGGGAAACCGCACACAATGAACAGCGGCACACCTATCATCAGCGGCAGATTGTTCCCCTTGCGGGCAAAGGTGACCGCCGTGGTCATGATGAAACCGCAACCGATAGCAAGAATACCGCCGCTGAGCGGGCTGATAGTCAGGCGGAACTCCAGAATCCCCTGAGCGGTCTGCTGCAACGGCATGATGGAAAGGCGGGCCATGAGCGCCACTGCGGCGCAGCCGATGATGTTACCCAGCAGGATAAGCCCCAGGCGGCCCATCTCCCCCTTCTTCACGAAGCCAGCGGTACCGGTGTAAAGCATCATCTTGTAGTTCACCACCGCCAGCAGCGCGAAAGAAAACAGAATACTGCCCACTATCTCCTTGGCTACCATGTAACCAGCGCCGGAATCGCGCGCCGCCAAATAGCCGAACCCGGCGATGCCAACGCTAACCCCCGCCAGGAAGGAGGACTTCAACACTTCTACAAACTTGCTCATATCTGCACAAGAGTCTACCACATTGAGCGAAACCTGAAAAGAAGATTCTGCTTCCTTCTCTATTATAAAAATCTTAACCGCCTCAGCATGGCCCCACTACATGAACTCAAAAACTAAGGCTTGACTGTTCTTCACGTTTTGCCTATATTGACACCCAGGCGGGGTTGATAGTAATTCGGAGCATTGTGTCTCCACCCCCGCCTGATCCCGACTTCCTCCCTCTTTATGACTACCACGAATATGAATACGGCCTTGTTGTCGGCAGCGGAAAACAACGACATCGAGCAAGTCAGGCGACTTCTCGACCAGGGAGCTGATATCAACTCGCGCAATGACTGCGGGTGCACTCCTCTGCATATTGCAGCGGGCCAGAACGAAGACCGCGGCTTTGACTTGCTCTGTCTGCTGCTGGAGCGCGGTGCAAAGGTGAATGAGAAAACAGGCAATATGGGGGGAACAGCCCTCGCGGATGCGTGTTGCGAAGGTAATTATCGCTGCGTGCAACGATTGATACAAGCCGGAGCTGATGTCAACGCGGCAGGAGAAGTCTCCCCGCTGATGAATGCCGCCATCAACTCCGAAAATTGGCAGATTGTGGAATTGCTGCTGAAGGCAGGCGCCGAGCCCAATTTCCGAAGTTCAGAAGACGGTCAGACCTCCCTGGATTGGGCCATCACAGATTTGTGCGTTCTCACGTTCAACCGGGGAGAGAGAACCGTCTGGCTTCTGCGCCAATACGGAGCCATCGAGGGACAGTTCATGGAAAGAATTCAGCAGGAGCATCACACCATCCACCATCCCTTGCTCGATGCCATCGACCGGCACGATCTGAACGGCGTCCGGGAAGCGCTGAAAGCCGGTTGCGATGTGAACGCCATCAGTTCCGCAGGGCAGAATATGACCGCTCTGATGAAAGCCGCCCGCTTCGGCTTTGCCGATATTGTGGAGGAGCTCATCACCGCAGGGGCGGAGCTCCGATGCCGGGATGATGAGGGCCGCACCGCCTTATGGTACGCCGCAGAAAGCAACAGCTACGAAACGGTGCAGAATCTCCTCCGCGCCGGGCTCTCGCAGGCCGACGATACCGCATCGCATCTGCATGCCGCGGTCAACTTCGGCACCCCGGAATCGCTGCGAGCCTACCTGGAAGCCGGATACGATGCCAACATCGTGAAAGATGGAGCTACTCCGTCAGATGAAGCTTTTCTATACAACGAAGAGGGCACCGGCTACCCCCGCTGCATCGACTTGCTCCGGCAGCATGGTGGAAAACGCAACAGCGAGCTCAACAGCCACGCCTGATGAACTCCGGTTCCCCCTCACCACACACATAACGCGATGGAGTGAACGTCGCTGCCTTACCACCGCGAAATCACATGCCTCCCATAGTTTGTGAAAGGTGTTCGAAATTCTCTCTGTTTTTCGCAGAAAAAATAGATTATTCCTGCGTACCCTCAGTATTGATAATCA
Source organism: uncultured Akkermansia sp. (assembly GCA_964611765.1). Classification (GTDB taxonomy): domain Bacteria; phylum Verrucomicrobiota; class Verrucomicrobiia; order Verrucomicrobiales; family Akkermansiaceae; genus Akkermansia. Next base: position 5,784 of record CAZTAX010000015.1, on the reverse strand, counting down.
ACGAAATCGGGCAAAGAAAGCGCATCATCTTTCTCCTGCGTCGGAAGAGAGAATTGAGTCACACTGTGCTCTTGACGACAGATGGCAGCATCGTCATAATAAGCGCATGAGCCTGATTCTGCAAATCAATTCGAAACGTGGAAAACTACGCATTCAGTTTGATGCGGAGGGGCGGCAGATACTGCTGGCAGATATAGAGGAAGCCATCCGCGAGGAAGACCATGCTTTCGGGGTGCTGGGGGTGCAGCTGGACAAGCCCACTGATACAGATTCCGATTGGCAGACGGTGGAGTTTTACAATATCGTGTGCGAGCCCGATGCGAAAGCCCCCTGCGGGTGGACAACAGTGTGTCCTTCTCCGGTGGCAGAAAGGCCCTCACCGTCCTTCGCAACAAGTTGATGGATCTGCCGGAGGCGCGCCAGAGCTTCGAGTTGAAAATAACAGATGTATACCCGGCTACCCGGAAGAGGAACCGTCTCCCATGGTTCGCCGGGGCTGCCTGCTGCGCGCCCTTCCTGTATCTGGCCGGCAACAGCATATTCATCTTTACCCGCAATGGAGACGACATAGCAGGCTTTCAATTCTGGTTCTACCTCGTATCAGCCCTGGCGCTGCTGCCTATGCCCTGGCTCATCAGCCTGCGCTCCGGGCTGAGCGTGCGACTCAATGCCGGGTTCGGGTTGGTGGCACTGGTGCCGCTGCTCCTCCTTATTCTGGGGGTGTTCAAAAATGACACCCCGTATATCAACTTGCCGGAGCCTTTGTTCCATGCATTTCTTTTGATCTCAGCAGCGCTCACCATGATGGCAGTAGTTATTCCTTTCGTGCTGTGGCGCAAGAGCCCGACGGAGGAGAAAGAAAAGCGCATGCTGAAATGGGTGGATGCACTATTACTCCGCCCGCTGGGTGGGGCAGTACTCTTCGCCCTGCTGGCATTGGGTGCAGTGCTCTACGCCATCCGCTTCTGCTACAGCGGAGCCGAAAACTGGTACGATTACATTCTGTATATTCCCTTCATCGCAGCCTTCACCCCGCCGGTTGCGGTGCTGGCCGGGCTGCTGAATCCGGGCATCTGGCAGCGCATCTCCTACCGGCTACTCGCCTGCACCCTGCTGCCGGGGCTGGTGCTGGCAGCACCCTGCTACTACCTGGGTACCCCCGTCATCGGAATACACGACACCCTGCCCCGGCTCCTGCTGGCCGCTATTCCGCTGGTTCTGGCTGTCTGCCTGTTCCCCTGTCTCAAAAAAGGCATGCCCGGACAAACCGATTAAGCATCATTCCGGCACGCAGCAGGCGTTGTAGGGATTCTCCCCCGCGTCCAGATGGAAGCTGTGTTTGCGAAAGAGCTCTGTTATTTCCTTATCAAGCGTTCGATCCAGCGGCAGCAGCTCACGGGTTTCCGATGTGGGCATGGCACCGTGCTGCAGAAGGATGTCGAGCATCTCCACCTTGCCGAGCAGCCGGGCATCCTCTTCCTCACTCTGCCCCAGGCTGGCATAGCGCACGCTGTTCAGGCATGTATCCACGGGTGTCCGCCGATTATCTCCGGCGGGCAGAGCATTCGGCTGGTGCCCCAGGGAAAGCAGCCAGCGCACTGCCTCCGGCGCAGGAATATCGGCCCCGGCCACAATCTGCAGCGGCGTGCGGTTCTCTCCCTGAAACACCAGCTCGTGCGGCGGCGGCGGAAGCACTCCATCCGCTATCAATTTCCGCCAGGTGGGCAAGGCCGCCTGCGGGCTCAGCAGAAACAACCCCGCAACCTCAGTCGCCTCCAGTTGGTAACCATGGCGCAAAAACCAGGCCAGGATTTCCCCTCCGGTATCATCCGTATACAGCATTGAATGCCGCACCGCTTCCACAAAGCGATGAGCAGGAATGCTATCCGCCACAGGCACTCCTTTGGCGTTCATCCACTCCAGCAGCTCCAGGCGTTGCACGGCAGGCAGGCAATCCGTACCGGGAGCTGCACTGTACAGCACCGTATTCAGAAGATGGCGCAACTCTGACGGGTCCGATTGCTCAGCGAAAAGCTTGAACAAAGGTACATCCTGCTTCATCAAGGCCTGTACTGCCAGGGCTGATGTGTTTCCCGCCGTTTTTCCGGAAGCGAGGAAATCATGCAAAGCTTCACGCGCAGGGGCAAAAGCACACTTAGAGGACCAATCTGCGGACAAACGTAGAGCAATCTTCACCAGCCAGTGGATCTCGGCTTCGCCCTCTTCCATAGTGTACACCCAATTTTCTTGCGTAAGCTGATAGTTGTTCTGTACAGCCTGAGTCGTCAGGTAGGCATCAAGCTCCTGCAACCGCTGAACATCAGCAGCTGCCAGGCTGGCATGGGCAGCCGGTGCCCTGCCCCATTTCCAGCTGTAAAGCCCGCCATAAATTCCCAGCGCCACCAGAGCAAATATTCCCAGCGAGACCGCCGCGCCGGCTTTTATTATCTTCCGGAGTTTCATTTGGTGTACGCGTTTGAAACAAGAGCCTTTTCACCGGCCTGGATACGCAGCATCTCCATCTGCAGGCGTGTGAGTTCCTCGTTGAAATGCACCGGGGTGAGCGGGCGCCAGGTGCCGATTCTCTGCATGTGCAGCATCACACGGCGGAGATGCCCGGCCAGCGGAGAATTCATGTCAAGTACCGGCTCAATCAAGCGGGATGCTTCGGAAAGATGCCGTTTACTGGCAAGACGTGAACGCTGCCCGGCCTGCGCCATGTTATCGAAGCGGAACCCCACATCCATGAGGTAGGCATGCTCCAGCGCAAAGGGGATGGAATTCACCCGCTCAATGTCCAAGTAAATGCACACGCGGCAAATCTGCTGCAGGAGTCCGCAGATGACGATGGCGGGCAGCACCCGGCCACTGTTCACCATCATATCAAGCGGCTCTCCCTTGATTCGCTCCATGGCCAGATGCCAGGTACCATCCGCCTCCAGCAGCTCCAGCGGCGCCGCAATGTTCGGGTGGTCGATTCGCGCCTGCAAGCGCGCTGTTTCCACGAAGAAACGCACCTTGCGGTCATCCTGCATGGCAGCGGGGCGCAGACTGCGCACCAGCACATCGCGGCTCATGTTCTTCTGCGTGGCAGCATAGGTCACCGTATCAGCATCCTCACTGTGAACAGAGGAGAGGATATACTGCTGAGCCACCACACGCGGCAGACTGTAAGCGGAATATGGCATTTGAGTAAAATGGGTTAACCGTCGTAACCGAGTTTGAGCACGGGGAGTCCCTCCACAGCTTGCTCCCAGACTTCGGCGGGGATAATGAAATCGAGGTAATACCGCGTTTCGCCATTCTCATCTTTCTCTTCCACTCGCTCCATAGTAACCTCACAATCATCCAGCCCCAGAATGGTGGGGTACACGGCGTTCACCTGATTAGCGGGGAAACTGAGCACGTAATCCATTTCCTCCTCACCCGGTGCGCGCTTCGGCAGAAAGAGGTAGATATCATCCCACACCACAGAACCGGTCAGCTCCTCCGGCAAATCCAGCACATTCCCCAAGGGGCGGCTGTTGTATATGGATTCGCCGTTCACCTTCATCCAGGCACCCACGCGCTTGAATACCTCCACGATTCCCTCCGGGATGGAACCGTCTGCCCTGGGGCCGATGTTCAAGAGCAGGTTTCCCCCCTTCGCCGCGCATTCCTGGAGCTGGTAGATGATAGTCTCCGGGCTCTTGTAATTCTCGTGGTCATCCTGATGGAATCCCCAGCGATTCCCCACCGTCATGCAGGCCTCCCAGTCGCGTCCGGGATACCCTTCGCGGGGAATGCGCTTCTCCGGGGTGGAGAAATCACCCTGGGAAAAGTCCAGTTCGGTGGCATCAAGGCTCGGGTCGAACCCGCTGAAGGAATAGAGTCGGTTATTGAACAACACGCCGGGATTGGCATCGCGACAGGTCTGCATCAGCTCCTGTGCTTTCCAGGCCTCGCCGGAGAGGTTCCCCTGAGAGTAGTCCCACCACATGATGTCGATGGGGCCATAACTGCGCACAAGCTGGCGAACCTGTGTGTGCAGATACTCCTGATAGGCGGCATGATTGCGGGGAATCTGTTTTTCCTGCAGCATGCGTTCCTGCCCCACGGGGTAGCACAGGTCGCGGCAGATGGTATTATCGTAATCCTGCTGGTGCCAGTCAATCACACTGTGGTACAGCCCCACCTTCATGCCGGCCTTGCGGGCGGAATCCGTAAACTCCTTCACAATATCGCGCCCCAGCACTGCGCCGGAGCAGTAGTCGGAGTTGATGGCATCGAACAGTGCAAATCCCTCATGGTGCTTGGAAGTAAGCACCATATAGCGGCAGCCGGCCTCCTTTGCCAGTTCTGCCCAGGCCTCAGTGCAGCCCTCTGCCGGTCGGAAAAGCGGCAGGGCCTCCGCCGCGTAAGTATCGGTATCAAGCCCCAGATTGCACTGAATCCACTCGCCGCCACCGGGCACGCCCTTGAAATAGCCACCCAGGCCGGAATACAATCCGTAATGGATAAACATGCCGAACTTCGCATCTCGCCACCATTTCATGCGGGCATCTCGCTGTTCCTTTGTTTCCTGCTGTGCGGTCGGAGTATCAGGAATCTCCTCCGCCGGGCTCAGATTCCCAAGCATCATTGCCGCCACCAGAGGATAGATGAAATTACGAACTCTCATTACTGATAATACTCTCAAAATTGCTTATTTTTGTCAATAATATTGAGACATAGCGGCTAGATGAAAATCAACGATTCACCTGCACACGGAAGATAAGCGTTTCTCAGTGATGACTTCATTGCATCCAATCACCATTCGTGACATTCTAGCATACTCTATCATTTTACTGCGGTTTTTACAAGCATAAACCCGGCACCTCCTTATCTTTCTTTGTTGATATTTTCACACAAATACGCTCTCCCTGTATTGACATCAGACGCACCATCTGCTAGAGTTAACTCTATGAACGACCTTTCCCTGACCCACACGATTACCAGCTACGAATGCGCCGCTGACCACCTGATGAAGCCGGAATTCTTCATGCACCTCTGCCAGGAAATGGCCGAGGAACATGCCGAATTGCACAATCTGGGCTTCGGATGGGCCGTGGCCAACCACAAAATCTGGGTGGAGACTCAGGGAAACTACGAATTTTACCGTCGCCCTGATTGGAAAGAAACCATCACCCTGCGCACCAACACCGGCCAGGCCAGCGCCCTGCAAGCCCGGCGCTTTGTCGAAATGACCGATAAAGATGGCAACGTGCTCGCCCGCGCCGACCTGATGTGGGTGCTCATCGATATCACCACCCGACGCCCCTTCCCTCTGAAACGCACCGATGTGGCATTCAAAGACCGCGAATGCCCGCCTATCACCACTGCCATGGAATGCCCGGAATGGAGCGCCGAGCCACTCTGCACCTTCCCGCACACCGCAGCCCGCCGCGATATCGACTTCAATGGCCACATCAACAACAGCGCCTACCTCATCTGGGCCCTGGACACCCTGCCTGCCGAGCACACGCCGGAAGGCAGCCCCGTACGCATTCACGTCACCTTCCGCAAGGAATGCATGCTGGGCGCCGAGGTTGAGGTGCAGCATTTCCGCACCGGCAACTTCACCCGCCACATCATCAACTCCAACGAAGGCATCCGCGCCGAGGTAGAGATTGCGTGGCATTAAGTCCTGCCCGCAGGGCAGGATATCGTCTGCCACGTCCCGCCAACGGCAGGATATCGTCTACGCCGCAAGGCGCAGATATCGTCCACGCGCAGCGTGGATATCGTCCGCCCGTGAAACGGGCG
>CAZTAX010000014.1:0-25039 GCA_964611765.1 uncultured Akkermansia sp. | reverse complement strand
ACTCAGAATCTTGGATTGTTCAAAGTGTCATATTTCACAATGCGTCACCCCTGAGTATATCCGCATGGCGCTGGAGTATGTGCCGGAGGATTTTGAAATAGCCTCGATGCGCGTGGAATATAAGCGACCGGTGCGTTACGGCGCTTCATTGCAGCCTTGTCTTCTCGAACATCCACAAGCGCTCTACGTTCTGCTGTCTGAGGATGACAAGGTGTGTTGTATCATAGAGTTTTTGCGCTCCTGAACAAAAAAACTCCCCCCAATGCAGGCTTCGGGGGGAGTTGCGGGAATCTGAGTTTCTTTACATGGAGAGGGAGAAGGCAAGCTTGGCCGAGATGGTTCTGGCAATGGCTTGCAGCTGCTCCTCGGAGATGGGCATGTTGGTCTTGATGACCGCAAGTGAGTCTCCGCTTTTGTAGTCGGTGGGTGCTATGATGTTTTCGATGTTGATGCCGGCCAGGGAGAGAGCCTGACCAATGGCTGCGACCACACCGGGGCGGTCTGCATAGCGCAGTACGATGGTATTGCCGGCCAGGGAAGCATACAGATGGTCGAACTCCTCGATGCGGGAGACAACGGGGGTGCCATCCACCACCATGCCGCGCACGCTGCTCTTAATTTGCTGACCGTCAATTTCCATGTAGACGTTGATGGTGAGAGCATCATCGTATTGGCGGTCGTCTTTGGGCTCCAGAGCTTTGTACACGATGCCGTGTTCGCGGAAGGAGGTCTCGGCAGCTGCGGGCATGAGCCCCTGTTCAGCACCGGGAACAGTGCCTTGGAGAATCCACGGGGTGAACCACTTGCGGAAGGTGCGGAGGTTGTTGTAGAAGGTGCATTCGACCTTGCGGATGGGCATGCAGCCGCCGACCTGGTAGCAGAGTTTGCCGAGCATGGCGGCCAGCTGCAGCTGGGCCGGTGCCAGGTTGGCCGGGCGCTCCGCATTGATGACGCAGGAGGTATCGCCATGGGCGAAGTAGTCCATCATCTGCTGGGCGGCCTTCATGGCTGCGTTCTTATTGGCCTCCTTTGTGTTGGCTCCCAGGTGGGGCAGCAGCAGGTCGGCCACATCGGCGCTGGGCTGCATGGCTGCGGTGTCCTTGGGGTGCACGTCTGTGCAGTAGATGATGTTCTTGCCGGCAGCCTTGGCGGCGCGGATGGCATCCTCATCCACCACGCCGTAGCGGGCGCAGTTGATGAGCATAGCGCCGTCCTTCATTTTGCTGATGAGCTCGGCGTTGATGAGGTTGCGGGTGGCGGGGCCGCCCGGCACGTGCAGGGAGATGATGTCGGCCTCGGAGAAAATTTCCTCCAGCTCGGTGGGAGTGGCGCCGATATTGAGGGCGCGCTGCCTGGAGAGGAAGTGGTCGTAACCCAGTACCTTGCATTCGAAGCCCTGAAGGCGCTTGACCAGCAGACGCCCGATGTTGCCCAGGCCCAGGATGCCCACGGTCTTGCCGGTGAGTTCGCGACCCATGTATTTCTTCTTGTTCCATTCACCAGCGCGTGTGGTGGTATCTGCGGGTACCACGAAGCGGTAGGCTGCCAGAATCATGGCGACTACTTCTTCAGCTACAGCGTTGGAGTTGGCTCCGGGGGTGTTCATCACGTCGATTTCCTTGGTGCGGGCGTAGACGTAATCGATATTATCGTAGCCGGCGCCGGCGCGGATAACGCACTTGAGGGAGGGAAGGGCATCGATGATGGCGCGGGTTACTTTCTCCGAGCGCACGATGAGCCCTGCGGCATCCGGGTTGGCGGCCACCAGTTCCTCGATGGGGGTGGAGTCATCCTGTACTACGTCGTAGCCGGCTGCGGTCAGGTTGGCAGCGGCGGCTTTATCCAGCTTGGTGGGAATCAGAATTTTCATATTTATTCGGAAAGATGGTGGGGTTAGCGTTCGATTTCGTGGGCAAAGAGACCGCTGCGCAGTTTTGGCTCGAACCAGGTGGATTTGGGCGGCATGATTTCGCCACTGTCGGCCACATTGAAGAGATCTTCCATGGTGACGGGGTAGAGCGAGAAAGCCACGCCGGTGGTGCCGGCGCGGGTTTCGAGCTCATTCAGTCCACGGATGCCGCCTACGAAGTCGATACGTTCGCTGGTGCGGGGGTCGGTGATGCCGAGCACCGGTGCCAGCAGGTTGCTCTGGAGGATGGCGCAGTCCAGGCTCTCGATGGGGTGGGAGGCGTTGAAGGTGCCTTCCCTGGCGGTGATGCTGTACCACTTGCCGCCCAGGAACATACCGAATTCGTGTTTGGAGCGGGGGGCGTGCGGTTTGCCGGGGGCGGCGGGGGCTACGGAGAACTTTTCAGAGATGGAGGTCAGGTATTGCTCTTCCGTCATGCCGTTCAGGTCGAGCACCACGCGATTGTAGTCCATGATGAAGAGGTCTTCATCGCAGAACGTTACGGCCATGAGGTAGTTGAATTCTTCCTCACCGGTGTAGTCCGGGTGCTCGGTGCGGCGCTTGGCGGAAACGGCGGCGCTGGAAGCCGTGCGGTGGTGGCCGTCTGCAATGTAGAGCACGGGGACCTCCTCAAAGCCGCGGCGGATGGCGGCAATGGCGTCATCATCCGTTACCGGCCAGAGCAGGTGGGTCACGCCATCGTCGCTGGTGAACTCGTATTCCGGCTTGTGGAACTTAATCCACTCGCGGATGGTGGCGGAAATGCCCTCGTGCTTGCGGTAGGCGAGGAACACCGGTTCGGTCTGGGTGGAGCAGGTGTCGAAGTGGTTGATGCGGTCGAGCTCCTTTTCCTTGCGGGTGAGCTCATGTTTCCTGATGGTGCCGTTCTGGTATTCATCCACGCTGGCGCAGCCCACGATACCGGTCTGCACGCGGCCCCACATCATCTGACGGTAGATGTAGTAGCAGGGCTTCTCCTCTCGCATGAGGAATCCCTTGCGCAGGAAATCCTGCAGGTTCGCGGAGCTCTTCTCGTAGGTGATGGTGTCGTGAATCTCAGCCTCGCTGGTGTCAATATCAGCGCGGCAGATATGCAGGTACGAGGATTCATTGCCGGAGGCCATGGCGCAGGCTTCCTCGTGGTTCATGACATCATACGGCAGGCAGGAAACCTGCTCAGCGTATTGTTTCGGGGGGCGGATTGCGGCAAACGGTCTTATGGTAGCCATTGTGTTCAGTAGTATTAAGTTGTGTTGAAAATCAGGGTTGCCCTATCTGGGCGATTCGAACCAGAGCAGCGGGCAGGTTGCGGGAGCCGTAATACTCAGCCGCAGCGATGCGGCCGGCCTGAGCTTCTAAAGCCTGATTGATTCTGCGGATGGCAGGCAGGAAGCGTTCTTCATAGGCTGCGACCTCCGGTTCGCTGAGTGGTGGAAGATTGGCGAAAGACTGTGACCAGAGACGCAGTTCTTCATTCAGTCTCATCAGCTTGGGAACCGCGGCCTCTGCTGTGTCGTGGTCAACCACCTCGGCCATGCTCTGGTAGAGCTTTTGCAGCAGGAGCATGCCTGCGATGATGCGCTGCTGACCCTCCGGCAGCTGAGCGATGGCTTGTTGCACAGATTTGTCTGTTTCTGTCACCACCTGGGTTTGGGCAAGGCTGAGCGGAGCCAGAAGAAAAGCGGGAAGTAAAGAGAGAGGCTTCATCGTTCAATCATCAGGCACATGAGGTGGAAAACTTCGGCAAACTCGGCAGACTGGTAACAGCGCTCGCTCTTCAGTCGGCTTATCTGCTCGTACATACCGGCCCATTCTCCACGCATGCGTTGCCCGTATCGGGTGCGCACCTGCTGGTTCTGGGTGGGGGTCAGCCTCGGCATGTTGTGCAGCAAATCCCGAGCCTGATAAATAGAGGGTAAGGCTGCTTTGAGCTGCGGGGCTGCCTGGGTGGCGCTTTGCGTGTCCTGCGCTTTCTGCAGGAGGGGAACAAGCTTGCCGGGCAGGGCTGTGTAGGTTTCAAAAGCCTGCTGCACGGCGGCGGGCAGCTCCGTGGCCGGAACTGCCCACACTACAGGAGCCGTCAGACAAAGAACGCTAAAGCTGAAAAGCTTCATGCTCAATGATTGAAAATTACTTTTTCTCAGCCGGTTTCTCGGCAGCCGGGGCTTCTGCAGGTTTTGCCGCAGCAGGCTGGGCCTGCGCTTCCGGTTTCTTTTCCGGCTCTACTTCCATGGTGTTATCGCCTGTGTCAGCGTCCAGTTCTCTTTGCACTGCGGTGGTGGCGCTGTCAATCTGGGCTTCTGCGCTGTGGGTCACGCGATCCAGAGATGCCGTGGCTCGTTCCAGAGAACGCTTCAGGTTGTGGTAGCTGCGCAGTCGGGTCTGGATTTCCTTCTGTGTGGCTTTATACTGTTCCACGATGGGGGTTCGGTAATCATTCGGCAGCAGGTAGCTCTTCAGACGCATGATGACAGGGTACACCGGATCTTCCCGAAGCATCTTCTCGGCACCTTCCAGGTCACCGGTGATCATGGACATACGTACTTTGTCCATGTTTGTCCAGAACTGAGAAAGCAGGGAAGGTACGGTGCCCACCTCGTCGTCCAGCGGGCGATCTTCATTGCGGCGGATGGCATCTTTCACTTTGTTCACGCTGATGGAAAGCATCTTAAGGTTGCGGCTCGGCGGCACAAACCAGACTGTGGCGATATCATCACCATCTTCTTTGAGCTTAGCGGCGATGGAATCGTACTCCTCATTATCCTGGCGGCCGCGCAGGGAGCGTTTTTCTCCGTTCAGGCGCTTGCGGGCATTTTCTTCTTTGGTGTACATGGCTGACCACTTCTTCTGGAGAGAGTGGAGGGTCTTCACGTACCACTCGTATGCCTGCTTGTATTCGGGAATGCCCTGGTAGCGTTCGCGCATGATTTCGAATTTATCAAGACCGGCAACCTTGCGGCGACCTTTCTTCTCCTTCATGTCAATCTTCATGGCCTTGTACGCGGCTTCCCCATCGCGTACAAACTGATCACGCTGGTCGGCACTTACTTTGTCGAACGTGAAATCGGCCGCGCCGGCTTTGTTGAATTCGTCCTGGAGCTTGGCTACTTCCAAAGCCCGCTTGTCCAGCTCTTCCATCTGGCCGGTCACGCGGCGTTTCACTTGGGCAACCTGACTTTGCAGGGCTCGGCTCGGTTTGGAAATCTTGCTCATCAGGGTTTCCATGTAGGAGAGCTTGTCTCGCAGTCGCAGGGTGGCATCTTTAGCTTTGGCTTCATCCGTGCGCTGGGCAACGTTGCCATCGGCAATGGGTTCCGCCTGTTGTTCCACCTCAGCGGCCGGTGCGGGAGCTTCGCCTTCTTCTGCCGGTTTCTGTTCTGGTTCGGCCGGTGTTTCAGCTGCCGGAACGGCAGGTTCCGGCACCTCCTCAGCCTTGGCAGGCTCTGCTTCCTTTACCACCTCTCGCATCATGATGATATTCTGGGTCGGCACTTCCTTAGTGACGGTCTTGCCTGCCTTATCTGTGCCGCGGAATTTGGTGGTGGTGCTGCTCTTGTAGATGACGGTGCAGTCCGTGAAGCGTTCGGCAGAGGTGAGGGTGATGGTGTAAAGCTGTACCGCCTGGGCAAAGGAGGTACCCAAGGCCAGAAGGGTAAGCAGGAGGGTTGATTTCTTCATGTTGAGGATGGGGAAAATGATATTTCAGCTGTTACTCTACCATATTGAGGGCCCCCTTGCAAACCTCAAATTGTTCATTGACAGGAAAAGTCTGCATTTTGACACAAAAAAGAACGCTTCCCTGTATGGGGAGCGTTGAGAAAATCATTTCAGCGTATTTTTACAGTGCGCATTGCTCTCGTATGGCCTGAGCGGCTGCGTGTACCAGGGGGGGGCCATTGTAGATGAATCCGCTGTATAGCTGCACCAGAGAAGCACCTGCCTTAATCTTGTTTACAGCGTCCTCCGGCGTGGTAATCCCCCCCACACCTATAATCGGTATGCTTCCCTTGAGTTCCTGCGCAAAGGCGGCTAGGGTTTCATTGGCCCGGTTATAAAGGGGTTTGCCGGACATGCCACCGCTCTGCGATGCGTGGGGCGAATCCTCTACGCCGATGCGTGTGGTGGTCGTGTTCGAGCAGATGAGACCATCCAGCTGGCAATCCTGGAAAACGTGGGCGAGGTCGCGAATCTGCGCTTCGCTCATATCCGGGGAAACTTTCATGACGAGCGGCACGTAGCGGCCGGTGTCATTGGAAAGATTGGCCTGTTCGCTCTTCATGAGGGAGAGCAGGTCAGCTGCGCTGTCGGCTTTGGCCAGGTCCTGCAGGTTCGGCACATTCGGGCAGGAGAAGTTGATGGCCACATAATCAGCCACGTCCCACACTGCGCGCAGACATGCCAGGTAGTCCTGGTGAGCTTCGGCGTTCGGGGTAACCTTGTTCTTGCTGATGTTCACGCCGAGCACGCCGTTGAAGCGGCGTGTGCGGCGGATGTTCTCCACGCCCTCGTCCACGCCGGGGTTGTTGATGCCCATGTGGTTGATGATAGCCTGCTGCGGAATGCAGCGGAAGAGACGTGGTTTCGGGTTGCCCGGCTGTGGGCGCGGGGTGAGCGTGCCTACTTCCACAAAGCCGAATCCCAGGTGTCCGAAAGCTGCCACAGTGTTGGCTTCCTTGTCCATGCCGGCGGCCAGTCCTACTCGGTTCGGGAATTTGAGACCCATGACCGTCACGGGGTCATCTACCGGTTTAGTGCCTACCAGAGCAGGCAGCAGGTGCAGGCTTTCAGCGGTGCGCAGACCTGCGAGGGTAACTTTGTGTGCTGTTTCCGGATCCATGCAGAACAGCAGCTTCTTGGCAAGATTGTAGAGATAGGGGGACACGTATCAGTTTGGTTGGTTAAGGCAGGAATCCGCTGCGGATCAGATATTCCGCAGCTGCGCGTTATTGTACGCGAAACCCGCCCGATTGCAACCCTTTTTATCACACATCCGGAGAAATTGTATGAACGCTGTGCAGGGTGGGCTCCGGCGTGATTCCGGACACAAGCTGCTGCTTTGTGCTCAGGGCTACATTTTGAAAGTCTTGTTGTAGTTCGCCAGGAACCAGTCGGCGAAGAGGGGGATGGCTTCCTCATAGTCCCACACGGGGGAGTATGCCAGTTCGCGCTCCAGTTTGGAGGTGTCGGCATACATTTCCTCGCGCTCGCCTACCACCAGCGGGGTGGCGGGATCCAGCACCACGGTGGCGTTGCTGCTCAGGGAATATTCCAACGCGTGGATGAAGGAAAGGAACGATACAGGCTTGCCGCGGCCCACGTTGTACAGGGCATAAGGCACGCCACTGATGCTGAAAGGCTGGTTATCCAGTGCGGCGTCTGCACCCTCCAGCAGGTCTTCAATAAAGGTGAAATCGCGGATGATGTGGCCGTTGTTCATCACGCGGATTTCGGCCCCCTTCATGATGCGGTGGGCCAGCTGCATGGGAATGGAATCCGGGCGTGCCCAGGCTCCATATACGCTGAACAGGCGGAATACCGTTACCGGAATGCCGTAGGCCTTGGCGTACGAGTAGCAGATGAGCTCCGCAGAACGCTTGGAAGCTGCATACATGTTCAGCGGTGTGTCCACATGATCCTCCTCTTTGAGGGGGGAATTGGCCAGTGCGCTGTATACGCAGGAGCTGGAGGAGTAGAAGAAATGCTGCACTCCCTGCTGGCGGGCTGCTTCCAGCATGTTGATGGTGCCGGTCACGTTCGTTTCATAGAACTCTGCCGGGTTCATGCGCGCCTTTGTTGCTCCGGTCAGGGCCGCCAGGTGCATAATCACATCAAACCCTTCCTCCCGGCACAGGTTGCCGATGGCGTTGCGATCCAGTACGTCCATGCGTACGAAACGGATACCGTACTTGCCGGTCTGCATCTCGCCCGTCGCGGCAGCTGCAGGATCCAGTCCCAGTAGGGAAAGACGGATATTCTTGAGGGTCAGGTCTTTGTTGTCGCAAAGGTTGTCGATACCTACGACCGCGTGTCCACCTTCTGAAAGGTGTTTCGTGATGTGATAGCCAATGAAGCCGGCAGCGCCTGTGACGAGTATTTTCATGCAGTCAGGAGATGGAGGGTGAGTGAAATGATACTGTTATAATAGATGAATAGTATGATGATTGCAATCTTTATTTTACTCTTCTTCAACCACCTGGGTGACGGCTCCGATGGCAGGGCATGAGAACTCCACCAGATCGCCGGGTTTCAGGTACTGCGGAGGATTCATCCCCAGGGCCACGCCGCCGGGCGTGCCGGTGGAGACAACGTCGCCGGGATTCAGCGTCATGAACTGAGAGACGTATGCAACCAGCTGAGCTACAGGCATGATGAGTTGTGATGTATTGGCCTTCTGCCGCACTTCTCCGTTCACTTTCAGCTCCAGCTCCAGATTATCCGGGTTGGGAATTTCGTCCTTCGTCACGAATACGGGGCCGAAGGGGGCAAAGGTATCATAGCTTTTGCCCTTGGTCCACTGCCCGCCATGCTCCAGCTGGTAGCAGCGCTCGGAGTAGTCGCACATGAGGGTGTAGCCCACGATGGCGCGGCGGGCTTCTGCTTCAGTGGCGCGGTGCAGGGTGTCACCGATGATGACAGCCAGCTCTACCTCATAATCCAGCCTGGTGGCTCCTTCCGGGTTCAGCACGTATGATAAGTCAGAAGAAATCGCGGAGGTGGCTTTCAGGAAAAGCGAGGGCTCGGTGGGCGAGTCGCCGCTGAATTCCCTGGCGTGGTCAGCATAGCACTTGCCCAGGCATGCCAGGGTGCAGGGCTGCACATGCAGAGCGCTTGAAATGACCAGGCCTTTCATGTCTACCGGCACACCGTCGGCGGCACCCTTGGAAATCCAGGTTTCAATTTCCTTGCGGAGCTTCTTGCCGCCGGGCAGCATGGCGGCCCACAGCTGCTCATCCTGGGCGGTCACATCGATGAAACACTGGCGCTTCGGCACCCAGAGCCCGATGGTGCTCTCGCCCTCCTCGTCTACATAGTATTGAAGTCTCATATCAATCAGATCAATTACATGGAATCCCAGTCGTTGATATTGTCGGGAATATCGTCAAATCGTCCGTGGGGTGTGATTTCCGGCACCGCAGGGGCCACGGGTTCCTCTGTGGGCAAAACTGTCGTTTCACCGGCGGGTATCTCAGTATCATCTTCCGGAATCACCGGCGAGGGCGCCGGGCCGGTGGGTTCGCTCATGGCTGCCTCCATCTTCTCCTTGATTGCCGGCGGGGTGTAGCCCACGTCAATTTCGGTGCCGGTCAGGGTGAAAGTCTCAGGCTGTTCTTCCTCGATGGGGGCAGCGGAAATGCTGCGGTACTGGAAAACACGGTCGCCTTTCATGACAACGCCTGCACGGATATCGGCCGCGATGATGTTGTTGCGGGCATGCTGGGCGGAGGAAACGATAAGATTGCCCACGCGGGCGGCCGAGCCGTCTGCCGGGTGGGTGATGAGCACCGTGCCTTCCCTGGGCATGGGGCCGATGATGCGGAGCAGGGCAAACTGATCAGCCGGGAAAACCTGGTGCACCGCCCCCAGGTGCAGCGGCGGCGGGATTTCCGGCGTTGCTTCTTCCTCGGACTTCTCATTATTTTGCTGTTGCTGCAGCTGGCTGCAGGAGGTTAGAGAGAATCCACAGCAAAGCGTCAGTAGAAGGATGGGAAGGTATCGCTTCATGGCAGGATGTTAGCATATCCGCGCGCACTGAGTCAAGAATCAAGATGTTCTTGCATTGATAAGTAAAGGATGATAGAATGCGCACGTACACACCAGATTCATTCCATATGCCCGGTACATCCGAACTCTACCGCCCGAATGCAGCCATCATTTACCAGCGAGCCGATGGCCGTGTGCTTCTCTGCGAGCGCGTTAAACCCGTCGGAGCCTGGCAGTTCCCGCAGGGTGGCATCAAGAAAGGCGAATCCGCCATGGATGCTGCCTGTCGCGAGGGCATGGAAGAAACCGGATTCCGCCCGAATGAATACGAGGTGGTGGCCGTGAAAGGCCCTTATCGTTATAACTACCCGCCCAAGGAGCGTGAGCGTGTGCTTCGCAAGCGTGGTATCCCCTACGCCGGGCAGGAGCAGCATTACTTCCTCTGCCTCATGCACAGCGACCAGGCCGAACCCTGGCTCGATAACAAGGAATTCCGCGATTACAAGTGGGTGATGCCTGCCGAGGTGGATTTGAGTTCTCTGCCGGATTTCAAGCGGCCTGTGTATGAACAGGTGCTGCGCGACTTCTTCAATGTGTGATGCAGCCGATTGCGTACATCCGCAGCCCCTTTGCTGAGAAGTTCGGTGTGCCGCGCCAGGGCAACCTTGCCCCTCATGTTATCAGCGAAATAGTGTTCGAGCCGGAGTTTCGCAATGAGGACTGCGTGCGCGGGCTGGAAAGGTTTTCGCATATCTGGCTCATCTGGCAATTCCACTGCAACGGCAGCGACTGGCACCCCACTGTGCGCCCTCCGCGGCTGGGCGGCAACACGCGGTTGGGTGTGTTCGCCACGCGTTCGCCTTTCCGCCCGAACGGTCTCGGCCTTTCGGTGGTGAAGCTTGTTTCCGTGGAGCCCGGCCCGGTGATCCGGGTTTCCGGCGCTGATATGGTGGATGGCACACCCATCTACGACATCAAACCCTACGTGCCGTATTCTGATTCCATTCCGGAGGCCGCTGCCGGGTTTACGGAGACTCCATGGGAGCCGCTCCGCGTGCAGCTGCCGGAGAAGTTGCCAGCCCATGCCACGCCGGAGTGGTGCGCGGCCCTGCAGGAGACCCTGGCGCAGGACCCGCGCCCTGCCTACCAGCAGGATGCCCAGCGAGTCTATCACCTCATCCTCAAACCTTTCGAGGTGCATTTCCGGGTGGAAGCCGGATGCGCCATCGTGATCGCCATCACGCCCTATGCAGGTTGAATGGGCAGGTGAGTTTGAACGCTGTTTCCGCGAGAATCTCGAGGGCGGGGCTTCTGTCTCGGTCTGGCAGCACGGAAAGGAGCTTCTCAATCTGCATCATGGCTGGCCGGCGGATTCCCTCGTGCCCGTCTTTTCTGCCACCAAGCCGGCCTCGGCGCTTTGCCTGCTGCTTGCGCTGCACGATTGCTGCCGCGGCCCGGAGCTTGAGGTGGGCGATATCTGGCCCGCATTCCCCGCGCCTCATTGCACGGTGGGTCAGTTGCTTTCCCATCAGTGCGGGCTGGCGGCACTGGCTGAATCTGCTCCGCTGGAGGACCTGGATGCCTGCCGCGCCGCCATCGAGCGCAGCACTCCCGCCTGGCTACCGCCGCAGCATGGCTACCACCCGCAGACCTTCGGCCCGCTGGTGGATATCCTGCTTCGCGAACTCACCGGTAAGCGCGTGTGCGAGTTCTGGGAGCATCGCATCCGGCGCCCACTCGGGCTGGATTTCTACATCGGCCTGCCGGAGAGTGAGTTTCACCGCGTGGTGCCGCTCCAGGCGCCGCGCATCCAGCCCGGCTATATGCACAGGGATGAGTTTTATAAGAAATACTTTGATACCAACTCATCCGTCTACCGCGCCTTCCACAGCATCGTGGGCTATGGAACGCCGCGCGAGATGAGCACCCCCGCTGCCTGGCAATGCGGCAGCCCCGCCAAGGGCGGTGTGGCCAGCGCTCGTGGTCTGGCTCAGTTCTACCAGCTGCTCCTCACTGATTTCATCCCTGCCGATGTGCGCGAATGGCTATCCTCCCCGCAATGCGGCGGTTGGGATAACACTCTGCAGCAGCCCACTTCCTTCACTTGCGGCGCCATGTGCGAGCCCGCGCATCTTTTCCCCGGCGGCGGATTCGGTCATGCCGGCGCAGGTGGAAGCCATGCCTTCTGTTCACCCTCCACCGGCATTTCCTTTGCCTATGTCATGAACCGCATGGAACTTGGAAATCTGCCCGGTTCCCGCGTAGAAAACCTGCTGGCGCTTCTCTCCCGTCCTTAACTCAATTGTTCAGGGGTTCGTAAATGGCATCGGCGAGCCAGCCGATGGGAGTGGCTAGCATGGAGAGGGGAATATCTATCACCTCGGCGCACCAGCTTAGGGGTTGCAGACAGTAGTTGAACCAGCTGCGGCGGGAGGGAAGCCGCTGTACGTGGAGCTTGTGGAGCTGAAGCCGCCCCGACAGCATCTTCTGCCCCTTCAGTTCCGGGAGGTTCAGCTCCTTATCCACTTGATTATCGTACAAAAGGGTGGCGTCCCCGAGATTGTACTGTGCTCCCGGAATGAGCGGAACATGCTTCAATGCCGGCGGATAGGCGACTTTGTGCATGCGGGCGAGCGTAATCAATTGCGGTAAAGTGAGCTCTGCGTAGTATAGCTCTTCCGGATATCGAGTGGGTTCCACCTCATCCCGGCAGTAGAGATAGCAATTCAAGGATTGTCGCTTCTCCTGCCAGCTGCGCCAGTCGGGCGTTTCGTGAATGAGAATGGGATAGCGGGCCGGAACATAGGCGATGGGGATTTCCACTACGTAGTTCTCGCCTTTCTTCCAGAGTCGTGTGTGATAGTTGCTGTATTCCTGCTCGTATCGAATGGTCGGCACCAGCTGCCCCGGCTCAGCCAGGGCTCCCCCCAGGTCGATGAGGGTGAATCTCCCGCTGCCGATACCGATGTAGGCTTCTGCCAGCAGAATAAGAAGAAAGAGTCCGGCGTAGCCGGAGATTCGCAGACTTTTGCGAATTCGCTGAGTCATCGTTACGTCAGCGGGCGTTGAGGAAGTTCACGATACCGTGGCCGATGGCTTCTGCATAGCGGATGGCATTTTTCTCCTTGCCCAGGAATCTGGCGTGCTGGGGATTGGAGAGGAAGGTGGCCTCGGTGATGGCGGCGGGTACGTAGGACTCGTTGCAGGCATTCAGCCAGTCTCCGCCGCCCTTGCGGCCGTCGTTGCGGATGATGACCCCGCAGCGCTCACCGTTGTTGGGCATGCCGCCTTTGTCGTAAATGGTTGTGTCGATGACATCTGCCAGGGCGATGCCGAGCCCGGTGCCTTCCTCGTTGCAGTAGATGGCACCCTTGTTGTACACCATCCAGTGCTCGGTCATGCTGTTGTGGTGCAGGTAGATCACGGCGGCCGGGTTCTGGTCCAGCGCGTAGTTGGTGCTGAGCATACCCACCGCCATGCGGTGCGGATGGTGCTTGGAGCGGTAAATGGCATTCGGCTCCGGGGTGTTCACATGGTGCACCTTCTCACGGCGGGCAATTTCAGCCAGTTCCTTATCGGTGGGCAGGGAACCGCGGCAGCAGATGCGGCAGTCGTAACCCGCCTCGCGGATGATGCGGGCGGTGTGGCCGACGTAGCGGTACCAGTACTCACACTCCTCAATCTTGCCGTAGCGGTTATCCGGGGTGCGGGCTCCCTGGCCGCCGCGCACCGGGTGGTAGTAGTGGCCGATATCCAGCACCACCACCCTGGATTCTCGCACCTGCGCGCGCATCATCTGCTGCGTGCAGCTGGTAAGCAGGAGCAGGGGAATCAGCAGGAGAATAAGGAACAGTTTTTTCATAATCCGAGTTCAGTCTGGCCGCCGGGCAGCACGGCGCCCAGCTTGTGATAGGCTGCGGGCATGGCTTCGCGGCCACGCGGTGTGCGTTTGATGTAGCCTTGCATAATCAGGAAGGGCTCGTGCACATCTTCGATGGTGGATTCATCTTCGCCCACGGCCACGGCCAGCGAGGAAAGCCCCACGGGACCGCCGCCGAACTTGTAGATGATGGTCTCCAGCAGACGCTTGTCCATTTCATCGAGCCCGTCGTCGTCGATATCAATCATGCCCAGCGCAGCCTGGGCCACTTCGGCGGTGATGCGCCCGTCTGCTTTCACCTGGGCATAGTCGCGCACCCAGCGGAGCAGGGCATTTGCCACGCGGGGGGTGCCGCGGGAGCGCCGCGCAATGGCCAGCGCGCCGGCCGGTGCCAGGTCCACATCCAGCAGACCTGCGGAGCGGTGCAGAATCTGGCAGAGTTCATCGGCCGTGTAGTAATCCAGGCGGTTCACCAGCCCGAAACGCGAGCGGAGCGGCCCGGTGAGCATGCCTGCGCGTGTGGTGGCACCCACCAGGGTGAACTTCGGCAGGTTCAGCTGGATAGAGCGGGCATTCGGCCCCTGGTCGATGATGATGTCGAGCCGGAAATCCTCCATGGCCGGGTACAGGTATTCCTCGATAGCGGGATG
The DNA here is from genome assembly GCA_964611765.1 of uncultured Akkermansia sp. Taxonomy (GTDB): domain Bacteria; phylum Verrucomicrobiota; class Verrucomicrobiia; order Verrucomicrobiales; family Akkermansiaceae; genus Akkermansia. The sequence continues at coordinate 10,899 of CAZTAX010000014.1, read as the reverse complement.
CAGACGGTGAATCTCATCGATGAAAAGCACGTCGCCTTTTTCCACATTGGTGAGGATGCCTGCCAGGTCACCCGCCTTTTCAATCTGCGGGCCGCTGGTGGTGTGCAGCCGGTGCCCCACAGCTCCCGCAATGATATTGGCCAGGGTGGTCTTGCCGAGTCCTGGCGGGCCGCTGAGCAGCACGTGGTCCAGCACATCGCCGCGCATTTTTGCTGCCTCTACCATGAGCATGAGACGCTCTTTCACCTTCTCCTGCCCGCAGAATTCGCTGAATGCAGGCGGGCGCAGGGAAAGGTCATAGCTGGTGACGGGGCTGTCCGCCATGCGGGTGTAGAGGGAATCGGCCATTGCGCGGTCAATGTAGCACATTTACTGCGCACGGTCAAGATACGCGCGTGCCCGTAGCCGAATTTCCTTGCTTCTGGAGCAGGGAAGGTGTAGTATACACATTGATTTTATGCCTGTTTTCTTTACCATATTCGGATTCTGCATCTGCAGCTTCACTTCTGCCTGCCTGGGGCGGCAGCAGCGGGGGCTGTGGCTTTATCTGGTGGCGGTGCTGCTGGGGCTGCCAGTGGCTGTGGGCTGCGCCGTGGCCGGCTGGCAGGTATATGGCTGGAGCGGGGGCTTATGGATGGGGGCGTGCGCCTTGCTGGTGGTGCTGTTTCTGCGGGCGTTCTGCGTGTTCTGGATGCGCATGTGCCGGCGTCTGCATATCTGGATTCACCGCAGCTGAGCGTGGCGGTTCTGAATGTAGAAAATAAGGGCAGCGAGTGAGCCGCCCAGAGTGTCGAGCAGCATGTCCTTGTGAGCATCCCATTCATCACCCTGGGAGCCGAGGAAGGCCTGCCCGGCGCTGCCGCCATCGATTTCTGCGTATATCCACTCCACCAGTTCCCAGAGCCCGGCCAGCGCCAGGATGAATACCAGACTGAACCATGCGGCGGAGGATACTCCGTTCACCAGTCGCCGTTGCCAGAGCAGCTCGGCGATGGCGATGCCGCCCAGCCCTACGGCAAAATGAGCAACGCGGTCGTAGTGATTACGCTCAAAGCCGAACAAATCGGTGATGGCGCCGAAAGGTACGAGTTCAAAGGTGTAGTGCGCACCCACAATCTGCATGGCGCACCAGATTGCCATGCACATATATGCGGTGTTTGAAAAGCGGAATTGCCGGAAAGAGCACACAAGTGCTCCCACCAGCAGGAAAACGGAGCTCATTTCCGTCCACCATACCTGCACATCATGCGGGCAGATGCCGGACCAGATGGTCAGCATCACCAGCAGCGTGAGCATAATATGGGGTGCGAACCGGCTCATTCGTCGTCTTTTTCCTCTTCTTCCTTATCCTCATCCGTGGATTTGTCATCCTCTGACGCTTCGTATTCGGGTTTCACCGGTGTGTGCAGGCGGATGAAATTACGGATTTTCTCGAACTTTTCCGGGCTGATGATATAATCGGTCATGCCCAGGTCCATATCGGTGATGAGGGTGCCGTCCAGGTCACGTTCGATATGGTAGTAGTATTCCTTCTCGCCGCTGCGGCAGATACCCATGGTGGGCTGGGTATCCTGCACGGTGCTGATGACATCTGCCGAATCGAAGAAATTGCGTTCTTTGGTGTGGGTCTTGTATTCGTTCCCCGGGGTGGGGACATCGGCCATCAGTTGTTCGAATTGAAGGATGGCCTCTTCATCCTCAATCATGAGACTTTCGCCTTCATCGAATGGGTCGAGGATGAGCTGGTTCTGCGTGCAGCTGAGCAGAGCCAGCGGGAGGAGCAGGGTGAGAATGTGTTTCATGGACGAGAAAAATCAAATGGTGAGAGCCAGCAGGAACAGCCCCATGTGCAGGGAGGAGAGCCCCAGCAGCATGTTCATCTTCTTATTGGCGGGCATGGTATGCAGCTTCAGCAGAATGAACCCGCCCACTACGATGGCGGCCAGCCACACCAGGTTCCACTGGAAGCCGGGCAGGAAGAAAGCAGTCTGCTTCAGGGTGACGTAGGGCGCAATGAGGAAGGCGGAGGCCAGACCTCGGGCTCGTTTGTCGCCCAGGCGCACAGCGAGGGTTCGCTTGCCGGTGGTGGCGTCTTCCTTGCGGTCGCGGATGTTGTTCACCTCAATGAGCAGGCAGGAGAGCAGCCCGCACTGGATACCCAGCACAAAGGCCCCGGCGTAGATTTCCTCATAGCCCGGCTGCCAGCCGATCTGCACAAATACCGTGCCGGCCACGGCCACCAGACCGAAGAAAAGCAGCACGAAAAGCTCGCCCAGCCCATGGTAGGCCAGCGGCCAGGGCCCCCCGGTGTACCCGTAGGCAAAGAACAGGCTCGGAATGCCGATGAGCAGCACCGGCCAGCCCTGCGCCAGGATGAGCGGCAGACCGAATGCCGAGGCTGCCACCAGAAAGAAACAGCCCCACAGTTTAACGGTTAGCGGCTTCATGTCTCCGCTGGCGGTGATACGGCGCGGCCCCTGTCGCTTGTCCGTATCGGCGTTTTTGGTGGCATCGATCGCATCGTTGAAGAAATTGCAGGCAATCTGGATGCAGGCGCAGCTCAGTGCGGTGAAGACGGCGAGCCACCAGTCGAGTCTGATACCTGTTTCCGGGAAATGCTGCTGGAATTTCCAGACGATAAGGCAACCTGCCCACACGGCTACGAATCCGGCGGGGAGGGTTTTCGGTCTGGCGGCCAGGATGATGGAACGGAGTTTGTTCATGAGAAAGATCTTATTTGCGAGGGAAGTGACGGCGGCCACCGGCAGCGGCGCGGAAAGGATTAAAGAGCTTGTCCAGCCCGCTGTTCTTGATGAGCAGAGTCTGCTCCATCAGGCGGCCCAGTTTGCCTTTGGGCCAGCCACGCTGCCAGAACCAGTCCAGATATTCCGTGGGCAGATCCATGAGCGGGCAGCCCTCCGGCGGGTAATTCTTCGGACCGTACATGCCGTAGGGCATGTGCGTGGAGGCAATGTCTGCGAGCAGCTGCCGCAGGTCATCTGCCGTAGGTATGGGGGCTGCTTCCATCAGCGGACGACGCTCCAGCTTATGCTTTCACCGGCATACATGGGCACCACTTCCTGACCGTAGCTGCGGTAGATGGCGGGCACGCTCATGGGCGTGTCGCACAGCGTCACCTGCGTCTGCGCCGGGGCGAGGCCGTACCACTGGCAGGCGTTGTCGCTCACAAAGCCTTGCAGCTTGTCCAGTGCGCCGTGGGTGGCAAAGATTTCTGCAAGTTTGGGCAGTGCAACCGGGCCGGTGAATACGCCGGCAGCGCAGCCGCAGGCTTCTTTCCTGCATCGAGGGTGCGGGGCGGAGTCGGAGCCGAAGAACAGGCGCGGGTGGCCCGCAAGTGCAGCGCGGAGCAGGGCATCGCGATCCTCGGGACGCTTAGCTATCGGTTTGCAGAACAGGTGCGGCTTGAGTGCGCCGCCTGCTACATCGTCCAGCGTGATGATGAGGTGCTGCAATGTGACCGTGGCGCAGATGTTCGGGAACTCATCCAGCAGCTGCAACGCGGCGGCGGTGGTGATATGCTCCATGCTGAGTTTCAGCTTCGGGTACCTGGTGGACAGGTGGCGGTATACGGACAGGAATTCCTGCTCTCGGTCCATCACGAAGCCGTGGCTCTCGCCGTGTACCAGCAGGGGAATGCCCAGCTCCTCCATGATACGGAGGGTGGTATCGGCCTGGGCCATATCGGATACGCCGCCCTCACTGTTGGTGGTGATACCGGCGGGGTAGAGTTTGAACCCGAAGAAACCGGGTGTCTCCTTTGCCACCAGCAGTTCTTTTTCTCCTAAAGCGGTGAAGAACAGGGTCATGTACGGCGTGAACGCTGCTCCATCCAGCGCTGAAATGATGCGCTCGGCATAGCTCTGCATCATCTCCGGTGTAGTCACCGGCGGAACCAGGTTCGGCATGATGACGGCTCCGGCAAAATCGGCAGAAAGCGGCGCGGTAAGCTTCAGCATGTCGCCATCGCGCAGGTGCAGGTGCATATCCAGCGGTGAATTCAGCGTTATTTCCATGACCTCCATTCTACCATAGCTCCCCCCGCTTTTCAAGCGCAGGATAAAAAAGAAAAGCCCCGCTGCAAATCAGCGGGGCGGGGAAAATCTGTTTTGTAGAATCAGATAAGCTCCTTGAGACGGTTGACGGTGATGCCCGGAACCACGTAGCGGGAGCCATCGGCTCTGGCAAGAATGGGGGAACCGTCGAAATCCACGCCGATGAAGCGACCTACATGGCGTTCCTTATCGGTGATGGCTACCACGGGGAGGGACTCGCCCCAGGAGGTGCCGAGGATGGGCAGGATGCTGTCTACCCCGCTTTCCACGAAGTAGCCGAACATTTCAGCCAGGGTGTCGCCCAGGAGGGTGCGGAGCTTTTTGATGGACGGACAGGCAGGGAGAAGCTCGCAGAGCCGGGTGACGGGGTCAGCAGCTTTTTCCCGGATTTCGTTGATATCGTTGAACATGTTGATACCCACGCCGATGGATGCCATACCTGCAGACGGACGCTCCACGAGGATGCCGGCTAATTTGGCTTTGCCCACCAGCACATCGTTCGGCCAGCGCAGGCGCAGTCCCTTGATGTTGTATTCCTTCAGCGTTTCGATAACGGCGGCGCCGGCCACGAGCGGGAGCACTCCCCAGTGGCGGTTGAGTTTAGAATCAATGGGCAGGTTGTAGGTGGCCCAGAGCCCGCCGGTATTGCCGAACCAGGCACGGTTAAAGCGCCCTCTGCCGCGAGTCTGACGCTGGGTGGTCACGATGGTCCAAGCCGGTAACTTGCGAGCCACATTAAACGTGGATTCACATTCCTCAACTTCCTTTACTGTCCATTTTGCGCTCACGCCTGCATTTTACACCACAAGTGGAGTTACGTCTAGCCCTTAACGCACGATTTTTTTTAAATTTGCGTATTTTACGGCATCATCCCGATAAGGGGCTCTCGTGAGAGCTCCGAAAAGTTGGGGGGATGTCCTACTTTGCAATTGCGGAATCCGGTCAGCTCTGGTATAGTGTGCGCGTCGTTATGAAAAGCCGTGGCTTCAGACGCTTCCTCATGTGCATCGCGCTCGTTGCTGCGGTGTGGGGAGGTGTTTCTACCTGGTTTTATGTGAATGACTTAGTGCAGCCAGTGCTAGCGCCGATGAGCCAGTCGTATGCGGGCTATGCAAATGTGCCGCGCAAGGCTCCCGGATTACGTATGGAACCTTTTACCTTCAAGGGATGGGATGGAGGTGAAGTGCAGGCCGTGATTGCGGTGAAAGATGGGGAGGAATCGTCCCGCCAGCTCAGCATCATCGGTGATTTGATGAATGCACCGGTGGAGCGCCTGCACCAGATTGACTATGTGCTGGTCTGTGTGGACTGGGATCACGGCATTCGATCGGCTTTGCCGGTGGCGGAATCACTCACGGCGGCAGGGCTCACCTGTGTGTTGTGGGAGCCTCGTGGCAAGGATGATCGCCGCCCGTACTGTACGCACGGACTGAAAGAATGCCGCGATGTGCCGCTGCTGCTGGATGCAGTGATTGCTCGTTCCGGCAGGAAGGACCCGGTTTTTGCCGCTGTGGGGCAGGGCTATGGTGCCGCCCTCCTGCTGCAGGCTGCTGCTACGGAACCTCGCATCCGTGGTCTCGTTTCGATTGATGCCTTTGCCTCGCTGCGCCAATCGGTGGAGCGCACCATGCCGGAGGGGGTACTTCGCCCGGTGGTGATGTGGCTCATGGACCAGCGCATCCGGCGCACCGCGGGGATGGAGAGTTTTGATGTAGCCCCGGTGGAACAGGCTGCGGATATGGATCGTAACGTGCCGGTGCTGGTGGTAAATCTTGCGCAGGACAATCCGGTGAGTAATTTCAAGGATGCCCTGACGATTTACCGCCGTTTGCGCAGCGATAAGCGGGATGTATGGACTCTGCGGAGCGAAAATGACCCGGTGGGTGCCACGCACCGAGACCTGACGGTGGGCCGCGGCCTCCGTGGCGAGGAAATTCATGTTGGCCTGTTGCAGGATGAGGATAGCGCCATGAGCTCTATCCTGCACTGGATAAATGATTGCGTGGTGGATGCCGTGGAGGCTCCTCGTGTGAATGACCCCGCTCGCCCTGATCTCACCTCTTCCCATATACGACTTTGAGTAAGACACCCGACATAAACCCATACGCCGAACTCGACCGCGCTCTGAATATCCCGAAGCGCGTGGGCAATCGCCGCCGCAATGGCTACGAGCTGACTCGACAGCGTGATATGGTGCCCATCGCCATGGGAGCCGCGACTGCGGCCGTGGTGGTGCATGCCATGCTCTGGGTGTATTTCCCCTCCTTATCGGTGCTGGGCCTTGGCAAACTGGTGGATGTGCCTGCCGAAGTGAAGGACCTGGAAACGGTGCGGGTGGTAGTGAAGGAACCGCCTAAGGAGGAAAAGATTGAAGAGGCTCCTGAGCAGGAGGTTGTGGAGCAGCAGCCCCAGGAAATCGAGGAAATCAAGCATGAGCCGGAAGAAATTGATATCCTGGACGTTGAGGTGCCGGAGCTGGTGATGGCTCCCGGCCCCACGGAGCTTGCTGTTTCTGAGCCTGTGTATGCCGCTGAGGAACAGACTCCGGTGAGCGAATTACCCCCCGCGCAGCTGGATTTGAACTCCTTGCAGACGAAGGAATTGACAGAAGAGGCCCTGGCTATCCCTGAGCCCACCCCGGTGAACAGCAACGAGGTAGTGGCCGCCGCCACTGCCCAGACCGAAGTGCTGGAGGATGCCTCTTCTCTCATGGAGCAGGATCTGCGTAAAGCCGCCAGTGAGGCAGGTAATTCCAATCTGCCCGGCGATACCCGCAGCCTGACCCAGCTGATGGGCGAGGAACACCTGGGCTCCGGTTCCGGTGTGGCTCGTCTGGGGGCAGATGTGCTCTTCGGCTTCAACGAGTGCCAGTTGAAGAACTCTGCCCGTATTACGATGCTGCAGTTAGCAGCCCTCATCCAGAAGAATCCGCACACCTATTTTGTGATTGAGGGGCATACGGATAGCGTGGGTGGCGCAGCATACAACGCGCTTCTGGGCCTGCAGCGCGCTGCTGCGGTGCGTGCCTGGCTGGTGGGTAACGGGGTGCCGGTGGAGAATGTGTATGTGCGTTCCTGCGGCAGTTCCATGCCGCTGGCGCCGACTACGGGCGACCGTGACCAGCAGAAACTCAACCGCCGAGTGGAAATTCACATGCGCGCCGGGGGCGAAGAGCTGCCAGCCGGTGCCTGCGATTATAAGTATAATGTGGATCTGACCACCAAAATCAGTCAGCAGCTGGCGAAGGGCGTAAAGGTGCCGGAAACTCCCGCATTCCGCCTGCCCGTGGGTGCCACTCAGGAGCAGCGCGCCGCTGCCGAAACCGCCCGTAAGAAGGCTGAGCAGAATAAGAAGAAGGGCAGAAATGGTCGTTGAGGAAGGTCAGGTGCTTCCGGGACGGGCCTTGTCTTTCGGCGGCGATTGCCGCTGGCTGATTTCGCTGGACTACGATGAAACGCTGCGTACTCATGACCCTGCGCAGCCGGTGCCCGCAGAGTTTTACGAACTGATGCGCCAGTGGCGCCCGCTGGGAGTGCGCTGGGGGATTAACACCGGACGCACCCTGCCGTATCTTTGTGAGGAATTGCTTCCCACGGCCCCTTTCCTGCCGGACTTTATCTGCACCTGCGAGCGCTATGCTTATGTGGCACAGGTGGATGGTTCGCTGCAACCCCTGCGCGAGTATAATGCCCGCTGTTCCGAGCATAACATGCAGCTGCGCACGCTGGTGCGCCCGCTGCTGCATGAGCAGCTCCGCCTGCTTCGCTCGGCCTGCCCGGAGTTGCAGTGGATTATTGCCCCCTCGGACCCGCTCTCTGTGGAGGCGGTGGACTCTGCCTCAATGGATGCCATCATGGCTTTTCTTTCCGATTTTGTGACCGGCCTGAACGGCGTGACTGCCCAGAGAGCCGGGCGCTATATGCGCCTGGCTGATGCCCGTTACTGCAAGGGCACCGCTTTGCAGACTGTGGCGAATGAATGGCGGGTGCCACCGCAGAACTGGGCCATGCTGGGCGATGGACACAATGATCTGCACGCCTTTCGCATGTTTCCTGCTGCTTTCTGCGCAGCTCCTTCTAACGCACATCCGGATGTGATGGCCTGGATGCACGAGCAGGGGAAATACGTTTCCTCCACCCCCGGGGTGATGGAAATCCTGCATGCCTGGTATGCTCGTGTCATGACAGAAAGATAACAAAATCCGTCTTAAGTTCTCTTTCGGCTTGACTTTTTTGATGAAAAATAGTTACATATTCCCCCGTTAGCCCATAGGGCAACCGATAATTCTCCCAATCGAGAAAACAACAAACGACACATAAATCATTATGGGATCGCTTAAGAAGAGACGTAAGGCCAAGATCAACAAGCACAAGCGCAGCAAGCGCATGCGCCAGAACCGCCACAAGAAGCGTTTGCGTTACAAGTCCTAAGCTGCGCGCTTAGGCCACGTCCGCAAGCGACGCTGTTCTTTTCACGGCACTGTTTTCTACGGAAGACGGTGCCGTTTTTATGTACGGATCAGGATTACGCGAGAACCTTTCCCTGCATTGATTTGTTTGATTTTTTTGTGCAAGTTGTACATATAGAATAGATTGCGTTAGTTCTCTTGCCAAAGTGGCAGGTGTTTGCTATAATGGGCTCGCATGAGACCCCAGAGTCAGAAGGAACACCGCCACAGGGCGCTGGAATTGCCGGAGTTGTTGTCCGGAATGCTGGTGCTTTTTGTGGTGCTCTGGGAGGCGTGTTTTGAGGGAGTCGCCAATACCCCCGCCCAGCGGGATGCCTTCATCGGTGCATCGCACCTGATTTTGTGTGGCCTGGTGTGGTTCAACACCTTTGTAGTGCTGTTGCACTTTGTGCGTGAATGGGTGCGGTATGGAGTGCCGGGGCGGTTCCTGTGGTTCCAGTTGCTGGTGGGCATAGCCGCCTCCATCATTTTCTACGGCGGTGTGTGGGAACTTTTTGACCGCTGGGCATTCCTGGCCAGTCTGGCATGCAGCTTCCTGCTGGGGGGCTTTTCCATCGGCACCCTGGGGAACATTATGCGAGCCCGCAGCACCAGCCCGGTGAAAGGGGGGAGCCGCTGGTCGCCCGCTGTACGTTTCTTCACCTACATGGTGGTGCTGGTGCTGCTGAGCACTTTGCTGCTGCTAACGCCGGGAGCCACCTATACCAATCTTTCCCCGGTGGATGCCCTTTTTACTTGCGCTTCGGCCACTTCCATCACCGGGCTGAGCTCCGTGGATATCGCCTCGACCTTTACGCCGCTGGGCAAGCTGGTCATCCTGCTGGATATCCAGGTGGGAGCCATCGGTGTGATGACGTTTTCCTACTTTGTTCTGATGATGGTGGGCAAGCGTCTGGCGGTGCGCGACAGTATGTCCGTTTCCGGGTTCCTGGACCAGCAGGGGGTGAATGTGGTGCCTTCGCTGCTGCGTGCTGTGTTCTTCGTCACCCTGCTGGCGGAGGTTGTCGGCGCGGTGTGCCTTTACCACTTGTGGCGGGATGTGCCGGGATTCCCGCAGGAGCATCTCTGGGGCTATGCTGTATTCCATTCTGTCTCGGCTTTCTGCAACGCCGGACTGACTATTTTCCCGGAATCGATGAATCAGCCCGGGGTGGCGCACTGCCGCATGGTGCAGCTGGTCATGATGCTGCTGGTGCTGGCGGGCACAGTAGGCTTTGGTGTGTACCTGGAAGGAATCACGCGCCTGAAGAACCGCCTTGCCGGCAAGCTAAGTGCCAAGCGCTGGAGCACAAACTCCTGGCTCGTGCTGAGGGTGATGGTTATCGTGTTGCTGGCAGGCACTGCCGGGCTGACTTTTCTGTCTGCCTTTGAGCCATCTGCCCACATGGAGCAGGGGCACTTCAACCTGTGGGAGTCATTGTGGAACTCCATTGGCCGCTCAGCCGGTTTCGCCCTGACAGATATTGGGGAATATGGCCCGGCATACCAGTTGTTTCTGGCGTTCCTGATGTTCGTTGGCGGTAATCCTGCCGGTACGGGTGGTGGTGTGTATGCTCCGGTTTTTGCCTTGAGCATGCTGGAGGTGTACCGTGTGCTGCGCGGCAAGCAGGATGTGGAGATTCATAACCGCCGCATTGCCCGCAACACCGTGGAGCGAGCCATGGCAACCGTAGTCCTTTCGATTTTCTGGATTGTGTTCACCACGATGCTGCTCACCCTGCTGGAGCCCGCCGTGGCGCAGCAGCCGCGGGGGGTGGTGAAACTGCTGTTCATGGAGGTGAGTGCCTACACTACAACCGGCTATGAACTGGGCATCCTGCCGCAGATTTCAGATATCTCCAAACTTATCATCACTCTGAACATGGTGTTCGGCCGTGTGGGCATGTTCACCTTCATGCTTATCTTCATCCACCAGAAGGAACCGTCTCCCATCCGCCTGCCGGAAACCCGTTTACCCCTCACCTGATCTATTATTATGAAGTTCGTTATCATTGGTATCGGCCAGTTCGGCCGTGCGCTCGCCCTGCATCTCGCAGAGCTGGGTTTTGAAGTCACCATCCTGGATGAGCGTGAATCTGTCATCACGGAGCTCAAAGACAGCGTGACATACGCGCTGGTGGGAGATGCTACCGACATCCGCGTTCTGCGCCAGCTGGAGCTGGTGGGCGAGGATACCTACGTCATCGTGGCTGTGGGTGAGCAATTTGAACGCAATCTGCTTATTACAGCCCAGCTGAAGGAAATGGGAGTGACTAATCTGCTGACCCGCAGTGTGAATGAACTGCATGGCAAGCTGCTCAAGCTTGTTGGTGTGAGTGACCTCATCCGCGTGGAGGATGTGGCCGCCCGCCAGCTGGC
>CAZTAX010000013.1:23022-25624 GCA_964611765.1 uncultured Akkermansia sp. | reverse complement strand
TGCGACCGCTAAACCTTTAACCTCTCTGACAACGAAACCACTTACCATGTCCGAGACCCCCAACGAGATTGCTGCCATCACGGCAGCCAAGCCGTCTCCCGGTGAGCAGCACTTCCCAAAGTTCAAGGTGACCCCCACCCTGGTGAAAGAAGCCAAGGAACTCGTGGCCCAGTATCCGGAAGGCAAGGAGCAGTCCGCCGTGCTGCCCATCATCCACCTGGTGCAGGAGAAGTTCGGCTTCATCTGCGCCGATGCCATGCCCTGGATAGCTGAAATGTGCAAGAGCACGCCCATCCACGTGGCCGGCATTGTGAGCTTCTACCCCGGCATCCACACCATGTGCCCGGGCAAGTACCATTTCCGCGTGTGCCGCACCATTGCCTGCTCCCTCTCCGGTGGAGAAGAGCTCATCCCCTACATCTGCGGGAAGATTGGCGTGAACGCTGCCGATATGAGCGACGAGGAGCCCATGCTGGTGAGCGCCGACGGTCTGTTCAGCGTGGAGCCGGTGGAATGCCTGGCCAACTGCGGATTCGGTCCGAATGTGATGGTGAACGATGTTCTCTACTCCCAGGTGACCACCAAGAAGATTGACGAGATTATCGGCAAGTACCAGCCTAAGAAGTAACCCCCTTTAGCGAACCATGAGCGAAATCATCTACAAACCCGGCAAGGAGCCGCATCCGCGCGAAACCCGCCGTATTTTCCGCAACATCGACCGCAAGGGTTATGATCCTTCCATCAAGTGCTTCATCAAGGATGGTGGCTATGAGACCCTGAAGAAAGCCATGGAAATGGAGCCTGCCGCCGTCACCGAGGAAGTGAAGAAGAGCGGGCTGCGCGGCCGCGGCGGCGCCGGTTTCCCCACCGGTGTGAAGTGGACCTTCATCCCCAAGGGCAACACCAAGCCCGTGTATGTGGTCTGCAACTGCGACGAATCCGAACCCGGCACCTTCAAGGATCGCTTTGTGGTGCACCAGGACCCGCACCAGCTCATCGAAGGCATGATTATTGCCTGCTACGCCGTGCAGGCCCACTACGGTGTCATCTACATGCGCGAGGAGTTCCCGGAGGCCGCCAAAATCATGCAGAAAGCCCTGAAGGAGGCTGAGGAAGCCGGATTCCTGGGCGAGAACATCCTGGGCAAGGGCTTCGACCTGAAGATTATCCTGCACCGCGGTGCCGGCGCCTACATCTGCGGTGAAGAAACAGGCCTCATCAACTCCATCGAAGGTCTGCGCCCGTACCCGCGCATCAAGCCGCCCTTCTTCCCGGCCGCCATCGGTCTGTATGGCTGCCCCACCATCGTGAACAACGTGGAATCTCTCTGCCAGGTGCGCCAGGTGCTCATGCGCGGCGGCGAGGCCTATGCCGCGGAGGGAGCCCAGCGCTCCCCCGGCACGCGTATCATCGGTGTGTCCGGCGATGTGAAGCGCCCGGGCTACTACGAAATTATCTCCGGGTCCATGACCTTCGGCGAGCTGCTGTACGATGTGTGCGGCGGCCCGAAGCGCGGCCGTAAGTTCAAGGCCATCATCCCCGGTGGCGCCTCTGCCAAGGTCATGCGCTGCGACGAAGTGCTGAAGGGCCGCAACAGCGATGGCTCCGTACGCGCCATGAGCATCTTCGATGTGCCGCTGGATCTGGACAGCATTGCCCAGCACGGCTCCATGAGCGGCTCCGGCGGTATCATCGTGATGGATGACAGCCGCAGCATGCCCAAGGTGCTCAACAACCTCAACCGTTTCTACGCCTGGGAATCCTGCGGCCAGTGCTCCCCCTGCCGCGAGGGCAACCCATGGATGCTGAAGCTCTCCACCCGAATCTGCGAAGGCAAGGGCTCTGCAGAGGATGTGGATCTGCTCAAGAGCGTGGCCGACAACATCTGCGGCCGCACGGTCTGCGCCTTCGGCGAAGCCTGCGCCTGGCCCACCCAGGCATTCACTACCAAGTTCCGCGAGGAGTTCCTGGCGCTCACCAAGCCCATCAACGCCCTCAAGCCCCACTCCGCCGAGGCCAAGGAGGCCCGCAAGTTCCTGACCCGCGAAGACTAAACCTTTTCTCCTGAACCAATGAGTATACCCCCCGCAATTCTGCCGAAAGACGCCGCCGCTGCCGAAGGCAAGGTGAACGTCCAGATCAACGGCAAATGGTACCGCTTCCCGAAGGGAACGCGCATTGCCGACGCCTGCAACTCCGTAGGCGCGCATGTACCCTGCTTCTGCTACCACCCCAAGCTTTCCGTGGCCGGTTCCTGCCGCATGTGCCTTGTGGAACAGGGCATGCCCCCGCGCCAGGCCCCCGGCACCACCCCGCAGTATGGTGACGACGGCTACCTGCCCATCAGCTGGATGCCGCGTGCCGTGATTGCCTGCGCCAACACCGTGGCGGAGAACATGGGCATCCGCACCACCAGCAAGCTCACCGAGGAAGCCCGCCGCGGCGTGCTGGAATTCCTGCTTTCCAACCACCCGCTGGACTGCCCCATCTGCGACCAGGCAGGTGAATGCAAGCTGCAGGAATACACCACCGACTACGGCAGCGGCACCCACCGCTTCACAGAAAGCAAGACCAAGAAGGGCAAGAACCTCTCCATTGGTCC
>CAZTAX010000013.1:0-23012 GCA_964611765.1 uncultured Akkermansia sp. | reverse complement strand
CGCTGCGTGCTCTGCCGCCGCTGCGTGCGCTTCATGAAGGAAATAGTGGGCGAGGAAGTGCTGGGCGTGGTCGGACGCGGCACGCACAACGCCATCGCCTGCTACCCCGGCACCCAGCTGGACAGTAACTACTCGATGAACGTGGTGGATATCTGCCCCGTGGGAGCCATGACCAGCAAGGATTTCCGCTTCAAGATGCGCGTGTGGTTCCTGAAGAGCACGCCGACCATCGACGTGAACTGCGGCACCGGCACCAACATCAACATCTGGACCCGCGAGCAGCAGGTCTACCGCATCACCCCGCGCCAGAATGATGCCGTGAACAGCTGCTGGATGCCCGATGACCACCGCCTCAACTACAAGTTCATCAACGCACCTACCCGCATCACCACCCCCCTGGTGAAGACTGATGCCGGCGCCGGCCAGCGTCCCTCCACCTGGGATGCCACTTTCAACATGGTTGTGGAGCAGCTGCACCGCATGGCCCCCTCCGAAACGGCCATGATCTGCTCTGCCCGCATGACCAACGAAGAGCTCTACATGGTGCGTGCACTCTCCAAGCAGCTGGGTGTCACCAAGCTCGACATCGTTCCCCGCAAGAGTGAGAACGACGGCATGCTCGTGAGCGAAGACCGCAACCCGAACAGCAACGGTGCCAAGCTGATTCTGGGCAAGACCGGTGCCGGGCTGGCCAACATCCGCCGCGGCGTGCGCAACAATTCCATCCGCTTCATGATTGTGCTGGGTGAGGATCTGACCGAAGAAGCCGGATTCACTGCCGAGGACCTTGCCGGTCTGGAATACCTCCTCGTCATCGACCACAGCGAGAACGCGACCACCAAGGCTGCCGACGTGGTGCTGCCCGGTGTGACCTTTGCTGAGAAGTACGGCACCATGATTAACGTGACCGGCCGCATCCAGCGACTGAACAAGGCTATCGAGCCCATCGGCGATTCCATGTCCGACTGGGAAATCTGCCGCAACCTCTCCGAGCGCCTGGGCTGCGACTGCGTGCGCGTCATCGCCTGCCCCACCCCCATGTCGGTGCTGGATGAAATGGCCCAGGAGTTCGAACCGCTGCAGGATATCACCTGGGGCAACATCGGCAACGAGGGCAAGGTCATCATGGAAACGGGTGTCACCATCCCCCTCATCGAACGCGAAAAAGCCAAGAAGTAAACCGCTAACACCCCATACCACAAATGGACGCTATCATCAATTGGTATAACGACCTCATGAGCAACGAAATCTGGTTCTACCTGATTCACACGCTGCTCAAGCTGGTTCTCATGTTTGCCGTTATTCTGGCTTTCGTGGTTCTTTCCGTGTGGATTGAACGCCGCGTGGCCGGCTGGATTCAGGACCGTCCCGGTCCCAACCGCGCGGGTCTGCCACTCTTCCTGCTCCAGCGCTGGGGCAGCAAGGAAAAGCAGCCCCTCAAGAACTGGCTGCAGTTCTTCGGCATCCCGGAGAACTGCTGGATTGCCAGGCTCTGCACCTGGCTGCGCCTGGATCGCGAGATTCCCTGCTGGGGTCTCATCCAGCCCTGTCTGGACGGCGGCAAGCTCTTCCTGAAGCAGGAGACCACCCCCTCTTACGTGCGTAAGTTCTATTTCATTCTGGCGCCGATGCTGGTGCTGGGTCCGCCCATGGTGGCAGCCGCGGTAATTCCCTTCGCCTCTGAGGTGAACACCAGCTACGGCCACATCTCCATGTGCGTGGCGAATCTGGACATCGGCCCGCTGTGGATTTTCGCCATCTCCGGTCTTTCCGTATACGGTCTGACCCTGGCCGGCTGGTCTTCCAACTCCAAGTTCCCGTTCCTGGGTGGTCTGCGCGCCACGGCTCAGCTCATCTCCTACGAGGTATCCATGGGTCTTTCCATCATCCCGCTGCTCATGATGTTCGGCACGCTGAACCTGCAGCAGATTGTGCAGTTCCAGGCTGAGAACGGCTGGACCCTGCTTCCGCTGTGGGGCGAGGGCCTGAGCTGGCAGCGCTGGGCCATGATGCTGCCGCTCGGCATCAGCTTCATCATCTTCGTGACCTGCGTCTTTGCCGAGGCCAACCGTACCCCCTTCGATATGGCTGAGTGTGAAACCGACCTGGTGGCCGGCTACCACGCCGAATATTCCTCTATGAAGTTCGCCTCCTTCTTCATGGGTGAGTACGCAGCCATGGTCATCGGCTCCGCCGTGGTGGTCACCCTGTTCCTGGGTGGCTGGTCCATCGGCTTCGGGGCAGATGCCGCCCTCTCCGCCTACTGCGACTGGCTGGCGGTGCTCTGCCAGCTGTGCATGTTCATCGTGAAGCTGCTGGCCTTCATCATCTTCTTCGTGTGGGTGCGCTGGACACTGCCGCGCTTCCGCTGGGATCAGGTGATGAAGCTCGGCTGGCTCTATTTCCTGGAAATCACCGTGGCCAACATCTTCCTGGCTGCCGCTGTCCTCTATTTCATCAAGTAACCACCTTTTCCTGTTCCGAATATGTCTTACGTCAAGATTAAACGCCCCAAGTTCAGCCTGCTGGACAAGGTGTATGTGGTCGAGCTCGTCAAGGGGCTTGCCATCACCATGCGCCACCTGGTGCTTTCCCTGCTCGGCAAGAGCCGCGGCAAGGAGGATTTCAGCACCAAGGGTGTAGGTGTCTGTATGCAGTTCCCGGATGAACGCTGGGACTCCCACCTGCCTGAGTACTACCGCGGCGCCCCCACCCTGGTGCGCGGCGAGGACGGCCGCGAGCGCTGCGTCTCCTGCCAGCTCTGCGAGTTTGTCTGCCCGGCACGCGCCATCACCATCACCCCCGGTGAGGTGGATCCCACCAGCAACTGCCAGAAGCAGGAAAAGGCCCCGGCCAAGTTCGAAATCGACATGCTCCGCTGCATCTACTGCGGTATGTGCCAGGAAGCATGCCCGGAGCAGGCCATCTTCCTCTCCAAGGAATACCTCATCACCCTCACCGACCGCAAGCAGGCCATCCGCGACAAGGAGACCCTGTACCGCCTGGGCGGCACGCGCAAGGGTCTCGTCAACAAGTGGAACCAGTACAAATAAAATACCGTTATGTTTGAAACATCCCTTTGTCAGATTCTGTTCTACATGCTGGCTGCTCTGGCCGTGCTCTGCGCCGCCGGCGTGGTGGGCTACCGCAACCCGGTGAACTCCGCCATGTGCATGGCGGTGTGCTTCGCCATGGTGGCCGCCATCTTCTTCGGCATGGGTGCCCAGTTCCTGGGCATTGTGCAGCTCATCGTGTATGCGGGAGCCATTCTGGTGCTCTTCCTCTTCGTGGTGATGATGCTCGACATCCACAACGAGAGCAAGAGCCGCGGCAGCCTGGTGCACGCAGCCATCTGCGTGCTGATTGCCGGTTTCTTTGCCGGCATCATCTCCTGGGTGGCCATCAGCCTACCCGGAGCCAAGGATAACGCCTGCCCGGCCATCACCCTGTGCGAAAGCGCCGGCGAGCTCCTCATCGGCGATGCCCGCCAGGTGAAGGAGGCCCCTGCCACTGCTCCTCAGTACGGTGGCTGCCTGCCTGAGCTGAACGCCGCCGCTGCCGCCCGCATGGAGAACCCGTCCATTTCTGATGCAGATGCCGCCAAGGCCACCTCCATTCCGGATGTGAAGCTGCTCGGCAAGTGCCTGTACACCCATTACAACATTCCGTTCGTCATCCTCGGCTTCGCCCTGCTTTCCGGCACGGTGGGCGCGGTGGCACTCGCCCGCAAAATCCGTAAAGACTAACCCCCTTTCCTGACTCATGATTCCGTTAGCACATTACCTGATTCTGTCAGGCATCCTGTTCTCCATCGGTCTGGCCGGTGTGCTCATCCGCAAGAATATCATCGTGGTGTTCATGTGCCTGGAGATGATGCTCACCGCGGCCAACGTGGCCCTGGTGGCATTCTCCCGCGCGCAGGGCACCGCCGGTGTTCCGGTGTACGATGCCCAGGTGCTCTCACTGTTCATCACCGGCATAGCCGCAGCTGAAGTAGCCATCGGTCTTGCCCTCATCGTTGCCATGTTCCGTGCGCGTCGCACGGTGGAAAGCTCGGCACTCAACGCACTCAAAGACTAAATCACCAGCATGAATATGATCCATAATCTCCCCTGGTTGTTCCTGCTGCTGCCCCTGGTGGTTGCCGCCATTGACTGGGTATGCTTCAACAAGCACCCGCGCATGGCCGCTACGCTGTCGCTGCTTTCTGCAGCCGGCACCTTCGGGCTCTGCATCGCCTACCTCACCGGTCTGCAGACCGGCACCCCGGGCATCTACACCTGGATGCCCTGCTCCGTGGAGCAGCTCTGCCTGCACCTCGGACTGGTGATGGACCCGCTCGCCATGCGCATGATGCTGGTGGTCACGGGTATCGGTCTTCTGGTGCATTTCTTCTCCATCGGCTACATGAAGGGGGACTCCTCCAACCTCAGCCGCTACTACGCAGGCCTGAGTATCTTCATGTTCAGCATGAGCACCATCGTTCTGGCTGATAACCTGGCCATGACCTTCATCGGCTGGGAAATGGTGGGCTTCTCCTCCTACCTGCTCATCGGCCACTGGTTCGACAAGGCTTCCGCCGCCGATGCCGCCAAGAAAGCCTTTATCACCAACCGCGTGGGCGACTTCGGTTTCCTGCTGGGCATTCTGCTCACCCTGGGCCTCTTCGGCACCATGAATTTTGCAGACATGGCCGGCAAGGCCGCCGGCATTCCCACCGCCGTACTGACCGTCACCATCGTCTGCCTCTTCTGCGGCGCTGTGGGTAAATCCGCCCAGTTCCCGCTGCATGTGTGGCTGCCGGACGCCATGGAAGGCCCCACGCCGGTTTCCGCCCTCATCCACGCCGCCACCATGGTGGCCGCCGGTGTGTACATGCTGGTGCGCCTGCAGGTGAGCATGGGTGCTGAGGCCTTCACGGAAACCGCATGCTGCATCATCGCCTGGGTGGGTGCCATCACCGCCGTGCTCGCCGCCATCATGGCCGTGCAGCAGGACGACATCAAGCGCATCCTCGCCTACTCCACCCTTTCCCAGCTGGGCTACATGGTCATGGCCGTGGGTCTGCAGGCCGGTGAAGCAGCCATGTTCCACCTTTACACACACGCCTGGTTCAAGGCCCTGCTCTTCCTGGGTGCCGGTGCCGTCATCGTGTGCTGCCACCACGAGCAGGATATCTGGAAGATGGGCGGTCTGCGCAAGCGCATGCCCCTCACCGTGCTCTGCTTCATGATGGGCACCTGCGCCCTCATCGCCATCCCCGGCTTCTCCGGCTTCTTCTCCAAGGAAGCCATCCTGGAGGCCGCCCTGGCCAAGAACCCCATCTTCTTCTGGATTGGTGCCGGTGTGGCCGCCCTCACCACTTTCTACATGCTGCGCCTCTGCCTCGTGGCCTTCATGGGCCCGGCCCGCGAGCACGGTGCTGAGCACGCCAAGGAAGCCGGCTTCACCATGGCCCTGCCGCTGCTGGTGCTGGCTGTCATGGCCATCATCTCCGGCTATGGTTTCATCGCAAATGACCTGGTTCCCTTCAACGGCTTCCACGCCCACGGCTTTGAGGCCGGCCTGCCCTTCTACGTGAGCATGGGCTCCCTGGTGGTGGGTATTCTCCTGGCACTGGCCATCTACGGTCTGGGCAGCCGCGCCAAGGATCCGCTGGCCGGCAACTTCATCTCCAAGGCCCTCCGCAACCGCCTCTACATCGACGCCCTGTACGACAAGGTGCTCATCGGCGGTCTGCAGCAGGGTTTTGCCCATGTGGTAGAGTTCCTGGACTGCTTCACCATCCGCGGCCTTATCTGCCAGACTCTGGTGTGGATTACCGTCCGCATCGGGTACCTCTGCAGCTGGATTCAGTGCGGTTCCCTGCGGGCCTACACGCTGGTGTCCGGCATCGGTCTGGTCATCCTCATTCTTCTCCTTGCAAACCAATTCTAACCGCTTTTCCCAATCATGCTTATCTGGCTTATCCTTGTACCTGTGATTGCAGCAGCCTGCATTGGTCTGCTCAAGACACCGGGCCGTCTTACAGCTCTCATCAGCGCGGCTATTTCGCTCATTCTGGGCACCTACGCCGTGCTGGCACCTGAGTGCTGCAGCGAGTGTCTGTCCACCTTCTGTGGCACACCGATTCAGCTCACCCTGGGGCTGCCGCTCAGCCGCATCATGGTGCTGCTTTCCATTCTGGTCACCTTTGCCGCTGTGGTGGGCATGAAGGCCCCCCATGCGGATGCCGAGCGCAGCTGGGCCATTTCCGCCCTGCTCATCAGCACCGGTGCCATCGGTGCTTTCATGTCCGACAACATCATCGCCTTCTACGGTTTCCACGAACTGGCCCTCATCCCGACCTTCATCATGATCGGTTGCTATGGCCGTGGTGACCGCCGCCACATTGCCTGGACAGCCACCATCTACCTGGGCGTTGCCTCCATGGTGCTGCTCGCCGGCCTGCTCATTCTCTGCGCGGAGATGCACGCCTGGAGCTTCAGCGGGCTGGCTGCCTCGCTGCAGGCGGGTCTCATGCCCACCAGCACCTGCCTTATCGGCGCGCTGCTGCTGGTAGGTTTCGGCACGCTGGTGTCTCTGTTCCCGTTCCACACCTGGGCAGCCCCGGCATACGCCAGCGCCCCCACCCCCGTTGCCATGCTGCATGCGGGTGTGCTCAAGAAGTTCGGTCTGTACGGCCTGTTCACCCTGGCCTGGGCATTCGGCCCGAAGTGCCAGGAACTCTTCGGCTGCTGGAACAACTGGTTGCTTGTGCTCCTGCTGGGCAACGTGCTCTGGGTGGGTTATGTGACCATTTCCCAGACCCGTCTGGACGACATGCTCGGTAACTCATCCGTGATGCACATGGGCTACATCTTCCTGGCCTTTGCCGCCTACATTGCCTGCAATGGCAACAATGAGCTGGCATTCCAGGGTGCTGCCCTGCTCATGCTGGCCCACGGCCTGACCATCGCCCTGCTCTTCCTTCTTACCGGGCAGATTGAGTCCCAGACCCGAACCCTGGAGCTCGACTGCATGGGCGGTCTGGGCAGCAAGCTGCCGGCTCTCGGCTTCCTCTTCGGTCTGGCCGGCATGGCCTCCGTGGGCCTGCCTCTGCTGGCCAACTTCGCCGGTGAGTTCAGCATCTTCGTGTCCTGCTTTGCCGGATGGACACCGGCTCCCGCCTGCACCGACTGCTGGCTGGGCAACGTGGCCAACTTCTTCGGCGGTCTGGGACCAGTGCAGCTCGCCCTCATCGGAGCACTGTGGGGGCTGGTCATCAGCGCCATCTATATGCTGCGTGCTTTCCGCAATATCTTCGAGGGCCCGGTGGGTGCCGCCTCCGAGCGAGCCACCAGACTCACGGCGCTGGATATCACCGCCGCCTGCTTCCTGGCTGTGTTCATCGTCCTCTTCGGCATCCTGCCCCCCACTTGCCTGTAATTAACTGACCACCCAACTTCGAGCATTATATGAATATCGTATCAACCTATACCTGGAGTCAGTTCACCCCAGCCTTTGCCCTGGTGGGGCTGGCAGCCCTGCTCATTCTGGCAGATTCCCTGCTTCCTAAGCTTCCGAAGCGCCTTTACGCAGCCGTCGGTGCCATCGGCACTTTCGTGGCTGCGTACTTCCTGGCCACCGGTGAGCAGACCGACATCTTCGGGTTCATCGCCGCGATTGCGACCGGTCTTTCCATCCTGCTGGCATTCGACTACACCAAAATCAGCTGCGAATCCATTGCCGGTTCCGGCAATGAGGAAGGCACGGGCGAGTTCTACGCCCTGCCGCTGGTAGCCTGCGCCGGCATCCTCTGCCTTACCCAGGCCCGCGACCTCGTCATGCTCTTCGTGAGTCTGGAGGTCATCACCCTCACTTCCTATGTGCTGGCCGGTTACTTCCGCCGCAATCAGGGCTCCATTGAAGCCGGCATCAAGTACATGGTGCTGGGAGCCATGAGCACGGGTGTGCTGGTATACGGCACCGCCTGGTACTTCGGCATGGTGGGCACCTTCAACCTGGGGTCCGATGTGGTCATCTCTGCCGTGAAGGGCGGTGTGGCGGGCAGTCCGATTATGGCCAGCGGCTTCCTGCTGGCTACGGCTCTACTCTTCGCCGGCGCATTCTTCAAGGTAGGTGCCGCACCCATGCACGTGTGGATTCCGGACGTGTACCAGGGAGCCCCCACCCCCACCACTTCCTTCCTTGCCGTAGCATCCAAGACCGCTGGTTTCGTGGTGCTTTGCAGCCTGGCTCTGCCCTTCGCTCCGTTCATGGTGCCGGGCAGCCTGATTGGCAAAGTGCTCGTGTGGTGCTTTGCCCTGGTGGCTGCAGCCACCCTGCTCATCGGTAACCTTGGTGCCATGCGCCAGACAAACATCAAGCGTCTGCTGGGTTACTCTTCCATCGGTCAGGCCGGGTTCATCCTGGTCTTCTTCCTGGATCTGAACGGCCCCGTGGTCTTCCTGGTCAGCTCCTATCTCCTGGCCTATGCGCTGTCCACCATCGCGGCTTTCTTTGCAGTGGCCATGGTGCGCACCCAGCGCGGCAGCGAGGAAATTGCCGCTTTCCGTGGGCTGGGTACCAGCAATCCCCGCACAGCGTTCCTCATCACGGTGTGCTTCGCCTCGCTGGCCGGTGTACCTCTCACCTTCGGTTTCCTGGTCAAGATGTACTCCTTCGTGACAGCCATCACCACCATCAGCTCATGGTGCGGCATCTGCTGGCTGCTGCCCATCATGATTGTGACCGCCGCCACCGGCTTCTACTATTATTTCAAAATTATCCGCGCCATGTACTGGGAGAAACCCCAGGCCGGCGATAAGCCCCTCTGCATGCCGCTCTGCACCGGCATCGTGATGACGAGTTGCGTGATTGCCCTCATCTACCTGGGCACCATGCCCCTCATCACCATGGGCTGATCAAAAAGCTCAACAAGCAAAAAAACAGCCCGCAAGTCACCCGCTTGCGGGCTGTTCTGTCAATATGTGACGCGCTATCTACTTGCATCCGGGTGATAGCGCGTTATAATGAAGGCATGGCGAATGTCTCCCTGGCCCTGGGGCCGAAATCATACGAAGTGCACGTCGAAAACGGAGCACTGGAATCCATAGGTTACCTTTGCAGCCGGGTGCGGCTGGAAGGCAAAGCCGCCATCATTACCGATTCCAACGTAGGCCCGCTCTATGCCGGGCGGGTGCGCACCAGCCTGGAGGAAAGCGGCTATACCACCAGTCTGCATTCCTTCACCGCCGGTGAGGCCAGCAAGAACCTGGGCACCATCGAAACCCTGGCCAATGAAATGGTGCAGGCCGGGCACGACCGCACCAGCTTTGTAGTAGCCCTGGGTGGCGGCGTGGTGGGCGACATGGCCGGTTTCCTGGCCGGCATCTACTACCGCGGCATCCCCTTCGTGCAGATTCCCACGAGCGTGATGGCGCAGGTGGATAGCTCCGTAGGCGGCAAAACCGCCGTGGACATCGACTCCGGCAAAAACCTCATCGGCGCTTTCCACCAGCCCCGCCTGGTGCTCATCGACCCCACCACCCTCACCACCCTCTCCCCGCGGCTCATCCGCGAAGGCATGGCCGAAATGGTCAAGCACGCCGCCATCCGCAAACCCGGCATGCTCCACACGCTGCGCGAACTGGCAGATGAAATCGACCTCGGATTCTCCCTCTCCACCATTGACAAGCTGCCCGACATCATCGCCGCCAACATTGCCATCAAAGCCCGCATCGTGGAGGAGGACGAGAAGGAGACCCTCGGCATCCGGGCCTTTCTGAACCTGGGCCACACCATCGGCCACGGTATCGAGGCCGCCCTGCCCTACGGCGAAATGCTGCATGGTGAAGCGGTGAGTCTGGGTCTGCGCGCGGCGCTCTTCCTCTCCCGCCGCCATGCAGGGCTCAGTGCCACCGAAGAGCGCGACCTGCTCGAAACCCTCAGCGCGCTGGAGCTTCCCCTCACCCTGCCCGATGGGGTGGATATCGAACGAGCCCTGGCCCTCACCGCCAGCGACAAGAAATTCCAGAACGGTGCTATCCGTTTCGTCCTGCTGAAACAACTCGGCTACCCCGTTCTCAGCAAAGAAATCACCAAAGCCGACCTCCGCGAGGCCCTGCTGGAACTCCAGCACTGACACTCACTCCTTCATTATTCACTATTCATTATTCACCCGCCATGACCGATCCCCGCACCACTCAGCTTGCCCAGAATCTCATCCGCCACTCCTGCCGCATTCAGCCGGGAGAACATGTCCTGCTCGAAATCATCGACGCGCCGGATGAAATCGCCATCGAACTCATCCGCGCCGTGCGCGCAGCCGGCGGCCACCCGCACATCAACCTGCGCCACTCACGCGTAACCCGCGAAATGTTCGCCGGCGCCACCGATGAGCAGTACTCCTCCATCGCCGGCTTCGAGCTGGCCGAAATGCAGGCCATGGATGCCTACATCGCCATCCGCGGCGGCCACAACAGCTTCGAGAACTCCTCCGTGCCCGCAGAGAAGATGGCCCTGGCCCAGAAACACATGCGCCCGGTGCACAACCAGCGCGTGTGCAGAACCAAGTGGTGTGTGCTGCGCTGGCCCACGCCCAGCATGGCCCAGGGGGCCGGCATGAGCACCGAAGCCTTCGAGGACTTCTACTTCCGCTGCTGTCTGGCCGACTACGAACAGCTCCGCATCGCCATGGACAAGCTCGCCGAGCGCATGATGCGCACCGACCGCGTCCGCATCACCGGCCCCGGCACCGACCTCACTTTCTCCATCAAGGGCATGCCCGCCCACCCCTGCGCAGGCGAAATGAACATCCCGGACGGCGAGGTTTTCACCGCCCCCATCAAGGACAGCGTGAACGGCACCATCCACTACACCGCCCCCACCCTCTTCCAGGGCATTCCTTTCGATGGCATCCGCCTCACTTTCAAGGACGGCAAGATTGTGGAAGCTCACTGCAACGGTAACGAGGATGCCCTCAACAAGATTCTGGACACGGACGAAGGCTCCCGCTACATCGGCGAGTTTGCCCTGGGTGTGAACCCGTTCATCCTGCAGCCCATGCGCGATATCCTCTTCGACGAGAAGATCGGCGGCTCCTTCCACTTCACCCCCGGCCAGGCCTACGAAAACTGCGACAACGGCAACCGCTCCCAGGTGCACTGGGATATGGTCTGCATCCAACGCGCCGACTACGGCGGCGGCGAAATCTGGTTCGACGACGAGCTCATCCGCAAGGACGGCATCTTCACGGATTCTGCATTGGCAATTCTGAATCCTGTAATTAGTGAATAATTATATTATGGATAGCAGGAAACATGCTGATTTGCACCAGCGCACCAAGGACTTTGGATTGCGCGTCATCCGCATGTGGAAGCACCTGCCCCACACCACCGTAGCTGAAGTCATCAGCAAGCAACTGTTGCGCTGCGCCACCTCGGTAGCGGCCAATTACCGTGCCGCCAGCATCGCCAAAAGCGATGCCGATTTCTTCCACAAAGTCAAAATCTGCCAGGAAAAAGCCGAAATCCTGCCAGAATCCAGACTTGCACCCCTCCTGGACGAAGCACGGCAACTAGCCGCCATCATGACAGCCTCCGCCATCACCATCAAAAAACGCCTCAACTCCGAGAACCGAGCAAATAAATAACACCCTCCTTTCACTATTCACTATTCACTATTCACTATTCACTATTCACTATGAAGGATCCTCGTTATACGCAGCTGGCCGACCAGGTCGTCAACTACTCCGTGCGGGTGCAGGCCGGAGAACATGTGAACCTGCGCATGCAGGACATCCCGGATGCCATGGTCGTGGAACTCATCCGCGCCGTGCGCCGCGCCGGCGGCGTACCGCATGTGGATATCAGCCGCGCCACCGTTTCCAAGGAACTGGCCGCCGGTGCCACCGATGAGCAGTACGAGCTGGATGGCCGCTACCGCCTGCAGCGTGCGGAGGATATGCAGGTGCATATCTGCTTCTACGCCGATTCGAATACCTTTGAAAGCGCTGATGTGCCCGGCGAGCGCATGCAGATAGTGAGCCGCTACCTCAAACCCGCCAGCGATGTGACCTGCAACCGCCGCAAGTGGACCGTGCTGGCCTGGCCCACCCCGAGCATGGCCCAGGCCGCCGGCATGAGCACCGAAGATTTCGAGGACTTCTACTTCCGCTGCTGCCTGGCCGACTACGCTGCCATGAAAGAGGGCATGCTGCACCTCAAAGCCCTCATGGAACAGACCGACCGCGTGCGCATCACCGGTCCCGGCACCGACCTGAGCTTCTCGATCAAGGGGATTCCGGCCATTCCCTGCTGCGGCGATTGCAACGTGCCGGATGGCGAGGTCTACACCGCCCCGGTGAAGGACAGCATCAACGGCACCATCTCCTACAATGCCCCCAGCATCTACCACGGCGTCCCCTTCGATGGCGTGCGCTTCCGCTTCGAAAACGGCAAGATTGTGGAAGCCCACTGCAATGGGAACGAAGCCGCCCTGCTCAAGATTCTGGATTCCGATGCCGGCGCCCGCTACATCGGCGAGTTCGCCCTGGGGCTCAACCCGCATATCCTCCGTCCCATGCGCGATATCCTCTTTGATGAGAAAATTGCCGGTTCCTTCCACCTCACCCCCGGGCAGGCCTACGATGAAGCGCCCAACGGCAACCACTCCGCCGTTCACTGGGACCTCGTCTGCATCCAGCGCCCGGAATACGGCGGCGGTGAAATCTGGTTCGATGATACCCTCATCCGCAAAGATGGTCGCTTCCTCGATCCGAAGCTCAGCATCTTCAACGCATAATCAACACCGCGCCTTCCATGCCACGCATCCGTCTCTGGCTCATCATCCTTGCTCTTCTTTTCTGCGGGTATAAGGGCATAGAATACTTCGGCAACCGGGGAGCGGCCCAGTTGGAGTACAACCGCATCGAACTCCCCGCAGCAGCTCTGCAGGGCGCCGGTCCCCTGCGCATTGCCCTGCTGGCCGATCTGCACAACAACTACGAGCTTTTCGAAACCTGCATCGCCCACCTTCAAGCTGCAAAGCCCGACCTCATCATCTTCGGCGGCGACCTCATTCTGGGCACGGAGCGCCTCACCCGCACCCGCTGGCTGATAGATGGTCTCCGCCGTCTGCGCAGCATTGCCCCTACCTTCGCCATACTCGGAAACCAGGACTACGAGAAGCCCGCCCAGGTGGAGCGCATTTACGCCACAGCGGGGGTTCCCCTCCTCCGCAATCAGGCGCTGGACTGGACCACCCCCAGTGGTGGCACTCTCCGCATCATCGGCCTGGGTGACTGGAACGAGGGCGATGAAGCGCCCGCCGTCTGCATGCGCCCAGCCGGGCAGGAAGCTCACCCCGTTCTTCTCCTCTCACATGACCCGGAAAGCCGCTGGCTGCTCCGCGGCTACGACTGGGATCTCATGCTCTCCGGCCACACGCACGGCGGCCAGCTCGGCAATCCCTTCACGGGCGATTTCATTTCCTTCCGCTCCTCCATGCCCGCCGGGCTGTTTGATTTCGAAGGCGGCCGTCGCGTCTTCGTCACACGCGGTGTCGGGGCTATCTACAACATGCGATTCTTCTGCCCGCCGGAACTGAATATCATTGAAATCCCGGCCGGTTGAGCCCCTGCGAAGCTCAGTTCAATGAACCGTCCGGCAGGAGCTCCAGCAGCACAAAAGCATCGTCCTCCAGCGTGTCGAGCACTTCGAAATCTGCTTCGTTGCGGATGGCATAATACTCCGCCCCCCAGAGCCGGGCAATTTCCTGCATTCGGAAAGGCTGGGGCTGCACCAGGAGCCGCTCCAGCTCGGGATCGCCTGCGGTATCATGCATCGAAGCCGCAGCTCCCTCGTTATTGAGCACGGCCACGATGCGCTTGCCGGGCGGCAGCTGGGGCACGATGGCTGCGGCATTGATATCGCGCAGGAGGGTGAGGTCTCCGATGAGGCAGCAGCCGCTGGCAGCATCGGCCGCATTGCCGAGGAAGGCGCTCAGCACGCCATCGGCACCGGTGCTGTGGAGGTCACGCAGATAGAGGGTAGGCACCTGGCACTGGGCGTAGCGGTTCCAGAGCCGCACCGTCGTGGCGCTGCCCACGCAGATGACATCCGCCAGGCAGGCGTGGCGGGAGAACGCGCGCACCATAGCCTCGGCAGATTCGGGGTAACCGAGCAGGAGCTCCTCCAGCTGGCCGGCAGCGCGGCGGCTGCGGGTGAGCAGGCGCTCAGTATCGCCCACGTGGGGCACATCACCCAGGGCTTTCATGACCTGCTCCAGCTCACCTTCCACCACGTTGCTCTTGCGGTTCAGCCCGGAGAAACCGGTGCGGGTGATGGAGTAGACCTCGGTCTGCGGCAAATCTTCGAGCGCTTTCCAGAAGGCGCCGGTGGGCACATCGCCCACGCGCAGCACGTGGCGCGGCGGGGTCTGGCGCAGCAGGTCATCCCCGTTGTGCAGGAGGTAGGCAGCCAGTTCTTCGCGCAGGCCGCTGCTGGCCTCAGCCAGGATAGGCACACGAAGAGTCTGAGCCAGCCAGAGCACGGGTTCCTGCTCATCCGGGTTCAGTGCGCCGATGATGAGCACCAGTCCCTCCATTGAGCGGAAACGCAGCATCTGCGAAACCGCCACCAGCGAGCCGCGGAATCGCGGTGCAGGCGGGGCCTCCCCCACCTCCACATTGCTGAAATCAGGGCAAGGCGGCTCGGCCTCCGCATCCAGCCGCACGTGCAGGTGCAGCGGAAACCCCTCGCTGAGAGATTCCACCAGGTTAGGCAGATCTGAAACCGGGCAAGGCAGCGCAAGTTCCACCGTGGGGGCATACATACCGAAAAGCGCTTCCTGCTCCACGCTCTGCGGGGCGCCGGTGCCGCCGCTGCTGCGGGTGCTGTCCATGGTGAGCACCACCAGAGGGCGGCGCTGGTAATAGGCATTGATGACTGCCGGGGTCATGGCTGCAACAGAGGATCCGCTGCCGGCCACCACCACCACCGGGCGCCCGGTAGCCTGCACGCGCCCCAGGGCAAAGAAAGCGGCGGAGCGGTCATCGGCCACGCTCCAGCGGTGCACCACCGGGCAATCGGCCAGGGCGCGGTAGAGAGGGGCATTCAATTCGCCGGGGCAGCAGACCCATTCGGCCACACCGGCCATGGCGGAGCAGGAGATGAGGGAGAACATGGTGGTAAGCGAGTGAGGGGTATGAGAAGATTACGAAGGAAGTTCGACCGGCTCGTCCATGTGGCGTGGCTCGGTGCCGATGAGCAGGTCAAACACCATGGCCACGCGGGCTGCGCGCTCGCGCATGAACTGGCGCAGCAGCGTGGGGCGGTTGAAGGAGATGCGGGCGGCGCAGTAGCCCTCTGCATCGATGCCCAGCTGGCGGGCAGTGGCCACCGCGCGTTTCACATGGTAGGACTGGCTGATAATGGTGATTTTATGCGCCCCGAAGATGCGCCGGGCCCGAACCACGGAATCGTATGTACGCAAGCCGGCAAAATCACACACGATCTTATCCTCCGGCACACCGAGCTTCACCAGAGCGTTCTTCATATCGCGGGGCTCGTTGTAATATTTTTCGCGGTTATCTCCGGAAACAATGATGCAGCGGAGCTTGCCTGTTTTCCAGAGCTCGGCGGCAGCTTCCATCCGGCCCTTGAAGTAGAGACTGGGCATGCCGCTGCTGAAGCGCTTGCTGCAGCCGAGCACCAGGCCCACATCGCCCATGCGGCAATCTTCCACCCGCTTGTTGCAGTAGCGGTTGGCCATGCTGTTGGTGTACACATCGGCCCCGGCCACAATGAGCAGCACCGAAATCAGGATGAAGCAGATAAGCTTGACGGTGAACCGGACTGCTTTGAATGCCTTGCGCATATTTATCAGTTCACTCCGAAGACCTGGATACGGGTGGTAAGCTCGTGCGTTTCACCGCAGCGCAACATGATGTTTTCCGCCGGCACTGCGGTGGTCTCCACCGCCAGGAAACCGCGTTCGTTGCCCTCGCCCAGGTCGCCCATGCCGGCAGCCAGGACTGCACCGGGGTTCCACACCACGGCGGAGGCACTGCCGGCGCGGCAGATGCGGATGCTGCGCTCCCAGGCGGGGTCGTGGATGGTGATTTCGGCATTCTCCGGCACCGGGTGATAGATGCGGTCGATATGCCCCAGGGGGATGAGCGGATCCTCCGGGTGGGGGACGGCATCATCAGCAAACTCGGTGAACTCCAGGTCTTCCAGCCCGGTCACGGCTACCTGTTCGTAGTCGCTCACGGCAAAATAAGTATGCATGGCAGCGGAGTAAGGCATGGCGCGGGGGACATCCAGGGTGATGAGACTCATGGTCAGCTCATTGCCGATTTCCATGGCCAGTGCGGCGCTGGGCAGCATCTCATTCTCCGGCGGCAGAGCCAGTAGCAGGTTCACGCGGCCATCCTCTCCCTCTTCGCAGCGGCCCACCTGCCAGGTGGAAATGCGGGCCACGCCGTGTGCCGGCAGCGAGGCGTCCTCCGTATTCTTGCCGAACCACGGCCAGCAGAGCGGGATGCCGCCGCGCAGCGCCTTGCCCTTCTTGAACACGGCCCTGGGGCTCATGTAAATGACCGGCTTGTGACCGGCCGGGGCCCAGCTGAGCACGTGCCCGCCATAGAGGGAAATCTCCGCTGTGCAAAGGGCGGTTTCAATTTTGAGAATCGGAAAATCTTCGCCGTAGGGGTATACTGTTGTGACCATGGTTCTATATGCGCGCGAGTTTACCAAAAGAGCCTTGCGTATGCAAGACTATTATCTTACGGACTCCGCTCCGGGAACTTCTCTTTGCCGACACGCCCTCACAATTCCCCCAGCACGATTTCCGGTGTGTAGAAAGGGAAATGGAAACTCTCAAAATCCTGTCCCAGCTCACCCCAGTACGCACGCATGCGGGCAGGCGGAAAAATCTCATCCCGTGTAGCAATGTAGGCGCGGGTCCAGGGAAGGTGCGGCTGCTCGGGGAGGGTCTGGCAGGCCCCGGCCAGGAAATCCAGTTCCTCCACTTGCTGTTGCGGGCCCGGCTCCTCGAAATCACCGGCAGGGGCGTATTTTTCCGGCGCGGATTCGTCTCTGAAAGCATTCCCGCCCAAGGTGGCCACGGAGCGGATGGTGCGCTGCAGCACCTTAAGTCGCAGACCATACTGCGGACTGGCGGGGTACGGTGTGCCGTTGATGGCAACAGCGCGGTGCAGCGGCAGGGCCTGGCAACTCTGTTCGGCCACCCATACACCAAAAG
The DNA here is from genome assembly GCA_964611765.1 of uncultured Akkermansia sp. GTDB lineage: Bacteria > Verrucomicrobiota > Verrucomicrobiia > Verrucomicrobiales > Akkermansiaceae > Akkermansia. The sequence continues at coordinate 5,762 of CAZTAX010000013.1, read as the reverse complement.
ACCAGGCAAAGAGGCAGATGCGCTCGTAGTGTGCAAAATCCTCTGCCGCCAGGGGGCGCAGGCTGCGGTGGTCATAGTAGCAGACCACATCGTACCCCTCCGGGAAGGGGAGATGCTGCACGGCATTCGGCGTGGCGCCCCAGCCCAGCATGAAGAGGATGAGACGGCGGTTTTCAGCATTGCGGATGAGCCAGGCTTCCTTCATGGCGCTTACACTTTCTTGCGGGCCCAGCGCAGGCCGAAGAGCATCTTACGCAGAATCAGGTACTCCACCAGCATATCACAGGCAATCAGCATCCAGATGCCCACCAGCGTAAGCGTCTCCGGCCACAGCCAGTACCACACCAGCAGACAGAGCACGCGAAAAAAGCCCATGCCCCCGTATGACACCCACATCACGCGCCGTGTGTCGCCGGCACCGCGCAGGCACATCTTGCAGATGAGCATGGCCGCGTAGAACGGTTCGATGATGAGGAAAGCCTGCACCACCGGCCTCGTGGCGGCGCTGAGCTCAGGCGAACCGGCGGCAAAAATCTCCACAAAAACATCCGGCCACAGCGCAAAGACTACGCCCATGCAGCCCATGAAGAGCACACTGTAGCGCACGCACTTGCGGGCGGTTTCCAGCGCAAGCCGTACACTGCGAGCCCCCAGATACTGCCCCACCAGCGTGGCCCCCGCCATGCCGATGGCGAAACCGGGCAGGAAGCTCAGGGATTCGATGCGGATGGCAATGTTATGCGCACCCACAGCTGCATCCCCCAGCGAGGAAATGATGCGGAGCACGAAAATCTGAATCAACCAGATACCGCCGACCTCGATAGCCTGGGGCACCCCGATGCTGAGGATGCGGTACATCATGCTCCAGTCCGGGCGCAGGCTCTTGCGGTCCAGATACAGCGGCGGGGCGTATGTCGGCCCTTGCGCGGTGCAGAAATCATCCAGTCCCCGGCCTTGCATTTCATGCCGCAGCGAAATAGTGCGTTTGAGCAGAATCCCCAGCAGCACCGCGGCCGCCGCGGCCATGCCGCCGATCATACCCAGTGCCAGGCCCTCCACAAACATGCCGCACACCCGAACCAGCAACAGGCTGAAGACAATGTTGAGCCCATCCACCACCAGCATGATGATGAAGGGAGTGCGTGTATCACCCGCGCCGCGCAGGGCTGCATTCACCGCAAACACCACGCCCGAGAAAATGGCCACCCAGCAGCCGGTGTACATATAGCGCAGCGCTACCTCGCGCGCAAATTCGCTCAGGCTCAGCACTTCGGATACCAGAAAATCCGCCGTACCGTACATCAGCAGAGCCGAAAGAAAACCTGCCATCAACCCCAGCGCCCCGGCCTGATTGGCGGCATAATTGGCATCCGCAAACTTGCGGGCACCTGTCATGCGGCTCACGATGGCGGTGGCACCCATACCCACGGCTCCCTGCATCACAAATCCCAGCCACATCACAAATGAGGTCACGCCTATGCCGGAGGCTATCTGCGCCGTTTTCTCGCCGTGGTCGCCCATGTGGGTGGCCAGCACCAGCGAGGTGGAGGCGCAGATGAAACTCATCACCTGCTCCAACAGGGGCCAGAGCGCAATGGACACAATCTGCCGGGGCAGGCTCATGCCTGCCAGCTTTCCGCCCAACTGACCCTTGGCCAGGGCTACGCGGATTTTGCCCTCTCTGCCGTCACCTGCACTCATGGCTGAGGGTATTGTAGCACGTTCTCTCTGCAATGAACAGAAAAAACAGCCATTTTCCATTAAGATGGCATACGTGCGCATTGCTTCAATCCTCAAAAACTTTTCTTTCCGCTTGCGGAAATGGGAGTTCGGTGTTAGTATAGGTGGCAAATGGGAATTCTGGCAAACAGAGCCCGGTGGGGCTGGAAGAGCGTGCGTCATTTTCTGGCGCAGGGGATGATAGACCCACTGCCGGCGCGGCACGCGCTGCAGGGGTATACCCTGGGCAAAGCGGGGCGCGATTTGAAAGCCGCCACGGATGTGGCGCTGGTGGGGCTGCCGCAGGGCATGGCCTTTGCCGCCATGGCCGGGCTGGACAGCATCTACGGCATCATGGCCGCCACGGTGGGCACTTTCATAGCGCCGCTGTTCACGCGCTGCAGCCTTACCGTGAGCGGGCCAAGCAACGCCACCGCTTTCATGCTGGCCAGTTTCTTCCTGGCATCGTCCCCGGGCATCCAGAGCCAGCCGCATATCTTTGTGCCGCTCATCGTGTTCATGGCGGGGCTGCTCTGCGTCATCGGTGCCTTTGTGAAAGCCACGGAGATGCTGCAGTTCGTGAGCCGCAGCGTGCTGGTGGGCTATGTGACCGGCGCCGCCACGCTCATCATCGCCTCGCAGGCGCGCTACGTGATGGGCATTAACGATGTGGAGGCAGGCAGCTCCTTCTTCACCATGACCAGCGCGATTCTGAACAACCTGCACCTGGTGCAGTGGCAGCCCATCGTGCTGGGCGTGCTGAGCTTTGCGCTGTTCATCCCGCTGAAGAAATACCTGAAGCGCCTGCCCACCTTTGCAGTGATTCTGCTGGTGATGAGTGCGTTGAACTGGGTGCTGAGCCAGCCCTGGACCGGCGGGCACTTTGCGGGGGTACGCATGCTGCGCGATTTCACCATGAGCGACATGGTCTGCCGCCCACCGGCCATCTGGGAACTGCCGGAATACATCAACGAGCTCATCCCGGTGATAGTGGGTATCGCCTTCCTGGCCACGCTGGAGCAGACCGTGATGAGCAAGACCCTCTCGGCCAAGACCGGCGAGCCGCTCAACCTGAACCAGGACACCTTTGCCGTGGGCATGGCCAACATGGGCTCCGCGCTCACCACCTCGCTGCCCTGCTCTGCCTCGCTCACGCGCTCCATGCTCAACTTCACCGCCGGGGCCGCCACACGCTTTGCCGGCGTATACTGCGGACTCATCTGCCTGGGTATCACTTTCATTCTGGCGAATTTCCCGCTGATTTCGAAGATTCCGCACAGTGTGCTGGCCGCGCTGGTGCTGGCGAATGCGATTTCTCTCTATGACAAGAAGCTGCTGCGCATCTGTTTCCGCTCCACCAAGGGAGATGCCACCGTGCTGCTCATCACCTTCGGGGCGGCGCTGTTGCTGCCGCTGCACATTGCCATATTCGTGGGCGTGATTATCTCCGTCTCCCTCTTCCTGCGCAAGGCCGCCAAGCCCGAACTGGTGGAATACACCTTTGACGATGCCGGCACTCTGCGCGAGCTGGACAGGAGCGAGCAGCGACTCCCGCAGATTTCCATCGTGCACGTAGAGGGCGACCTCTTCTTCGGCGCGGCGGACCTGTTCCGCCGCCAGGTGGCCCGCATTGCCGAGGATCCCAGCCTGGCCGTGGTGGTGCTGCGCATGCGCAACGCCCGCAATCTGGATGCCTCCTCCGTCTGCGCACTGGAGGAACTCATCCGCTTCATCCGCGAGAAAGGACGCCACATCATCATATCCGGCGCAGGGCGCAAGGTTTTCCGCATCCTGAAACGCAGCGGCGTGCTCGCCCTGCTGCAGGAAGGCTGCGAGAGCGGCCAGAGCAATATCTTCCTCATCGAGCCGAAGAACCCGAACATGTCCACCCGCAAAGCGCTCATGCGTGCGCAGACCCTGCTGGGCACCAGCCAGGCGGATATCTCCATCTACACCACCGAGACCAAATGAGCATTCCGCACGCGCAGGAAATAGCGCAGGCGCTGGTGGACTGGTTCACCGCCCACGGGCGGGACTACCCCTGGCGGCGCACCACAGATCCCTGGGCCATTCTTGTGAGCGAAATCATGCTCCAGCAGACCACCATTCCCACCGTGCTGGGCCGCTACGAGGGGTGGATGGCGCAATTCCCCACCCCCGCTGACCTGGCCGCCGCCACAGAGGAGGAAGCCCTGCGCTCCTGGGAGGGATTGGGGTACTACCGCCGCGTGCGCGCCCTGCAGGCTGCAGCCCGCGCCATCGTGCAGCAGCATGGCGGCAGTTTTCCCACGGAGGAAGCCGCCATCCGCACCCTGCCCGGCATCGGCGACTACACGGTGGGCGCGGTGCTCAGCTTTGCCTTCAATCGCCCGGCCCCGCTGGTAGATGCGAACGTCTCGCGCGTGTTTGCCCGCCTGTTCAACGATGCCACCCCGGTGGATTCCCCCGCCGGGCGCAAACTGCACTGGAAATGGGCTACCGCCATGGTGCACCCCGCCAACCCGCGCGCCTATAACTCCGCGCTCATGGAACTGGGGCAGACCATCTGCACCGGCGGCAGCGAACCGGATTGCCTGCTCTGCCCGCTGCGCCGCTGGTGCCGCGCCACAAATCCCGCCGCTCTGCCCGTAAAGCTGCCCAGAAAGGAAATCACCGCCGTGGAGCACCACGATATCCTGCTGCTCACCCCCGCCGGGCTCCTCATGGAAAAACAGGCCGGCGGCAAGCGCCACGAAGGCATGTACCGCCTGCCCCGCCGCCCGGCAGAGCAATGCGCCGTCCTCCTCCACCTCACCGACCAGAAATACAGCATCACCCGCTACAAAGTCACCCGCCACCTCTACCGCGCCCCGGCCGATACCGCACCCCTGCCCGGTGAGAAATTCATTCCCCTAGCGAAACTGGCCACCACCCCCATGGCCTCGCCGGACAGAAAGCTGGTGAATCGCTACGCAGGAGAGAGATGCAGCGATTTATGACCGGAAAGAGGGTTGATTCCGGAACTGCGGGGTGATACAGTAGCGGCATGGATAAAGAACAGATGATTAAAGTGATGTCCTATCTCATCGGCTACCGCGTGGGCAGCCAGGTCATGCCGCAGATGCTGCCCGGGCTCCAGGGCGATGATGTGCTGGCCGAGATGCTGGGCAAGGGTTTCCGGGACGGTCTTTCCGGCAACATGGATATGAGCCTCATTGATGAGCACGTGAACGAATACCAGCAGACTTTCCTCTCCATGCTCCAGAAGCGTGGCGATGAAAAAGCTCAGAAGAACCTTGAAATCGGCAAGAAGTACATGGAAGAGAACGGCAAGAAGGAAGGCGTGACCACCACTGCCTCCGGACTGCAGTACGAGGTCATCACCCCCGGCAGCGGCGAGAGCTACGATGCCGCCAAACACGGTGATGCCCCCACCGCCGAGGTGATGTACAAGGGCACCCTGGTGGACGGCACGGTGTTCGACCAGAGCCAGGCTCCGGTCAAATTCAACATCCGCCAGGTGATTCCCGGCTTCACCGAGGCTCTCAAACTCATGCCCGTGGGCGCCAAGTGGCGCGTCACCATCCCCGCCGACCTGGCCTACGGTGCCAACGGCCCCGGCAGCATCGGCCCGAACAGCACCCTCATCTTCGAGATGGAGCTGCTCGGTCTCACCAAGTAACCCCCTCCCACCGCCATGGCTACGGACAATTACTGCTCCCCCCGCACCACTCGCATCCGCGTGGCCCTCTTCGGACTGCTGGGTCTGGTGCTGCTGGGTTATGCCCTGCTCAGTCTGGAAGGCTCTGAACAGATGCTTTTTGCCGGCATAGGCGTGTTCGACCTTGTGTACGCAGCCCTCATTTCCAAGCCCCTGTGGCGCAAAAAGAGCTGAGTGCCCCGACCTCCGGTATTTTCCGCACAAGCGCCGCTCCATCCCAGAGCGGCGCTTTTTCAGGTGCATGCGGCTTCTCTCCCCGCGTATCCCAACTCCAGGGTGACTAGCCCGATAAATTGGAATTTGGCGTTCCGCCAAAATTACGAGTTACGAATTATGAGCTCCG
>CAZTAX010000012.1:0-26368 GCA_964611765.1 uncultured Akkermansia sp. | reverse complement strand
GTGCCGCATGAGGAAGTAACCGCGGACATGCGCCGCAAGGCCAAAACAGTGAACTTCGGCATCATCTACGGCATCTCCGCCTTCGGGCTCTCCCAACGGCTCGACTGCCCGCGCGGCGAGGCCGCCGGGCTCATCGAGAGCTACTTTGCCCAGTTCCCCGGCGTGAAGGAATGTATGGATCGTCTGGTGACAGAAGCCCGCGAACGCGGCTATGCCGAAACCCTCTGCGGCCGCCGCCGCAAGCTGCCCGACCTGAACAGCGCCAACTTCAACCTGCGCGCCGCCGCCGAGCGAACCGCCATCAACACCCCCATCCAGGGCACCGCGGCAGACATGATTAAAATCGCCATGGTGCGCGTGGCGGATCTGCTGCAAGGCCGCCGCAGCCGCCTCATCATGCAGATTCACGATGAACTCCTCATCGACCTGCACCAGGACGAGCACGACCTCATCCCGCAGATTACCGAGGCCATGCGCTCCGCCCTGCCCCTCCCCCACGGTGTGCCGCTGGAGGTAGAAGCCAACACCGCCCCCAACTGGCTGGAAGCTCATTGATGCCGACATGAAGGAGATTCAACAATATCGGGAAGCCGTAAGCTCCATCAAGCAGGCCATTCTGCACAGCCAGTACAGTGCAGCCAAACTGATTACCGGCGAACAGCTTTCGCTCTACTTCGGAATCGGTGGCTATATTTCCCACCATTCCCGCAAGGAAGCCTGGGGTACAGGCGCACTCGAACGCATCAGTACTCAGCTGAGCAATGAGCTTCCAGGGCTGAGAGGTTTCTCCACCTCCAGCCTCAAAAACATGCGTACTTTTTTCGAGTTCTGGAATCCCTTCATAAATCGTCAGCCCGTGGCTGACGATTTGGACAAAACCAACTCCATCGACATCAACGTCCTGTCTCTTCAATGCCTGGCCCCAGTATCTGGGCTGATGCCTCTGGAAGCATTTCTCAGTCTCAGCTTCTCACATCACATTGAAATCCTCCGTAAAACCAGTACTCTACAAGAAGCATTCTTCTACATACAGCAGGCATTTCAGCACAAGTGGGACAAATATGAGCTGCACGACAAACTGAAAGCCGATTTGTACCGGCGCCAGGGAACCGCCGCCGATATGGATGCCAGAATCCGCCAATCGCTCCCCGACATGGAGGGAATAATCCTCCGTTCCCACTACAAGCCACAAACTCGCTAAACTATTCACTATTCACTATTCACTATTCACTCATGATGACTCTCGTAGGACTTGGTTACGATATTCACCGCTTCTCTGAAACGGAGCGCCCGCTCTGGCTGGGCGGTGTGCAGGTGCACCCCACCAAGGGGCTTGAAGGCCACAGCGATGCCGATGTACTCTGCCACGCACTGGCAGATGCCATTCTCGGTGCCATCGGTGAGCCGGACATCGGCTACTGGTTCCCCCCGGGCGATGAGGGATGCAGGAACATCTGCTCGCTGCGCATCGTGGAAAAAGCCGTGGAGCTGCTGCAAGCCCAGGGTGGCTGCGTGGTGAATGTAGACTGTGCCCTCATTGCCGAAGCGCCGAAAATCATGCCCTATGTGCAGCAGATGAAGGAGAAGCTGGCCCCCATTCTGGGTGTGGCACCCCGCCGCGTGGGCGTGAAAGCCACCACCAACGAAAAACTGGGCGCCCTGGGCCGCCGCGAGGGCATGGCAGCCTTTGTCACCGTGGCCGTGCAGGTTCCCGACGAAGCATAAACGCGCCATGAACCCGGAAGTTGACCTGCTCGCCTTTGCTGCGGTAAAGAATCTGAAAGCCGCGGGCCTCACCGTGACCACGGCCGAAAGCTGCACCGGCGGCATGATTGCCACCGCCCTCACCGAGGTGCCGGGAGCCTCCGACGTCTTCCGCTACGGCTGGGTGACCTATTGCAACGAAGCCAAGGAACGTCTCCTCGGCGTGCCCGCCGAACTCATTGAAGAGCACAGCGTGGTGAGCGAGCCCGTGGTGGCCGCCATGGCCACCGCTGCCATGCGCCAGAGCGGAGCGGATATCGCCGTGGCGGTTTCCGGCAATGCCGGACCCACCGCCGCCGAGGGCGAACCACCCGTGGGCACCGTGTGCCTCGCCATTGCCCGCCGCGGCGCCGCCCGCCCGGTGCATACCGAAACGCTCTTCCTGCCCGGCATGAACCGCAGCCAGCTCCGCCGGCGAGTCACGGCCAAGGCGCTCCAGCTCATCTCCGGCGCGGCATCCTGAGCCCACCCATTTCCCGTTCCTCCAACCCCTTACCTGCGCCATGTCTACCAAGAAGCCAAAAGTTCCTCTCATCGTCAAACATTGGTTCACCACCATCTTCTACCTCATCGCAGGGGTGGCCGCTATTATTTATGCCGGTTATACCTTTCTGGGCGTTCTGGAATTCAACAAACGAGCCGTCACCACCGTTGCGACGGTTATCGAGTCCCGCTACCAGACTCGGAACTACAAAATGATTCATAAGAAGACCTCTGCCGTCCCGGTAGTCCAATTCACGGACACGCAAGGTAACCTGCAACAGGCAAAGTGTTCTATCCCGTGGAGGAAATACGACCCGGTAAAACCGGGAGAAACATTCACCATTGTCTACCTGCCGGAAGACCCGGCCAAAGTCAGGCTGGACGATAACTCCCTCTTCTATGGCAGCCTGTTCGTCATAATAGCAGGGGGGATTACTGCCATCACATCTATCGGGTGGATACGCACCCTCATCAAAGGGAAGGAGAAAGACCCGCAAGAGTAAGTCACCCCCCGCCCCTCATGCGTCAGCTTGAGGGGCAAAAAGCACCTGGGATATCTCCCAGGTGCTTTGAATATTCAGAGAAGCCCGGCAGCGGCGCAAGCGCCGATGATGGCACCGGCAATGAGCTTGGCCCAGGATTCCCTGATACCCCAGCCGGTCAGGAGACCGGCCAGCCATTTGTGTTGTTCGGTTGGTGTGTTCATAGGGGAATTTTACATACGCGCACGGCGGGGAGTGAGACGCAGCTGCACCGGATAGGCCATACCGTGCGAGAGAGCTTCCGCAAACATGCGGGCTGCATCTGCCGAGTGGGAACTGGCATCATGCACCGGGGTTTCGCGATAAGTGCCCCCTGCACCGGCGGGCGCGGTGCGGTACATTTCCAGGCAACGCAGGCCGGAAGGCTCTTTCTCCCCGCGGGGGTTCACGCGCTGCTGCAGCGTATCGCGGTGGAACCAGCTGTGCGCCAGAATACCGCGCAGCGAGTTGATACCCCGCCAGATATCCGGCGTGCGGGGCACCACACGCACCGCGTTGATACCCGCTGCGGCCAGGCTCTCCACGTATGAATGCCCGTGCGGGTCGCGGTGGGCGGCATCGTGCGGCAGGAAGTGGGCCGCTATAGGGCCGTAACACATTTCCCACTCGCGCATTTTTCCGGCGAAGTGCTCCAGCGGCAGCTGGTTGGCCGCGTAGTGGTTGAGCCAGTAGACATGGCCACCATAGTTCTGCACCAGCCAGATGGCGGTGTGGTCACTCAGCCCCAGGTCCCACGCGGTATAGAGCGGTTCCTGCAGATTATACTCAAAAGCGGCGCCTATGCGGCCCTGCTCACGCAGACGGGCAATCTGCGCACCGTAAATAGCACCATCATTACCGGTGGCAAAGGCCTCATCCGGGGTAGAGGGGTACTCCTGCCGCATGGCCGCGCCCATGGTGCGCTCCATGCGGGTATACCAGAGTTTCTGCGCGTGGCTGAGCTGCACCCCGCATTCGGTCTCCAGCTTCTCGAAATAAGCGGCCTGCGCATCAGTCCACCCGGCGCGACCGGGCAAGGCATAATCCGGGTTATCAAACCAGCTCATGAAGAAGAACCGGAAGTCCAGCGGAGAGAGTTCGTCCTTGGCAGCGTTTTCCATGGCCTGAGCGGTGAGCTCATAGTTCACACCATAGCGTCCGCCCTCGTGGGTGCTCTCCAGGATGATGGTGCCCTCCGCAGGCACGGTGTTGATAGCACCGGAGCGGATTTCGCGGGCCCGCCAGGGGGCATGCACCGAGACATGCGCCAGCTCACTCACATGCAGTAGCTGCAGTGTTCCGCCGCGTAGTGTGGTACCCAGGCGCACATCGCTGCCATTGGTAAAGGCAAGCCGCCCGCGGGCATCGGCTGAGGGATGAAGTTCCCCCTTTTTCACACAGCCGGTCTGCTGCTTGATAAGGTACCCCAGGCAGACCAGCGCCTGATCAGCTTCCCCCGCATGCGGGGGAAGGTAATCCAGGTGCTCCCAGGCAAAGCGGATTTTCTCCAGTTTCTGCTCAGCATCCGGCAGGGTCTTATCAATGATACCTGCATGAAAATTCGGAGTGAACAGGCAGCGATCCAGCATGAGCATGGCCACGTAGGTGGATATGCCCAGCTGCCTGGCCTTGAGTACCACATTGCGATGCCACAGGTTGCGATGCAGGCGCAGCTGAGCCGCATTCGGCGCAAAGCGTTGCATGCTCCCCCGCTTATTTTCAATCCAATACAGATTATTCAATCGCCAGAGCGGGTCGGCCAGGCGCTCACGGTACGGCGGGTCAATCTTGTTCAGCATCTTCGGCAGGCAGTTCAGTTTCTCCATCATCATCCGGGAACGAGAGCTCAATCTCTCGTAATCGGTTCGGTTCCGGCGAGACAACGCGGTGCAAGGTGGTCTGAAGCAGCTCCTTATCCAGCTGACTGGTGCGAAGTTTGCTGCAGAAATTCACCAGTTCCTGCACATGCAGCTCGCGATTCGTGCCGAACTCTGCCAGCAGCATGAGGCGCCCCAGCTCCGCCGCCAATGCCTCACCACGTGTCAGTGTGGCCGGATTCTGCTTCACCAGATAATAGGACAAGCGGCTATCCTGAAACATCTGCATGAATAGCTCCAGGTTGTTGATTCTGCTTTCATCTGACCGCTCCCAGCTTTCCGTCGTGCGGGTCCGGTTTTCCAACAGGTCTGTCAGGTAATGCTCCATGTGCCCTTTGCGCCAGCGGTGATTCGCAGCGAAATCGTATGCACGCTCCACATCACTCTTAAACGTATTAAGAGGCTTGAATGTCTGCATGATTTTCGGTTCATACCGCGCCATATTGTTGGCAAACAGGGGAATACCATCTGCCGTGTGCACCACGTAGGGCTTGCGCTGGTACGGATTGGACGCATTCGGCTCACCCGGCATGAGGCGCACCTGGTGCTCCGGCATGCGGGAACTGCGGTAAACAGTTACATTGTCCAGCGTAGAGGAATCAATATCCCCCGGGCGAATACCACCCAGTGATACGCCACATACTTTCAGCGGTTCGTTTGCACCATCGGCATCCTGCATAGCTGCAGTCCGCTTGTAAAACTCCATGAACGCCGCCAGGCCGGTCTCCGGTTCCCAGCGTTCATCAATTCCGTCGGGCCGCTTGCCATCCATCCCTCCATAGCGCTCGTGTTTCCACCAGATTCCCTGTTCATCCGCATAGGGTGCCTGGGTGATACTACGCCGCAATTCCGTAAGCAGCTGAAGCGCCGGTAACACGCGGGAATCCGTCTGCCACTCCGGTGGCAACCCTGCCTGTTCCTCCACGGTAAATCCCTTTTTCACCACTACCGGCCGAAAAATCTCCGCACTTTCAGTGAGAGTATAAACAGGTTCTGCTATATTCACAGAAGGGATAGGCGCCAGGTTCAGGCGCTTCACCTGCCCGCCCAGACGAGCATCCGATGCGTACGCTCGCAGCCCCGGGTACTCCCGCAGCACCTCGCTGAGTTCCTGCAGCGCCGCTTCCGGGTCGCGCCCCCGGCACACATCGCGGATTTGCTCGTTCAAGGCGACTCTTTCCTCCTGGGTGAGCAGCTTCCACCCACGCGCCGGATCATCCAGCAGGTTCCAGTGGGACTGCCCGGCTGAACGGAAAGCACTTTCTCCCCCCACAGAAAAGCACCATCCCTGCTCATAGCGCCGTGCTTCATTCGGTTCATAGGCATCACGCATCATGGCATCCAGTTCTGATTTCTGCCCCAGTTTCCGGAAATGCACAACCTGTGGAATCATGCGTTTCACCTCATCGGCGCTGGCGCGATTGATGCGGCGCACGTGTCCTCTCTCAAATGATTGGCTCTCCGGAGCCTTACCGCTGAACGCGCAGTTGTAAAACCACTCGCGGACCGAATCCGGCAGCTTTGCAGAAGGAAGATTGGCAAGCATGTGCAGCACATTCAGGTCAGCCATGCGGTTTGCCAGTTCAGAGCGGACTTTATCCTTATTCCCCGGTATGATTCCATCCGGATACTCCCGCAGCAGCTTTCGGCGGACCTCCGGTTTTTTCTTATTGAGCAAGATTTTCTTGTCGCGTCCCAGGGTCATCACCTCCTCCAGGGTATCCGGGCTCATCGTCCCGGAATCCACCAGCACTCTGGCCACCTGCTCCGGCTCCACCCAGCCGGAAGACAACTGGCGCAGCCAGTATATCCGGAATCGGGTACGCGCCAGACTGAGCGGAGTCTCCGTCCTGCGAAGCTTCACCAGATAACCATCGTTCCCGCCCGGAATGGCCTTCATCGAATGCTGCATTGCAGCGCCACGGAACTTATTCCATTTCTTCATATTGGCAGCGAATTCCAGACCAACGGGGTACAGAGTGGAATCACCCAGCCACAGGGAGCACAAATCCCGGGAAGCGGTGCTGGCCAGGTGGTCAAAGCCTGTAAACTTCCGCGGCTGGGGCGGATACATGAAAACAGCATGAAAGGAGCCCTTTCCCTGTGGCGTGTAGCGGTAGGAGTTCCGGATATTATCCAGCAGCAGCCCCCTGCCGGTAGGCAGGAACAAGGTGCGGGCATTTCCGGCCAGAGAGTTCGCCACCATGGTCTGCGAAGGGAACCACGGGGTTTTAGTCCCATCCGGCCGGGTCATGCGCCACAAGGTCTTTCCGGAGCCATCCGGGCTGCTCTCCATACGATGGCCGCTGAGCAGCATATAGCGACCCACCGCATTCTTGTTGCCGGCCAGGCGCTGCATATTATCGACATCATTGCGCTGAGTCGCGCCCAGTTTCTGCGGGTTCCATATCTCCTCGGCATAATTGCCCTGCATCTCACGCCGCAGCAGGTGGGTAAACGAATCTTCCGGGCTGTACCCCAGATTGAGCAATTCCTGAAAATCGGCAGAATGAGGAATGACATCCAGCAGAACCTCTGCGCACGTCCGGAGACCGAGCATGATGCGATAGGTCTCCCACAACTCGCGCGGTTTCTTCCTGTCGTATTTCAGTATCTTGCGACGCGCGGTTTCATAGCCATTCTCAAAATCCCGTATCTGAGCCTTGCGCATCCAGGTGGGGGCGTGGGCGGACAATCGGCGCCGCTCCGTGTACTTTTTCTCCAGAAACGCGCTGAACGATTTCAGCGCCGTTTCCGCATCACCCGTGCGCACTGCAGATTCCAGCGCCGCACAGAAATGCCCCACCAATTCCTGCCGTTTGCTCTCCGTACGGGCCCGGGCTATTTTTTCCGTTTTATACGAATGGCGCAGACTATCCAGAGACTCCGTATTCATCAGATATTGGTACGAAAGGTTGGTGATTTCCTGCATCTGGTCATTCACCACATGGCGCACCAACTCCGCACGGTAGGGAGTGTAGAAGCCATCCACCCGGTACTCGCGAGGCAGCGCCTGCCTTTTATCCTTGTTGAACTCGAGATAGCGATTCACGCGTTCCTGGAAATTTTCCGGCTGGCGGATCTTCTCCCCCTGGGCCTTATAGTTCCATTCGTCCCAGAGGCGGATGAGGGGCACCAGCTGCTGAGCATTCGGCAGCTCCGTATTGCGGCCGTTCATGAGCAGGTTCACCTCCCTGAGGGCCTCCGGCGTGCTCAAATCGCGTTCCGGCGGATCGGGAGCTTTCCGGGCGGCGCTGTCCGCCGGCAAGTTCAGGAAACTGCGTACGTCCTGTTCGTCATTGAACACACGGTGGGTTTCCGTATTCAAGAGGCGCAGCGCCCGCAAGGCCTCCGCCAACATGCCCGCACCGCCCCAGCGGCGGCTGGTGCACAGCGCCTGCGTAAGCGCCTGAGAACGAGCGTGAATATCCGGCTGCTCCATTATGTGGCGGCGGGCCGCTTCGTCAATCCCCCATTTTTCCAGCACTGCCGTATTTTCCAACAGCGCCTGAGGAGCGCGGAAATGATGCAGCGCTGCTCGTCCCGACCCGATCAGATAATACGGCAGGTTCATAGCCGCCTCCCGCAGCAGAGTGTCAACCGCCAACTCCGAGCTTCCCAGTTCCTTCCAATCAATGTTGGAAGCGACCCCATCCACCCGGGAGGCCAGTTCCTGCAAGCCCTGCTCTGCAAAGTTTGAAATCTTCCCGCCCAGCAGGTCCGCCACCGCCTCCCTTGATAAGGAGCCCAGCGATTTCAGAGCGGCCAGCGAGTAGCCCTTGAAGCCGGCATGGCGTGCTTTTGCAAAATGATTGATGGTGCGGTTAAGAGCATCACCGCCGATGCGGTTCATCCCCATGCAGATTCCGGTCTGCAAGGCCGCAGCCGTCAGCCCGGCCACCGTCTGGAGATTATGGTCAGTTTCCGGGCTGCGCTTGCGCGCCTCAGCTACCGCTGCACCGGTTGAGCACAACGCCAAGCAACCGAAACCTGCCCCGCCGGCAAATGAGAGAACAACTCCGGGAACAGCCTCTGCCACATCAACCGCCAATTTCTCCATAAAACTGCTTTCACCCTCCAATGTGATGGGGAAAATTTCATCCTGGGCCACCCTTCGCAACTCATGCAGCACCTGCAAATGCTTGTCTGTGAATTCAGCGGCGCGGCGCAACTCCGGCCGGTCAAACGCCTCTGCCAGCAGTTGCGTGCCCGCCGCAGCTATATGCCCCACCCCCTGCAGCATGTAATGCCGCACGTCATCCGAACCGCGGCGTATGCCATGCAGCATGGCTTGCCCCAGGCTCTCCGCCTGAGGCTGCAATTTTTCCGCAGACTGCAACGAACGGGCGACGGCATACACCTTGTGGCGTTCATCCGGCTCCATCTCCGCCAGCGTATGCACAGCCTGCCACAGGCCTGGAGCGCCCGTTATAAAATCAGGAAGAGAAGAAACATTGGATTCCATGGCTTTAATCGCGGACCAGCCCTCGGAAACGGACTCAGCAATCGGCAAATAGTCCTCACGGGTCTGTTGCGCGTGAACCTGAGCCGTCTCGCACACACGGCGCTCCTCCTCTTCCTCCGGCAACTCCGGGGTTTCCCCCTTCAGCGCAGCCTCATAATTACTCCGGAACAAGCGGCGAACCTGTTCACGCAGAGGCTCCTCACTGTGCCGCAGAGATAATCCGGCGTATACCTCGTTCTCGGTGTCCGCCACTCCCAGTTCCTCAGCCATTTCCCGCCGCAAATCCGGCCAGGCAGCGCTTACCTCCTCCCGGTTCTTGTTGCGGTGATCCACCACCCAGGAGCGATTGATACTGCCAGCCAGGCGATAATCGCGTTCATCGGACGGCAATGTTTTATCATCAGCACCGGCCTTGCGCCGCACCTCCTCCGGCACCGTAGAAAGGTCACCGGTGAGCAGGAGATTCCAGTACTGCCCTTTTTCCAGCTCTCGCCCCACGTTCCTCTCCGGCAGCGGAGAAAGCGACTCCAACGGAATCGGCTCCTTCTGTTCTATACTAGTAGTTTCAGTGTTTATCATAGCATTATTTCTGTTCAAAGCATACCCAGTTATCTTCATCTGCCCGGCTGAGGGACTCCAGCCAACGGTCAAACTCCTTCTCCGACAAGGAGTTCATGCCCCGCAACGCTTCCTCCTGCAAACGCCCCAGGCACTGCATGGCTTCCACATCGCCCGGGCAGCCGAAACGCCCCGCCTCATACAGGTTCCACAGCGTACGACTCGTGCGGCAGCGCCGCTGTGGGGGCAAAGTCGCCGTATCCTGCACGCGGCGGAGCAACTGCTGCTTCTGCTCCACTGGCAGTGGAGCCAGGGCTATTTCCATCACCAGCCGGGAATCATCCGCTTCGGCACGCTCATCAATGCGGCGCAGCCAGTTGCAGGCATCCGCCACGCCCAGAGCCACACGAGGCTGCTGCAGCGGAGCAATCTGCTCCGGCGCCAGCACCCCGGCTGCCACCGCGCGCTCCAGCATCCCGGTATCAGGTTCATCCCCCTGCTCCACAGAAGCCCCCAGCTGAACCGCAAGCGAATCAAACAAACCGGCCCGCGTTTTCTGCATTTCTCCCTCCAGCGATTCAAGCTCAGCCGACCCCGTGGGTTTCTGAGACTCGTGCGACTGCCAGTCGGCCAGGGCTGCATGCGGATTCTGCCGCAGGCGCTGCTGCCACTGGCTTTGCAGGCTACGGCTCTGGACATCCTCCAATTCTCGCGGCATTTCCGACTCCGGCACGAAAACACCGCGTCCCTGCTCCACCCACTGGCAGGCAGAATCAGCATCTCCGCTCTGCACCGCAGCATCCACCTGTCTGCGCCAGCAGTCCTTAGCCTGGTGCAGCCGGTTGAGCTCCATCTGCCGGCGTCCTTCCAGCGAGTATTTCTTCCCGTATGATTCACTCAGACGCAGCGCTTCGTCTCGCTCCGCCCCCGTAAATCCGTTCAGCATTTCATGCACCCTCGGCTCATAGGCTTGCTGCCAGCTGTAATCCCAGTCGCGAACCGGCAGCTCCAGCAACTCAGCCGCCGTTTCCCTGCCTATTTCCTCCAGCAAGGCGGCAGCATCTGCCCGGTGGCCGGTGCGGGCCACCTGCTCAATGGCCGGCACCAGCGCAGCCAGGCCCTGCCCGGCATCTGCCACCCCCTGCCCCAGCGCCCGACCGCTGCGGCCCCAGTCATTCAATGCGTTGAGCGGCAGGTGTACCCCCTGGCGAGGGTAGGCCTGCATGCCCCATTCCTTCATTCGTATCGCCATGCTGCCAAGCATGACACGACTTCCCCTGTGCGTCAATCAGCTCCACACAGAGGGCTCCGTTTTCCCTTAGGAAAGCAGTTTCATATCATCCCCAAATACAAAGCGTAAGGGATGCGCAGTCGGTATTTCCAGCATCTCCACCCCGGTGGTCGACAGACCCCGCAAGTGCATAACCAACGCTCGCAGACTGTTGCCATGCGCCACCACCAGCAGAGAACCGGCGGCATACAGGCGGGGTCTCAGCTCTTCCTCCCAGCAGGCGCGCACTCGATAATGGGTATCCTGCAACGACTCCGTAGTGGGAAGCAGATGACGAGGCAGAAAATCATAGCGGATATCCAGCTGCGGCAGGCGCTCATCCCCCGGTTGCAAAGGCGAGGGTGGGCAATCGTAAACCCGCCGCCAGAGGTGCACCTGTTCCGGGCCAGCCTCCAGCTCCACCTCCGCTTTGTGGCGGCCTTGCAAGGCGCCGTAGTGCTTCTCATTAAGTCGCCAATCCTTGTGCACAGGCACCCAGGAACTCCCCAGCTCATCCAACACGATATTAAGGGTATGTATCGCGCGCACCAGCAGAGAACAACTTGCTGCCCGACAGGCAAAACCGGACGTCCGAAGCCGCCGGCCAGCCAAAACCGCCTCCCGGCGTCCGCGCTCTGAGAGCGGCACATCTGCCCAGCCGGTAAACCGGTTTTCTGCATTCCATTCGGATTCCCCATGCCGTAGTAAGATGAGTTCCTTCATGCCTGAAATGATGAATCAGCAAACAGAATGATTGCAAAACAAACAGAATCTGCTAGAATGCAGGACGATATGACGCGCTTACGACTCATTCTGTTTCTTATTTTGATTTCCGTTCTTTCCTGTGCAGCCCTGCTGCTGCCGGGCTGGTTCAAGAACCCGCGGGAACTCGTGCAGGGCGAGTGGCAGGAATTCAACAAACTCGGCTATGTGGAGGTAACGGACTGCACCGCCCGCTGGCAGGGTGGAAATTACCGCGCCACTTTCCAATACAACTGGCTGCAGGACGAGCGTGAACCCTACTCCATCGAAATCTCTCGCAATGGGGAAAAATACCTCGCCAGTCTCACCTTCGAGTCCGATGACCTGGCCGTGGTGGATTTCCACATCATGGAAAAACTGCCGCCGGAAGCCCGCGAGTTCATCCGCCAGAAAAACAAGGCCCGCAACCGCCCGGAAGATGAACTGAAAATGCGATTCAAGCGGGTGAAAGCGGAAAAATAAGCCTAATTCCACCCAAACAGCAGATTATTCTTGAAAAATCATGTCCTTTGCGTTAAAAGTAGCACTGGGCATTATTTTATTCCCCTGCCCTTTCTCACATACAAAACACATACTACAGATATGGAAACCTCATTCAAAATCCACGGTCTCTGCGCTGCTACGCACACCCCGATGAACGCTGACGGATCCTGCAACCCGAATGCAGTGGACGCTCAGGCCAAGTTCCTGGCCAGCCAGGGTATCAAATCCGTTTTCATCACCGGCTCCACCGGTGAATCCGCCCACATGCAGCTCACGGAGCGCAAGGAAAACATGGCCGCCTGGGGCGAGGCCGGCAAGAAGTACGGCATTGATGTCATCGTACACACCGGCGGCAACTGCGTATACGACGGTCGCGAGCTGGCCGCCTACGCTGCTGAATGCGGCGCCACCGGCACCGCCAGCAACTCCCCCTGCTACTTCAAGCCCGGCAGCATCGACCTGCTGGTAGACAGCCTGGCCGTAGCCGCCTCCGGCGCTCCCGAACTGCCTTTCTACTTCTACGATATCCCCGTGCTCACCCATGTGGGCTTCAACCCCTGCAAGATGATTGAGGCCTGCGCCAAGAAGATTCCGAACTTCGTAGGCGTGAAATTCACCAACCCCGATCTTGCTCTGTACATGGACGCTCTGAACTACGACGGCGGCAAGTACGACATCCCCTGGGGTGTGGATGAATGGTTCCTCGGTGCATACGCCACCGGTGCCAAGGGCGGCGTGGGTTCCTCCTTCAACTATGCTCCCAAGCTGTATGATGATATCATGAAGGCTGTGGACGCCGGCGACCTGGCTGAGGCCCGCCGCCTGCAGCAACTCTCTGTCACCATGATCAACATCATCGCCGGCAAGGGCTACATGGGCTGCTGCAAGTACCTCATGAGCGAATGGACCGGCGTGGACTTCGGCCCGGCCCGTCTCCCCATGGGCAAGCAGGACAAAGCCACCCTCGAGGCTCTCAAGAGCGAGCTCAAGGCCATCGGCTTCTACGACTGGGCCATCTACAAGTAAAGCTCCAACCCGCATTTCCTCATGGATACCAAAGCACTTGGCGAATTCTACAAAGACAAGCTGCTCAATGAGGTAGTGCCGTTCTGGTTTCCCCGTTCACTGGACACAGTGAACGGGGGGCTCTACCATTGCTACGCCGCTGATGGCACGCTGGTAGACACCGACAAGAACGTATGGGCACAGGGCCGCATGGCCTGGATGCTCCTTACCTGCTACAACAGCATCGAGAAGAATCCGCTCTGGATGGAATGCGCCGAAAGCGCCCTCAAGTTCCTCGAAGAGCACTGCGCTGACCACGAGGCCAACCGCATGTATTTCCACGTGGCGGCAGACGGCATGCCTATCCGCATGCGCCGCTATGCATACAGCGAATGCTTCGCCGCCATCGCCTGGGCTGCCCACTACGGAGCCACCGGCGACCCGAAGAGCGCCGAACGCGCCCGCAACTGGTTCGGCGTCTTTGCCGATATCTTCTTCACACCCGGCAAAATGGCTCCCAAGAGCACCGGCAACCGCCCCGGTGAAAACCTGGGCTGCCGCATGATCATGCTCGTGACCGCCCAGGAAATGCGCCGCTACCTCGGCGATGAAGGCGGCGTGTACACTGCCTGGATTGACCGCTGCATCGATGACTTGCAGCGTCTCTTCCTGCACGAGGATATCCAGGCCGTGCTCGAGAATGTGGCCCCGGATGGTTCCGTCATCGACCACTTCGACGAGCGAGTCCTCAACCCCGGCCATGATATCGAAGGCGGCTGGTTCGTGCTGGAGGAAGCCCGCTACCGCGGTGGTGACAAGAAGCTCATCGAAATCGGCTGCAAGATGATAGACTGGGCCCTGGCTCGCGGCTGGGACAAGAAGTACGGCGGCCTGCTCTACTACACCGATGTGTACAACAAGCCGGTGCAGGAATACTGGCACAACATGAAGTTCTGGTGGCCGCACGATGAAGCCCTCATCGGCACATGTCTGGCCTATACCATGACCGGTGATGAAAAATACGCCGAATGGCACCAGCGCATCCACGACTGGGCTTTCGAGCACCTGCAGGACAAGGAACACGGCGAGTGGTTCGGCTACTGCAACCAGGACGGTTCCACCACCAACGGTCTTAAGGGCTCCATGTGGAAATCCTTCTTCCACCACCCCCGCGCCCTGTGGTGCTGCGCTCACTATTTCGGGGCCATTCCCGCGCCGTCCACACAAGCTTAACGCAACAATCCTGAAACATGATTATCGGTATTCTCAATTCCGGCGGCGACTGCCCCGGCATCAATGCGGTGATTGAAGGCTACGTGTCCGCAGCCTATCGCCGTGGTTGGCGAGTTATCGGTTTCCATGACGGTTTTGAAGGCCTCCTGCCCATGGCAGGGGGCCGCCGTTATGAGACCCTCACGCCCAACAAGACCCACAAAATCCGCGCTCATGGCGGCACCATCCTCGGCACCACCAGCACCGGCAACTTCAAGGTGGTTACCAACAAAGTAGGCCGCCGCCAGGTAGACCGCGAGGTCATGGCCAAGGCCAAAAAGACCATCAACGCCCTGGGGCTCCAGGCCCTGGCCGTCATCGGCGGCAGCGGCTCCGCCCGCACTGCCAGTCTCCTTTCTGAAGAAGGTCTGCCCGTAATTTCCATCCCGAAAACCATCAACAACGACCTCTGCAGCGACTCCGACTACACCTTCGGTTTCCACAGCGCCGTAACCGTGGTGACGGAATCCATCGACCGCATCCGCACCACCGCCAATGCCCACCAGCGCATGATGGTGATTGAGGTGATGGGCGATATGTCCGGCTGGATTGCTCTGTACGGCGGTATCGCCGCTGCGGCAGACGTGGTGCTCATTCCCGAAATTGAGTACGACCTGGACAAGGTCATCGAGTGCGTCAAGGCTCGCAAGGCTACCGGCCAGCGTGAAATCATCGTGGTGGTGGCAGAAGGCTCCCGCCTCAACGGCCAGCTCGTCACCGTACACAACAAGGAAAACGGGGATGAACGCCTGGGCGGCATCGGCAACAAGCTCACCCAGATTCTGCAGGAACGCACCGGCATCGAAACCCGCTACTGCGTGCTGGGCCACACCCAGCGAGGCGGCAGCCCCTGCGCATTCGACCGCATTCTCGGCGTGCGCTTCGGTGTGGAAGCCGTCAAGCTCATCGAGAAAAAGGACTTCGGCAAGACCGTGGTGCTCAACGGCCTCAACATCGACAACGTGCCGATTGAGGAAGCCGTGGCTCACCACCGTTTCGTCAGCCCGGACAGTCAGGTTGTCAGCACGGCGCGTGACCTCGGTATCATCTTCGGCGACCGCAACCCTGATGAAATGCACAGCGACCGCATTCAGGCAAGCACCAAGGGAAGCAAGCCCGCCCGCAAGTGCTGCAAATCCAAGTCGGCTGCTTCTAAATGAATAAAGCTCTCACATATCTTTGTGCGTTAGGGGCCGCAGTCAGTGGTCTGTTCACCTCCTGCTCGTACCAGAGCATCGTGACCCCGGAAAAAACAACCCCCAGCTATGTTGCGCTGGAGGTCAACTCCGGTCGCGTACTGTACTCCTCCAACTCCAATCTCAAACGCCCCATCGGCATGCTGACCAACCTGGCCACTGCCGTGGTCGTCATGGACTGGGTAAAGGCGTACAAGGTGGATATGAACCGCCTGATTACGGTTCCGGCAGAAGCCGTGGCGTGGCAGCGTACCAACTTGCTCCGACTGCGCCCGGGAGACTACATCTCTGTGCGTGATGCCTTGTACTCCGCCCTCATGTGGGACGACAGCGCCTGCGCCACTGCACTGGCCTACGCTTGCGGCGGCAGCCTGAGCAGCAGAGATCCGGAAGGCGCCTTCCTCGCCCAGATGAACAATCTCGCCCGCCGCCTGGGCATGACCTCCACCGTGTTCAAGGGCACGAATGGAGCGGTCATCACCCAGTCTTCCGCCCGTGATATGGCTCTGCTGGGCATGTATGCCATCAACGACACGGATTTGCTGGCCATCACCGCCCAGACGGGCTGCATTGTCACCATTCACACCCCGGCCGGCAAGCGCAGCCAGACCATCCGCAACAACAACAAGCTGTTGAGCGGCTCCGGCCACGTGGACGGACTGAAGGTGGGACAGTCCCGCAGCGCGGGCAGCTGCCTCATGGTGACCGCACGCCGCGCCTCGGTCAAGCGGGTGAACCCGGCCACCGGCAAGGAAGCCACTTTCGCCCAGCGCCTGCTGGTAGTCATGCTCGGCATGCCCTCATCCACCTCCCGCTACCAGGAAACCGCCCGTTTCCTGCGCGACGGCTGGAACGCCTGGGATGCATGGCTCCCCACTAACGATTACCAGGATAGAACAAAATTCATTTTACTCCCCAATTAAAATCTCATGAACATAGGTATTCTCAACGCCGGTGGCGACTGCCCCGGTCTCAACGCCGTGATTGAAGGTGCCGTGGCGGCTGCCTCCGCCCGCGGCTGGACTGTTTACGGCTTCTACGATGGCTTTGAAGGCCTGCTCTCCACCCCCGAAAACGAGCGCTGGCGCATCCTCACCCCGGGAAACTGCCTCAACATCCGCTCTACCGGCGGCACAATCCTCGGCACGGTGAACAAGGGCAACTTCACCGTGAAGAGCGGTGTGGGTGGCCGCATGCAGATTGCAGAGGACGTTCTGGCCCGCAGTAAGGCCACTGTGGAGCGTCTCGGGCTCTCCGCCCTCATCGTGGTGGGTGGCGACGGATCCCAGACCATCGGTCAGGAACTCCGCCAGATCGGTCTGCCCATCGTGGGCGTGCCCAAGACCATCGATAACGACCTGGGCGCCACGGACTACACCTTCGGTTTCTGGACCGCTGTTTCCGTGGTCAGCAAGCAGCTGGACCGCCTGCGCACCACCGCTTACTCCCACCAGCGCATGATGGTGGTGGAGGTGATGGGCCGCCACGCCGGCTGGATTGCCCTGTACGGCGGCATCTCCGGAGGTGCAGATGTGATTCTTATCCCCGAGATTCCCTTCACTCTGGAGGACATCGTGCGCAAAGTGGAGCTCACCAAGGCTCTGGGCCAGCGCGAAATCATCATCGTGGTGAGCGAAGGTGCCACTATCGGCGGCAAACTCCTCACTCTGGATGAAGAGACCAAGGGCGAAGTGCGCCTCGGCGGTATCGCGGCCTTCCTCTCCACCAAGCTGGAAACCATCACCGGCATCGAAACCCGCTACTGCGTGCTGGGACACACCCAGCGCGGCGGCTCCCCCATCCCCTTCGACCGCGTGCTCGGCGTGCGCTGCGGCGCCAAGGCTATCGACCTCATCGAGGAAGGCAAGTTCGGCGAAACCGTGGCCCTGCACCGCACGGACATGGTCTCCATGCCCATCGAAGAGGCGGTGCGCACCCTGCACCTGGTGGACAGCAAGAGCCAGCTCATCGAAGCTGCCCGCGAAATCGGTGTCTCCTTCGGCGATGCCTGCGACCAGGGCAACTTCTGATTCCCGGTCAACAGAACTCCCCCCGGCCGCCGCAGCCCCTCTGCGGCGGTCTTTCTTTCTCTTCTGATTCGCGTATACCTCATGTTGAACAAACTGTTTCCGGCAGGAGCAATCCGTAATTTATTGCAGGCCGCCAACATTATTCTTGCTTTTTTCTGTCATTTGTGATACTTTCTGTGTCAGCATGAAGATTAAATACTGTCTCGTAGCCAGTGCTGCCGCTGTGGTAGCCTCCTGTAGTTCTACAGATAACACGGTTGTGAACAACCGTGCCAGTGTAGTGACCAGACCGCAGACTGCCAAGCCTGCGCAGTACCTCGCCCTGCCCGGACAAGCCGCTGTGGCCGTGGGCAGCGTCGATGTTGATGCCGCTTTTGATTCCCAGGTGACCCAGTACGGCGGGCAGCCTCAGACGGGTGCTGCCATGGGTGCCGCGATGGGCCAGGCCGCAGCCAACACGGTGGCCGGTGCGCTTGCCCCCATGCAATACACCCCGACCCCGATGCTGCCCACCACCCCGGCTGCCACTCAGTCCACTTACATCCACCAGACGGCTGTGCCCGGTCAGGTGGCCATTGGCACCGATCCCGGCATGGGAATGGCTCCCGGCATTCCCGGCGCAGCCGTGCCCATGAACTACTCCGTGCGCATCACCAACAGCACACCGGGCAAGATTTTTGTGGAAGCCCAGGATGCCGCCGGTTCCATTTATCCCTGCGGTTTCATGGATGGCGGCCGCAGTGCCACCACCCCGCTGGAGCAGGCTGACCCCATCGTAGGGCCCATCACCATCGTGGTACGCGACCCGGATAAGGAAGGAGCCCCGGAAATCCGCCGTTTCAAGGTGAATCCCCCCGCATACTATGCCGGCAAGACCGTGGGTATCAGCATCATCCCCGGCGGTAAGTACCACGCCAGCGTGGACGGCAACGTTTATGCCAGCGGCGAGGCCGTGACCCCGCCCCCGACCATGGTTCCCCAGATATCCGCAGTGGCACCCATGCCTGCCCCCGGTGGCGTGATGAGCTACTCCGTCAAGATTACGAACACCACCCCGGGCCGTATCCTGGTGGAAGCCCGCGATGCCGCCGGTGTGGAGTTCCCCTGTGGTGAAATGGCCGGCGGCGCCAGCGCCGTGACTCCGCGCGAACAGGCAGCCCCCATCAAGGGTCCGATCACCATTATCGTGCGTGACCCGGATAAGGAAGGCCAGCCGGAAATCCGCCGTTACAAGGTGAACCCGCCCGCCAACTATGCCGGCAAGACCCTCGGCATCAGCATCGTGCCCGGTGGCCAGTATCATGCGGATATTGATGGCCAGGTGTACTACACCTACACCCCGCCTGAGGCTCCGCCCACCACCAACCCGCAGCCCCAGCCTGTGGAGCCTGCGGCACCTGCAGCACCCGCCGCCACCCCGGCCGGCTTGTAAGCTCCGGTTGTTGAGCAAAAAAAATCACACCCGGCACCGCTTTCCGTACGGAAAGCGGTGCCTTGTTTTTCAAATTGCTTGCGCGTAAGCAGAGGAGGCACTATACCATAGGCATGTGCAAACCATTCCGAGACTACCTGACCCTCACCCGCGAATACACGCGGGAAATCATCACCTTCGGCGGCTTTGCCCTGGTGTGCTTCGTGTATGGCGATTTCCGCCAGCTCGCCCGCGACCAGGCCACCACCGCCGCTCAGACCGTGGAAATCCTGCGAGCCATGGATATCCGTCTCTCAGCCATCGAACACCTCTCCACCCCGGCCGCCAGATGAAAACAACCGTCCGCCGCATTCAGCAGCATCTCGGTCTCGTGCAGGATGGCATCATCGGCCCCAGCACCCTGCGTGCCATCAGCTCCGCTCTGGGCATCAGGGAAGTGCCCGTCTGGCCCACCCAGGCTGAAGTACGTCGCGGCAATAGCATCTTCGGCTCCCCCGGCAAAGAAGAGAACCTCGTGAGCCTCATCCCCGCCTATCAACTGTATTTCGAAGGAAAGCCCGTACGCAGCATCCGCGTGCACCGGCTCATTGCCCCGCATGTGAAAGCCGCCCTGGAAGAAGTACTGCAACATTACGGCACCAACGAAATCCACCGTCTTGGCCTGGACCAGTACGGCGGCAGCTATAACTTCCGCCCCACCGCCACCGGCAGGAGTCTCTCCATGCATGCCTGGGGCATCGCCCTGGACTTTGCCCCCGCATCCAACGCCTACGCCCTCAAATCACCCCGCGCCACGCTGTCCCACCCGGATTGCGAAGCCTGGTGGTGCATCTGGGAATCACACGGTGCCACCTCTCTGGGGCGGGCTCGCAATTACGACTGGATGCACCTTCAGTTTGCCCTGCTCTGAAAACTCACTGCGCAGCCTTACTCCTGCGTCCGCCGGTAAGCAGCGCAACCGTAGAAGAACATGAGCAGCGCACCGGCCAGATTCACCAGCGCCGCACCCCCGAACGCCACCCCGAACCCGAACGATTCTGCCAGCACCCCACCCAGCAGGGTGCCAATGCCCGCTCCGATGTCCCAGGAGACAAAGAGAGTCGAATTCGCAGTACCCCGCTCATCCTTGCTGCACATGTTAATGAACATGTTCTGCACTGCGGGGAAAAAATGGCCGTTCCCCAGGCCGCAGATGAGAGCGGAAAGGTACATGGCCCACTCTGCCTGCACCCCGGCAAACAGAGTATAACCCACAATGCTGCAACTGACCCCGACCACCGCATTCTGCACAATCTTACCCTGTCGCAATGTTCTGCTGCCTATCAGTCTCGACAGGATGAGCCCGGTTGAGAACAAGAGGAAGAAAAGCCCCGTCCCGCGGGTGATCCCCAGAACTTCAATACTGTACAACGCTACATAGGTGGAGATGACGCCGTAGGCAAAGGCAAAACAGACAGTAGAAAGCCCCTGGCTCCACCCCCGCCAGAGAATGAGTTTCTTAAAGCTGAACGGCTTGCGCGGCAACGGGCGCGGGCGCCGCGGCAATCGCGTGGAATTCGTAACCAGCACGCCCGCCACGGCCAGCACCACCCCAACCCACATCAGCAGACGAAAATCTGCCCATGCTCCATAAATAGCCAACCCCGCGCTGGGCGCCAGCGCTGTGGCCACGTTATTACTCAACCCGTAGTATCCGATCCCCTCTGCCCGGCGGCTGAATGGCAGGGAATCCACAGCCACCGTGCTGTTCGCCACCGTGGTGGAACCAAAGGGGATGCCATGCAGCGTGCGCACCACCGCAAAAGCCAGCAGGCTGCCTGCCAGCAGATACGCCCCGGTACACAGCGTAAAAATCACATAGCTTGTGACCAGCACCACCAGGCGCGGAAAACTATCCACCAGCCACCCGCTTACAAAACGAGCCAGCACCGCCGTGATGCTGTACCCGGCCAGCACCCAGCCTATGGTGTCCTTATCCGCCCCGAACTCCGTGCTCAGATACACCGGAAAAAGAGGCGTCATAATCATGAACGAAAAAAACAACAGGAAATTGGCCACCCAGGCGCGCGTGTAATTCGCCGTCCAGAGCCTCGAAAGTGGTTGTTCCGGCATAGGCTTGCTCATAGCGGCAGGCAGTTTACTCCCACCGGAAATGTTAGTCAAATCCAAATATCAAAACTAACACCCTTCACAAGCGGAATTTAGATTGACATTTTGTCCGAATAGATTTAACTTATCTTAAAGAACCTGTAAAGCTTTCCCTTATGAACAACCAAACCAGCCGTTTTCTTTTGCTGCCGCTTGTCTGCAGCGCGCTCAGTTCGTGTGTATACTACACACCCACCGTACCCGATATGCCGTATCAGGGCTCAGCTGGGCGCACCACCTACCCGGACACCTGGGTAACCACGCAGCCGGCTGGCATTCAACAGGCTCCCATTCCGGATCCCGTCACCAGCCAGCCGATTGCCCAACCGGCGAATGCGCCGCTGGATCTGACGCGCCCGATTGTCCCGGGCACGCAGAGCACAGCGCCGATTCCGGCACCCAAGCCCGCCGCCGCCCCCGTCCAGACGAAAGCAGCAGCACCGGCTCTCACCCCCATCGTGACCAAGCCGGCCACTGCTGCCAAGCCGGCAACTGCGGCGCAACCTGCTGCGGCAGCATCCTCGGCAACGGATCTGAGCAAGATTACCAACACCGGCCCCATCCCGGTGGCAACTCGCGTGCCCGGCGACCCCACCCGCGTATATAACCCGATCAACCCCAGCAAGACCATCCGCGTGGTGGATAAGAACGGTAAACCCTACCCCAGCGGCAAGGAACTGAAGGTGCGCGGAACCAACTTCCACTTCTACGTGCCGTAACGTATGGCCGAATCTCCTTTCAAATCCGTGTGCATCCTGGGCCCCGGCCTGCTCGGCGGCTCCATTGCCATGGCCGTGCAGCAGCACCTGCCCGGCTGCGAACTCCGCATCTGGGCCCGCCGGCAGCAACCGCTCGATTTTGTGCGTGAGCGAGGCATCTCTCAGCACACGTACACCGATGCCCGCGAGGCGGTCAAAGGTGCCGCACTCATCATCCTGGCCACCCCCATCGGTGCATTTGAAGAACTTTCCCGCTACATCCTCTCAGCTGTATCCAAGGACGCCATCATCACCGATATCGGTTCGGTGAAGGCATACGTACACCGCACCACCGGCAGCATGCTCACCAACCGGGGGCGCTGCTTCATCGGCTCCCACCCCATGGCCGGCGCAGAAACCCAGGGCATCGAAAATGCATACGCCGACCTCATCAAAGGCGCCACCGTAGCCCTCACCAACCCGCACGGTGCACCGGAGACCAAGGTGCAGCAACTCGCCGCTTTCTGGGAAGCCCTGGGCACCAGCACCTATGTGATGAACCCGGTCAACCACGACCGCACCGTGGCCCGCATCTCCCACTGTCCGCACATCCTGGCCGCCCTCTGCGCCCGCGGCGCCACCCTCGGTCAGGAGCCCATGGAAGACCTGCAGCGCCTCGCCGCCAGCGGATTCCGCGATACCACACGAGTCTGCTCCGGCGGCGCCAACATGTGGGCCGATATCCTATGGGAAAATGACGTGGCCGTCCGCGCTGCCCTGCACGACTGCGTGAACGACCTGCACCACCTCATCGACCTCCTCGAAACCCAGGATAAGGAAGGCGTGCGCCAGTGGCTCATCGCCGCCAAAGAGGCTCGCGAAACGGTGAGAATGAGTTGATATTGCCCGATTGGCACCATCTGCGCAGGGCGCACTCCATCGGATAACGATATCCACGCTCCGCGTGGACGATATCCGGCTTCGCCGGACGATATTCAGGCCGCAGACCTGAACGATATCCTCACTGCGTTCGGACGGGAGCTGAGGCTCCGGCATGTGGGCCGATATCCTCTGGGAGACGAGGCCGTGCGCGCTGCCCTGCACTACTGTGTAAACGACCTGCACCACCTCATCGACCTCCTCGAAACCCAGGATAAGGAAGGCGTGCGCCAATGGCTCATCGCCGCCAAGGAGGCACGCGAAACGGTCAGAAAGAGCTGATGGAGTCTCCTCTTCAAAACGACCGCCGTTGTTCACTTCTAGGCGGGCATCATCATGGGAAGCAACAGTTATTTTCTTGGACAATCGATTACTTTATGATAGGCTCGTGCGCATGCACGTTAGCGCAACAGAGTTTTTGCCAAAATCAGACAGCAAGAAAAATGCAGGAATTGACCTCCTTCGCATTCTGTCCATGTTTCTCGTGTGTGCACTCCATAGTGACGAATGCGGGCTGTGGGCACACATTTCCGATAACACGCTGAATCAATCAGTCTATGCAGTATGGCATAACTTTACCTACATGGGGGTTAATCTATTCATGCTAATCACAGGGTACTGCTGCGTGTGCTCTCAATGGCGCTTAGCCCGATACATTTCACTTTACCTGCAAGTTGCATTATATTCCACAGGGTACGTCATCCTGTTGCTACTCGTATCACAGGATGCAGCATCCGTATGGGAGACAGTTGTCAACAAATGTACAGACCTGCCCTTTGCGGGGGGCTACTGGTATTTTACCACCTATTCCGGCTTATTCTTTCTGATTCCTTTTTTGAATAAATTGATTCTTTCTCTGGATTCAAAACAATTCAAATGGTTTACAGCAGCAATCATCCTCGTATTTTCCGGGCTGAACACCAGCAGCCATTCTCTCATATCGCAAGGAGGACAAAATCTTCTCTGGATGATTGTCTGTTATATCCTCGGCGCGTTTATTCGCGTTACCGACATCCCCGGTCGTGCAATCACGTGGTTCATTCTCTTTTTCGCAACATTAATCTGCAGCACTATCTTAAATCATTTCTTTCCAATTCTGAATCGCGATTATACAGCCTTACCCTTTATCGGTTCCTGCCTCTGTGTTTTTCTGGCTCTCACTCGCATCCAGATACGAAGCAAAATCATCTTACGTTTTCTCTCGTGGGCAGCGCCTCTGTCTTTCGGCGTATATTTATTTCACAATCACCCCCTCCTGTGGGCAACCGTATCAAGAGTGATCCTGCGCATAGCGTATGCCATAGACTTTTCATGGCCCAGCTGGGTGATAGCACCCGCGGTCATCTATACTCTAGGTACAGTCTCCGACTGGTGCAGATCGTTACTGTTCAAAAAGGCAAAAATCAACCATTTCTCAGATAAAATTGCAATCTTCCTGACAAAAGCCGCAAGAAAAGCCCTCCGTTTAAATTGACAAATATCCCTCAAACCTCATTTGTCTGAAGGCGTGCGCCAGTGGCTCATCGCCGCCAAAGAGGCTCGCGAAACGGTGCGGAACACCCTTCCTTCCCAATAGTCAATTGTCGATAGTCAATCGTCAATCCGAATAGTATTGCCGGCGGTGGGGATTCATATTCCGGCGGTGGTCTTCGCGGTCTTCGCGGTTGCGCATCTGGTGGCGCTTTTCGCGACGGTTCACGCGCTCCAGGGTCATCTGGCGTTTTTCATTGCGGCGCTCCAGCTCGGCGATTTCGGCATCCAGGTTCAGGAAGTGCTCGTAGCGTTCCTGGGTGAGGGAGCCGCTCTCCAGCGCAGCGCGGATGGCGCAGCCGGCGTCCTTGCGGTGGGAGCAGTCCGCAAAGCGGCACTGGCGTTCCAGCTCGTTCAGGTCGGCAAACTGGGCGCGGAGGGTAGCGGCATCCGTCCACATGTGAATCTCACGCATGCCGGGGTTATCAATGAGCACACCGCCGCCCGCCAGAATCACCAGCTCACGCGCCACGGTGGTGTGGCGGCCCTTGCCGGTAACTTCGTTCACATGGCCGGTTTCGAGCCATTCATCGCCCAGCAGGCTGTTCACAAAGGTGCTCTTACCCACGCCGGAAGAGCCGACGACGGTGATGGTACGCCCCTTGGGCACACGGCGGAGGTACTGCGGGTAGCCCTTGCGCCAGCGGGCCACGATGGGATAAACTTCGCTGCAGCCCAGGGCGCGGATTTCCTCCACCGCGCGCTTCATATCCTCCTCCGGGGCGGTATCAGCCTTGTTCACCAGCACCACGGCCTCTGCCCCGCTCTTGCGGATGAGGGTCAGGTAGCGCTCGATGCGGCGCGGGTTGTAGTCGCTCTCAGCATCGGTAATGACCACCACCATATCCACATTGGCGCCGATGACCTGCTCCGCGCAGCTGCGGCCGGGTGCCTTGCGGGAGAAACGGTTGCGGCGCGGCAGCATGGCGCGGATAACGGGCAGATCCTTGCCCTGCCCCGGGTCTACCGCCACCCAGTCTCCCACGGTAGGCAGGTCGGCATCGGAAACGGCATCGTGCCACACCTTGCCGGAGAGCACCACCTCGTGGTCTCCCTTGCCCCTGGCAATCACGGTGAAATTAATCTTGGTCTCGCGGATGATGCGGGCGGGGTACCACTCCGGGTGTCCCAGCGCCGCCAGAGCCTCTGCATAATCCGGGCCCCAGCCCAGCATCTCCATGGTTACCTTCATGGGCGGCGGATGAGGGTGGCGTGTTCGATGATATGCAGGGCGATGTGCTCCTTCGTGTCCTTTTCCAGATACTCCACACGGTCGGGGTAGACCAGGGCCACCTCGTTCTCGCGGGAGTCAAAGCCTATGTCGTGGCGCGAAACATCATTCGCCACAATCATATCGCACTTCTTGCGGCGCAGTTTATCCTGGGCGTATTCCTCCACATTCTGCGTCTCGGCGGCAAAGCCCACCAGCGTGCCGGTGAAGCCGAATACATCGCGCATACTGCCCAGGATATCGGGCGTTTTCTCCAGCTCGATGACCATGCGCTCGCCGCTCTTCTTGATTTTCTGCTCCTGCACCGCCACCGGGCGATAATCCGCCACCGCGGCGCAGAGGATGGCCACATCCGCATACTTCACCGTATCGCGCACCGCATCATACATCTGCTGTGCGCTCTCCACCGGAATGAAGTCCACCCCGGCAGGCACATCCAGCGTAGTAGGCCCGGAAATGAGGATAACCTCGTGCCCCTCGTGGCGGGCAGCCCCGGCCAGAGCATAGCCCATGCGCCCGGAGGAGCGGTTCGTCAGGTAGCGTACCGGGTCAATCGCCTCGCGTGTAGGTCCGGCTGTGATGAGAAACTTCATATCGCCGCCCAGTCTACCACATTGGCGCTCCTTTTGCAACACATGTTCCCCAAAGTTTCAGGGCAAACGCATTGGCAGATATGACACTTCATCATGTCATAAAATCGACAT
>CAZTAX010000011.1:0-29222 GCA_964611765.1 uncultured Akkermansia sp. | reverse complement strand
GTAACTCGTAATTCGTAACTCGTAATTTTGGCGGAACGCCAAATTCCAATTTATCTGTCCTGTTCCCAGCACAGTCTCAACACAGGTTCACACCGGATTATCCACAAGTTATCCACAAAGTTATCCACAATTTCACAACGCGGGTATGAAAAAACCGGGTGGTTTGCCTTTCAGCAGAACCACCCGGTCGTAAAAGCTGGCTTCAATGAGTCAGCTGGCAGGGTTTAGCCCTTGCAGCAGCAGCAGCAGCAGATGCTGTCGCCCAGCTTCTTCATAGCCTCAGCGGCGCGGTTGGAGTAGCCCCATTCGTTGTCGTACCAGCCGCAAACCTTCACCATGTTGCCGCCCACCACATAGGTGAAGCCGGCATCGAAGATGCAGGAGTGGGGGTTGGACACGATGTCCTGAAGCACGAGAGCCTCTTCGGAGTACTCGAGAATGCCCTTGAGCGGGCCCTCAGCGGCCTCCTTCATGGCGGCGTTCACTTCCTCCACGGTCACATCGCTCTTCAGCACGGCCACGAAGTCGGTCAGAGAACCGGTCGGGGTGGGCACGCGGAAGGAAGCACCGTTGAGCAGGCCCTTCAGCTGGGGAATCACCTCACCGATAGCCTTGGCAGCGCCGGTGGTGGTGGGGATGATGTTGATGGCAGCGGCGCGCATGCGGCGGGGGTCGCTGTGCGGCAGGTCAAGGATACGCTGGTCGTTGGTGTAGGAGTGGATGGTGCTCATCATGCCCTTCTCGATGCCCCACTTGTCGTTGAGAACCTTCACCATGGGGGAAAGGCAGTTGGTAGTGCAGGAAGCGTTGGACACGATGTTGTGCTTCTCGGCGTCGTACTCGTTGTCGTTGATGCCGATGCAGAAAGTCAGGTCGGGGTTCTTGGCGGGAGCGGAGATAAGCACCTTCTTGGCGCCGGCCTTGATGTGGCCCTCAGCCTTCTCGCGAGCGGTGAAGAGACCGGTGGACTCAAGCACCACGTCAACACCCAGCTCAGCCCAGGGAAGCTGATCCGGGCCCAGCATACCGCCAACAATCTTGATGGGGTGGCCGTTGACAATCAGGTTGTCACCATCAACCTCGATGGTGCCCTTGAACTTGCCCTGCGTGGAGTCATACTTAAGCAGGTGAGCAGTGGTAGCGATGGGGGTAAGGTCGTGAATAGCAACAACCTTCTCGAGCTCGGCCTGGGACATGGCGCGAAGCACATTGCGACCAATGCGACCGAAACCGTTAATAGCGTATTTAGCCATAGTAGTATATAATGGTTTTTAAGATTAGACCCGCCCGGCCACCGGGCCTGGCAAGGCAAGAGCAAGTATATAGATTTCCGCCCTCAGAGTCAACACAAATTTCCTTTTTCCTGCCTAATTTAGCGGTGTAAGCAGCCTTTCCACATGCGGTAGCAGGTCCACATCGGCCGGCAACCAGTCCACGGTGCGCAGGGAGGCGGCATCCAGCCAGCGGAAATCGGTATGTTCACGCAGCTGCAGTGCGCCATGCAGCATCTGCGCAGCAAAGCACTGCATGCTCAGGTGAAAGGCGGGATAGTCCCACTCCACGGTGTGCACCAGCTCGCCCACTTCTATCTGCACCCCCAGTTCCTCCTGAATCTCACGAGCGGCGGCTTCCTGGGGCGACTCGCCGGGTTCAATCTTGCCCCCGGGGAACTCCCAGCCGCCGCCGTGCTTGTGTTCCGGGCATTTAACGGCCAGCACCTGCCCCGTGGCGTTCAGAATGATGGCCGCCACCACCTCAATCACTTTCCGGGATTCAATCATCTCGCGCCGCAGCATAGCAGAATTCCCCGCCGGTTGCAACATCCGGGCAAGAAAAAAGGAAAGGCGACACGCTATTTTCCCGTTCGGAGGAGGCGCGCAGCGTAGAAAATGACGGCAATAACCACGGCTGCGTCATCCAGCTGCCCCAGGCCGAGGAGAGCATCCGGGATAAAGTCGAAGGGAGAAAGGACGTAGATAATGGCGAGCAGGTACAGCACCATGCTGCGGGGGCTCCAGGGGGAGCCTTTGAGGGCCTCGCCCGCCAGTTTTTCGGCAACCTGTTGTTTCTTATTCATGAGGGTGATTGGCATTTGAGGAAATACAGGCCGGTATAGATGCGGGGGTCGAGGGCTATTCCCTGCTCCACCTGGGCGGCCAGCCAGGTGTCGATATCATGCAGCGGGGCTTCGCGCACGGTGATATTCTCATTGTCCACCCCACCGCCGGCAGAGACGCGGCGCAGCCCCGTGGCCAGGTAGAAGGACAGGCTCTCGGAGGTCAGCCCGGGGGAGGATGGGCCATGGAAGAGGAACTTCATTTCTGCGGCTTCGTAGCCGGTTTCCTCCAGCAGTTCGCGGCGGGCGGCGGCGGCATCGCTCTCCGGCCCCTCATCACCGCTGAGCCCGGCGGGGAAGCAGAGGCAGCGCTGCCCTATGGGCGGGCGGAATTCCTCCACCAGCAGCACCTTGCCCTCCGGGGTGCAGGCAAAGACCATCACAGCGCCGGTGTTGTTCACGCGCTCGCAGTATTCCCAGCGGCCCTCGCGGACCATGTTCAGGAACTTTCCTTCGTACAGCTTTTCCATAACGGGATAAAAACAGGGCGGCAAGTTGAATCACCCACCGCCCTGTAGAATGTTGAGCTTGCGTTATTACTCGCGCACCAGCTGCTGGAAGCGGGCCAGGATGCGCTTGGTCACAGGGCTGGCCACACCGGAGCCAATCTTGCGGCCATCCAGAGAGGTGGCGGCAATCACCTCGGCGGCGGAACCGGTCAGGAAGCACTCATCAGCGCAGAGGATATCGAAGCGGTTCATCACCTTCTCTACGCAGGGAATACCGAGCTCGGCGCAGATATCCATCACGGCGTGGCGGGTAATGCCACCTAGGCCACCCTCAGTCAGCGGGGGGGTCTGCACCTCACCGTTCACCACGATGAAGATGTTGTCGCCTGTGCATTCGGCCACATTGCCGCGCTGGTTGAGCATGAGGGCCTCGCCGGCACCGGCGGCCACAGCCTCAATCTTGGCGGAAATGCCGTTCAGGTAGTTCAGGCTCTTCACCTGCGGGCAGAGGATATCCGGGTTCGGGCGGCGGAAGGAGGAGGTAATCATGCTCAGGCCCTTCTCATACATCTCCTTGGGATACAGGGCGATATTCTGCACGATGATGAACATGCTGGCCTTGGGGCAGTTGCGGGGATTCAGTCCCAGGTCACCCACGCCGCGGGTCACCACCAGGCGGATGTAGCCGTCCTCCATACCGCTGGCAGCCACCGTCTCATTCGTAGCAGCGCACACCTCCTCGAAGCTCCAGGGAAGCTCAATCATGAGGTAGCGCATGGAGTTGAACAGGCGCACGATGTGCTCCTCCAGGCGGAATACCTTGCCGGAGTAGAAGCGGATGCCCTCGAAGCAGCCATCACCGTACAGAACACCATGATCAAAGACGGAGACCTTAGCCTCGTCCCGGTCAACCAGCTTGCCATCAAACCAGATTTTCATGAGATTGTTAAGAAATTTTTG
The DNA here is from genome assembly GCA_964611765.1 of uncultured Akkermansia sp. Lineage (GTDB taxonomy): Bacteria > Verrucomicrobiota > Verrucomicrobiia > Verrucomicrobiales > Akkermansiaceae > Akkermansia. Next base: position 25,697 of record CAZTAX010000011.1, on the reverse strand, counting down.
TGAATGGCAACATTATACGCCCTTTTTTGCACAAAGAAAGCAGAAAAACGCGGCATGCCCGTTTTTTATCATTGAACGCATCCCGCAAGCATTCTATCATGGCAGGTGAAATGGAGCATCCCGGCAAAATATGGAACACCATCGAATCCTGGGGCAACAAGTACCTGGGGCATATTCTTCCAGCCATAGTGCTGCGCTGGCTCTGGGGAGCGCTACAGGTGCTCCTTTCCCTGCTGCTGGCGATGTTCACCCTGCAGGCAACTCTGGGAGTGGCGATTCTGAATGTTGTGCTGGTGCAGTATCTGACCGCTGAGCGCATCATCTCATGCGGCAACGCGGTCGTCAATCCCTGGAACGAAGGAAAGCTCATCAAGATTCAGGGCAAACTCACACACTCCGCCCCGGTATATGACCCTGTATTGAACGTACGCATTGATGCGCCCTGCGCCAGGCGGGATTTCAAACCGAACAGCGTGGAAACCAGCGTACTCCAAACACCCCCGCCGATTCTGGGCACGCTGCTCACAGGCCCGCGTATTCTTTCTTCCGAAACCACCATCGGAGCGTATCGCATCCTGAATCCAGCTCATGAACTGCTGGACTGGGATGAACGGGAAGTTCCGGCAGCGCCCGGTGATATCAGTCTCGGCGCCCCTACCGCGGGGTTCACCATCAATTGGGAAAATCCCTATTCCGCAGATTCCCGGCTCCAGTTACGTAATGAGGACGGGGTGCTGCTGGGCACGGTCACCTACCACGTTCCCCAACCGAAAGAGCCGCACCTCTACCTCATCGGGCGCCAGTTGGATGGCGCTCTGGCTCTGAACCAGCGGGAGACTCATTGCTACGACCATGCAGACTACTGGGCCGAATACGACCGCGTTTCCCTGTTTGGCTTTGAACCTTTCCACATTTGCCTGCTCCTTATCTGCCTGCTCATTCAGCTCGGTATGTTATGCATGCTGCTCGGCACGCTGCGGGCTGCATGGTGGAATCTGACCCGCATGGCGGATTTCCTGCGTTTCAGGCTGTTCCATGCCTCGCTGTATGCATGCGGCATTCTTTCCCTGCTTGCCAGCGGGTGTGGTTGGCTTATCCTCATGGCAGTTCAGGATTGCGCACCCTCCCGGCTGTTGCTTATCGGATTTCTTTTTCTGGCAGCCGGGCTCATGCTCCTGGTATACGCCGTGCAGCAATGGCGCCGGAAAAGATGAACAGATTCAGTCATTCCCCCATCGTAACAGATAGCATGGAGCATCCCGGCAAAATATGGAACACCATCGAATCCTGGGGCAACAAGTACCTGGGCCGCATTCTGCCAGCCAAAGCACTGCGCTGGCTCTGGGTTCTGGTGCACGGCGGGCTGGTCTTCTATAGCGGGCTCTTCGCCCTCCTCATCATCACAATGACCGGTGGTCTGTTTTCCCACATAACTGGTTCCATGCTACAGGAAGAGGCCGTGCATGCCCCGGCAGATGTGGTCAACCCGGCAAATGAAGGCAAGCTGGTCAAAATCTGTGGCAGCGTCGGCATCCCAGCCCCCGCCTGCGACCCGCTGACCGGGGTGAAAGCGCACGTTCTCCGTCTGGAGCGGATATCCATCCCCGATGAGGGTAGTGGAGCAGTGAAATGCTTTTACCCGCACACGCTGAAAGTGGGAGCTTTCACCCTCGCGAACCATGAGGAAGAACTCAAGTATGGTGTCGAGGAAGTCATGTCTGCCCCTCTCGAATTCGGGCAACCCGCCGTGGGGTATTCCCTCTCCCCCTGCGATGAGACACAGAAGCGCTTTGAGCTCGTATTCCTGGGGGGGGCTGAACGCACGCGGGTACAATATCGTGCCTACAGCAAAGACACCCTCTACCTCGTCGGGCGGCAAGTGGGCAATGTCCTCGATTTCAGTGACCCGGAAGCTGATATCTATACCTTCCGACCGGTCAGATGGGAAAGCAACAGACCCCGCTCATACGATAATGCAGGTCTGGAAGAACTCACAGTCATGATGTCTTTCGTTGCGTATTTACCGCTGCTTTTTGTCCTCGGCAGCCTGCGCTCCGGGCTCTGGCATGCGACCGGCGGGCGGAACCTCCTGCGACTGCCCCTCGGTGAAGCAACTCTGCTGCTGGAAGCCGGCAGTCTCTGCTTGATTTACGGGTTCATCCGCATGATTGAGCCCACCCCCACACCCACCCTGGGGCTGGCGGCCGTCATCCTGGCACTCGGAATCCTCGCCTATACCCTCCGCCGCTGGCATTCCCTGCGAGCATAACTCCGCTGCACAGAAAACCCCGGAGCCTCGCGGCTCCAGGGTTTCCAAACCAATAGAAAGAAGGGGGATTCTTCAGCCCAGGGTCGGCTTCTTGGCGCGACGCACAGCACCGAAGCGCTTCTGGAACTTGTCGATACGACCCTCGGTGTCCACGAACTGGTTCTTACCGGTGAAGAAGGGGTGGGAGTCAGAGGTGATACCGCAGGAAATCACATAGTGCTCAACACCGTCGATCTCTTCCTTCTTGGCGGAAGTAGCGGTGGAACGGGTGATGAAGCGGCGGCCCGTGGTGATGTCCACGAACACAACAGGGTTGTACTTAGGATGGATGTCAGCTTTCATAGTCTTTGAGGCTGCGTTACCGTCGCAGCGCGCCGAGATTTTACTACGCTTTTCTTTATTGTCAAGTCGTATTTTCCCCGCAATCGTCATTTTGACATGAATTTCAAGATTTTTACATTTCCTGCCTAATTAGTAGAAATTAATGTTGACAGAGTAGTTCATCCATGCTAATTTGGAATTGTTCCAAGCAACAAGATAGAAAGGAAGCCGAATATGAGCAACTATACATCCACCACCGTACATGAAGGCAACATGCGCTGCGTCACAAACTTTCCGCAAGGCAAAGCCATATTCTCCACCGATGTAGGCTCCGCCCTGGGAGGTCGCGGAGAGCAGCCCTCGCCCGCGCAGCTGCTGGCCGCAGCCGTGGCTTCCTGCATGGCGAGCATGATGGCTTTCATGGGAGCCCGCCGCGAGCTGAATACCACCGGTATCTCGATTGAAGCCGGATACGAGGAAGACAAGAGCGGTATCACAGCGCTGAATTTCCACATCACCGTGCCGAATCCGACCACGGCGGCTGAGCGCGCCGTGCTGGAAGCCGCCGTGAAGGGATGCCCCGTGGGCGCAGCCATAGCCCCCACTGTAGAAAAGAAAATTTCCTGGACCTGGGCCGAGTGACCCATTATAGGCTAACGACAGAAGACACAAACCATAGAGAGAAAGGTGACCGGGAGGGGCAAGTGTGTGGCCTCTCCCGGTTTCACTTTGTCCTGTCTGGGCCGGGCTAAAGCCGGAGCCAGGATTGCGACAGGCTCCTGCGCATCGGAACAATAAATCTGCCGCATGATTTCCGACGTTACTGCCAAGCGAATGGATTTGATAGAAAACGCACAGGGATTCACCTCAGTGCGTTTTTCACAGGGAGCGGCGGGAGCCGCAACGAAACTTCACATTCAACATTTTCCCTTCACCTTGAGATTATTTCCTTACTCAAACAGGTTCGGGTAGGAACGCAGGGCAAGCTCCTTGGAAAGAGCGCGGATGGTGCGGGAATCCTCTGCCTGAAGAGCCATTTCAGCCACCTGCCGGCATTCTTCGTAATTAAGGTGGCGAATGGCGAAACGGATGAGCGGCAGGAGGTGGGAACCCACGGAGAGCTCGGTGGCACCCAGGCCGACAAGGAGCGGCACAAGGGTGATATCACCTCCCATTTCGCCGCAGATGGCAGTGGGGATACCGGCTTTGATGGTCTGGTGAATCAGGCGGATAACGCCGGGGTGCGTGGAGCGGAACATGCTGGCCACGCGGTAGTTCACGCGGTCCACGGCGATAGTGTACTGCGTGAGGTCATTGGTGCCGATGGAGAAGAAGTCCACATAGCGGGCCAGCACATCCGCCATGACGGCGGCACTGGGCACCTCAATCATGATACCCACGCGCATTTTCTCGTCAAAAGCCTCGCCACGGGTACGGAGCTCACGGCGGCATTCCTCCAGAATAGCATGCACCTCCCTCACCTCCGTGAGACCGGAAACCATGGGGAACATGACACCCACCTTGCCATGTGCCGAAGCGCGCAGGATGGCGCGCAGCTGCTCCTTGAACACAGCCGGGCGGCTCAGGGAAACACGGATGCCGCGCCAGCCCAGGAAGGGGTTCTCCTCTTTCTCCTCCAGCACCTCAAAGGGCAACTTGTCACCGCCGGAATCCAGCGTGCGGAAAATCACCTCCTGCGGGGCGCATTCCTCCACCAGGCGGCGGTAGTGCTGGTACTGGGTCTCCTCATCGGGCAGGCTGGCGTCCCCCAGCAGGAAGAACTCGGTGCGGTACAGTCCCACGCCCTCTGCCCCGTTGCGCTTGATGGAGCCGTACTCATGCACAAACTCCAGATTGCAGGCCACGCGGATGTGGCGGCCATCGCGCGTTTCGGCAGGCAGGTCGCGCATATCCAGGAGCGCCTGGTAGGCTTTCTCTTTCTCGGCCCGCATCTTCTCGTAGTAAGTGCGGGTCTCGGCAGAGGGGTTAAGAATCAGGGTGCCATGGTAGCCATCCAGAATAGCGGGTGTGCCCACGCGGGCCTCGCGCACCAGATTCGGTACCGCCACCACTGCGGGCAGTCCCAGAGAGCGGGCCAGAATAGCGGTGTGTGAAATGGAGGAGCCGGCCTCCGTCACAAAGCCCAGCACGTTCTGTGAATCGAGATCGGCGGTGTCGCTGGGGGTCAGGTCGTATGCTGCCAGCAGGCAGGGTTCCTCGCTCACCGTCTTGTTCCGGCGGGTTCTGGCGCTGCCCTGGTCCAGGTTTTTGAGCACGCGTTGCAGCACATCCGCAATATCCGCCACGCGGCTGCGGAGGTAGGCATCGTCCACCATGCGCATGGCTTCCATGAAGTTCTGCACCACGGCATAGTACACCGAATCAATATTCTGCAGGCGCCTGGGCATTTCCTTGCGCATGCGGGCGATAATCATGCGGTCGCGCAGGAAGAGGAGGTGCGCATCGAAAATGGCGGCTTCATTCGCGCCGCTGAGTTCCTCCACACGGGTTTTGAGCAGTTTGATTTCCAGTTCCGTGCGCTCCAGCGCGGTCTCGAAACGCTGCCACTCGGTCTCCAGCTCAGTGGGCAGGATAGTACGGGTGGGCGGTGCGGCACAACCGCGGGCCTCCACGCGCAGCTTGCCCATGGCAATACCCGCAGAAACGGGCTGCCCCTGAAACCGGCGCTCTGCTCCTTCGCTCATGTAACCGGGAAAGTGGGTGAAGGTTAAGAAGGCAACGGCGAGGATTTAAGCCTCGCCGAACTTATTGTTAATCAGCTCTTCAAGAGCAGCAATAGCATCGGCTTCATCCGGGCCGTCTGCTGTGACAGCGATTTCAGCACCCCAGCCCACAGCCAGCATCATAAGCCCCATGATGCTCTTGCCATCCACCGCTTCATCGTCCTTTTCAACGGAGACATCGGCCTGAAAACGACTGGCCACGCGCACAAACTGTGCTGCGGGGCGTGCGTGAATGCCAAGCTTGTTCTGAATGGTGAGCTTCTTTGTAATCATGGTAGATGAGGTTCGGGATATGCTTCTTTCCTCATTATACCGCCGAACGCGGGGAAAGCGAGCTTTTTTTTACAAATTCGGCTATTTTACGCGTTGCAGGAGGGCAGCATAAGCGCCGTCTGCCAGCTCGCGGTGCGGAAGGGCCAGGTATTCCTCGACAAAGGCAAAATCCTTGTGGTTTGACAGGAAAGTATCAACAACGGAGCGGTCTTCCTCGCGGTCGATGGAGCAAGTGCTGTACACCAGGCGGCCGCCGGGGCGGACAGCAGCGCAGGCCTGCTTCAGAATCTGCAACTGGAGCGAAGCCAGGCGCGTGATTTCATCCGCCGAGAGACGCCAGCGTGCATCCACACGCCGCTGCAACACGCCGCTGTTGGAGCAAGGGACATCCAGCAGCACAGCATCGAATGCGCCGCACCACTCTGCCGGGCAAGGCTGAGTCCAATCATGCTGCGCAACCTGTACATCACGCCCACCGGCCCGCAGCAGATTCTCACGCAGAGGAGCCAGGCGGAATTCCTCCACATCCGTGGCCAGCAGGTGCAGATTGCCCCCGGTGGCGGCAAGCATGGCGGCGGATTTGCCACCGGGCGCAGCGCAGGCATCCAGCACGCGCTCACCGGGCTGCGGGGCCAGGAGTTTCACACAGTAGCGGGTGGAGGGGTCGGTCACATACATCTGCCCTGCCCTGAGAGCTTCCAGCGGCAGCGGGCCACACAGGCGATACCAGAGCGGCAGCTCCGGCAGCGGTTCCCAGCAATCGGAAATCTCCGCAGGTGGGTTCTGGGGATTCAGGCGGGCATACACCGGCGGGGTATGAGAGTTCCACTCCAGCATGGCGCAGGTATCAGCCTCGCCGAACTCACGCAGCCAGCGTTTCACCAGCCAGGCAGGAGTCGAAAAACGAACCGCGAGCGGCAGTTTCTCGCGCTCGGTGTCAAACTCAACCTTACGGCGGGCGGCATTGCGCAGCATGCCGTTCACCACACCGCGCACGCGCTGTGGTGCGAGGCGCACGGTTTCGCCCACGGCGGCATGTTCTGCCTGGCGCAGGACAAAAAGCTGGCAGAGCCCCATGAGCACGAGCCAGCGCATCTTCTCCTCCAGCTTACCGGGGCGCAGAATTTTGCGGATGTGATCCAGCCAGCTCATGTGGCGCAGCGTATCATACACAATGGCCTGCAGCAAGGAGCGGTCAGAATGAGCCAGCTTATGCTCCGCGGCAGCACGGGCTATGAGGGTTTCAGCAAAGATGCCGCCCTGCGACCAGCGCAGCAGGCATTTCCAGGCCAGATAGCGGACAGAGGGAGAATCATTCATACGCAATCAGTCCATTTGCAAAGCTTCGTGCAGCGGTATCCGGCCATTCCAGGCCACAATCGCCCCTTTGATACCATCCGCCCCATACGGTTCAAACTCCAGACGTCCGCCGGCGGCTTCCAGGATGACGCGGGCCGCAGCAAAATCCCACAGGCTGATGCGGGTCTCCACATACGCATCGAACCGGCCCGCAGCGATGTAGCAGAGCGTCAGAGCCGCGCTGCCGAGAATACGGATTTTGCGCACCTGCTTTGAGATATGGGCAAAGCGGCGGATTCCGGTCTCGCCGGAACCATCGTGTGTGCCGTGACCGATGAACACCACGGCATCGCTCATCTGCTCACGGGTGGATACTGAGATAGAGCGGCCGTTCAGAAGAGGCTGCTCGCCGGCAATGGCGGTGAAGCACTCCTGCTGCATGGGGTCATACACACAGCCCAGAACCAGCTCGCCGCGGTGCTGCAAGGCAATGCTCACACAGAAAATCGGGATACCGTAAAAATAGTTGACGGTGCCATCTATCGGATCCACAATCCACTGGTACTCAGCGGCGGCTGCCCCCTCATTCCCCTCTTCCCCCAGGATAGAGCTTTCCGGAAATGCTGCCAGCAGGTGCCCGGCTATCAGCTGCTGGCTTTCCTTATCCAGGCGCAGCTTGATATCGTGCGCCAGCGCCTCATCCACCTGCTTGATGCTGTAGAAATGCTCACGCAGGAAAGAGCCGGCAAGCCTGGCGGCCTGTTCGGCAGCGGTCAGATAGGCTGTGTAGGGAGAACTCATGATGCCTTGGGCTGCTGCTGAGCATGTTCCTGAGCCTTCTGCCGGGCACGCAGCTCGGCGCGGGCTTTATCAAACACCTCGCGGGCCAGCTGGGAAGCCGCGCGGGAAAGAAGCGGGCGCAATTCGCGGGCCGAGGCCAGCGGGTGAGTCGCATCATCGAACCCCATCCATACAAAGGCGCAGACACTACGCTGGCGGAACACCATGCTCCACTGGCCGGAACCCTCCGGCAGCAATTCATTCATGCTGACGGGTTCACCCTCCGTGATGCGGAATGGCGGCAGCTGGGAAACCGCTGTGGCACTTTCGCGGCGGATATACTCCGGCGATTTTTCCGGCTCGTAGTTATAGATGGGCTGCTGATTGCTGTTCCAGATGGTGTTGACCATGCTGAGTCGGTAGCCCCTGCCCTCGTTCTGCAGACAGAAAAGCAAGCGCGCGAGATCCACACGACGGATATGATACAAACCGTTATACAGGTACAACTCCTGATCCCGGCCGGGCAGCTCCACCGGCAGCTTCAGGGAATCATAAAATGAGCGCACCACATCATACCCCAGACGCAGACCGGTCACTTCCGTGCTGCGGGCCACGATGTGCATATCGTCCCCACCCGGCAGACAAGCACAGCAGAACAGGAACGGCGCAGCAGCCCGGCCGGGGCGCACTTTTTCCTGCCAGCGGTCGCGGCCATCCACCACACTGCGTCCCCCCACCATAGCCAGCACCTTGCCGCGCTGATTGCGGCGGGCATCCACCACCAGTACACAGCACTGGAGCAGGTCTTTCAAATCATTATTCATACCACGGACTTTCAGTCCCTCCGGGCGGCGGAGTCTGGCAAAGGCGGTGCGGGTGGTTTCTGCGGTTTCAGGCTCCATGCCAGCCAGCCATGCCTCCGGGTAGCTGCCTGGCTGCTCAATGGCGGTGAGGGCCTTCTCCACCGCCTGCTCCACATACTGCTGCAGGGGGAGATTCAGGCTGGAGACAACGGAAATGCCTCCGGCATGCTCCGGCACCTCGTTGCCCATCTCCTCCAGCTCACGGCGAGTCCACATCACCGCATAAGAACTGCCGGACGCCGCAGAGCGGGAAGCCCGTTTCAACACGATTGGGGCGGCAATGGCCTCATTGCACACATCCTGGGAAATCATCTCGCACTCCAGCATGCGCTGCAGTGTCTCGGCCTTCACCGTGCGGGCCTTATCCATGCTGCGCACCGGATTAAACAGCGAAGGAGCACGCACCAGACCGGCCAGCGTGGCGCATTCCACCAGATCCAGATCTTTCACTGCCTTGCCGAAATAGTGGCGGGCGGCAGCTTTGATACCGTAGCAGTTCTGCCCGTAATAGATGCGGCTCAGATACTGCTCCATGATGGTGAGTTTGTCAAAGCGCTGCTCAATGCGCAAGGCCAGCATGGCCTCCAGCATCTTGCGGTCCATCGATTTACCGGAGAGCTCAAACACATTGCGTGTGAGCTGCATGGTAATAGTGGATGCGCCCTGTTCATAGCGCATGGACATGATGTTGCGAATGACGGAACGCAACACGGAAGTGAGCACAATGCCATCGTGCTCGAAGAAATTTTCGTCCTCACGAGCCACGAATGCATTGATGAGGTTCTGCGGCAACTCGTCTCGTGAAACGAATGTATCCGCATCATCCGCAATGGAGGCAATGGGACGGTTGGCAGAATCGTACAGAATGCTGGAATTCATCCCCGCGCTCACGCGCGACAAGTCAAACTGCCAGGCACGGTAACCATACACCCCGAGTACAGACAATACAGCAAGCAGCAACAGGCCCAGAATAGAGCAAATGATAATCAGTTTCTTCTGCCCGATGGAAAGCAGATGATACCAATGCTTGCGCCGGTTCGGAGTGGAAACAAAGGACATGGGGCTGACTTAATCAGGGCTGCTGAGCACCAAAATTCGGGTCATCAAGTTTGAGCAGAACGCTTGTTGCAGGAGACCACTGCGGGAACTCTTTCTTGAGGGTCTGCTCATACTGAGCGGCCTCACCATCCTTTCCGCACTTCTTTAAAGCACAGACAATTTTGTACAAGGCAAGCGGTTTCAGTTCCTTGTCGCTCACCACATTTGCCGTGCGGCCATAGTATTTGGCTGCTTCGCTGTAATTGTGCTCCAGATAGTACGCATCACCCAGCGTTATGAAGTGAGAGGATTTGATCGGGCCATCAATACCCAGGGCGATGGCCGCCTCGCACACCTTGCGGGCTTCAGCCGGGCGACCGGAACCAATCAGCAGCAGGGCCTGGTCGCGCATGCCTTCAGCCAGACGGTACGGCTGCTTCTCCATGGATACGTAATGCTCCGCAGCCTCCAGACCGCGGGCAAAAAGCTGCAGCTCCAGTCTCGCCTTGGCCAGGGTTTTCCAGACGAGCGGCTCCACCTTGGGGCGTTCCTGCTCACTGCCATCGGCCGCTGTGTACTTCTCGCGGGGCTCACGCGGCAGTGAGTCGGAAAGATACTTGTTGGCAGAAAGATAGTCCTGAGACTGGAAACGCGTCCAGCCGCACCAGCGCAGGATTGCCGGCGGGAGCGCATTGTAGGAAGCCGGATTGCTGCGTTCCAGCACCTCGAGGGACTTCTTCAGGTTCTCGGCATCCTTCATCTTGAAGAAACACTGCACCAGGCGCAAATCCACCAACGAAGCGTACTGCTCCGGGTACAGAGTGCGAGCCTCCTGGAAATGGCCCACCGCTGTGGCCGGGTCTTTCTCAGCCAGCACACCGGCAATATTGTAGTGAGCCTCAGCCAGCGCACCGGGCTTAATCTGCTTGCCCTGCCTGGTCATTTCCTCGCAGCACTTGATGAAGCCCTGGTAGTAGTGCACCATTTTGTCTGCATCACGCCCCGCGCTGAGCTTGGCAGCACGCTGCCAGCATACCGCCAGAGAATCGGAATCCGGATAATCGCGGATGACACGATCGTAATCAGCCAAAGCCTCATTCACCTTGTTCTGCTTGCCAAGGAATGTACCGCGGAGGGTCAGGGCATCCGGTATGCGGTGGTCGGCCGGGAAGGAATCGATGTACGATGTAAGCGTGGGCAGCGGGTCATAGGCATCTCCCTGAGCCGCGGTCCAGGCTTTCTTGTACATGGCATCCGGTCGCACGGCTTCAGGCAGGTTTTCAAAATTCAGCGCATCAAACTGGCGGGCGGCCGCCACTACGTCCGAAGTCATGAGCCGGTCTGCGTACATCAGGCGCACCAGGTCCACGCTGGCCAGCCCTGCGGTGGGAGAACCGGGCACCGCATACGTATTCAGATACTTCTCTGCATTCTGGAAGAAATTTGCTCCACGCACCTGCTGCACGCAGATGATGCGACGGTAGCCGGCATCTGCCGCAAGCACCGTGCCGGGCTGGGCACGCTCAGCCATTTCAAACCAGAGGGCTGCAGCCTCATACTGCTTGATTTCCATGGCCGATTGGCCCACGATAATGGAGCGGCGGGCATCCTTGGCAGGGTCATCAAGGCTGCGGGGCTGAGTAGAAGCCCGGCGCACCACCTCCGCATATTTACCCTGTTTGTACAGGGACATGATGTTTTCCATCTGACCCTCGGCCACATACTTCTCCATGCCCTTCATGCCTGAAAGGCGATTATACAGCTGCTGAGACTCCTCATTTTTACCCAGACGAGCCGCCAGGCGGGCTGCCTGCAGGGTTGCAGTGCCACGCACGCGTTCATCAAGAGTTTTCATGCTCAGGATATCCTTGAACAGACCGTAAGCCTCGGCGTCCTGGCCGTCTTCCGTCTTCATCTGAGCCATGGAAAGCAGCGAAGTCTGCAAAATGAGCGGGTCAATCCCCTGCAGAGCCTGCAAGGTGCGGAAAGTGGATTCTGCCTCCTTTCGCTTGCCGGACTGAAGCTGCGCGCGGCCCAGGCGATACAAAGCATCGTTGCGCAGTTCGGCGCGCTGAGTCTCACGCACCGTGATGTGATAGTAGCCTATGGCTTTCTGCCACATCTGGCGCTCAGTGGACTGGTTGGCAAGCTTGTAGGCAGCGGCAGCGGCATATTCGCCCTTGCAGCGGTTAGCGAGCTCACCCAGCGTGTTGTTGGAGCCGGCGGCATCCCCGGCCTCTGCCTGGCACACAGCCTTCAGGTACATGGCTTTCTCCAGATTCGCCGCTTTCGGAAAACGGGCAACGAAATTGTGGAAAAGCTGGGCAGCCTGGGCCATAGCCTGACCGCGGGCGGCGGGGTCGGCCGTTGTGCGAGCCTGGGTGTACACCTGCTCGGCAATGGCATAATTATCAAGCTCTGCATTGGCCACGAGGGGGGCATCTGCAGTATCCGGCTGCTGCGCAAAAGCCGGCACCAGGGAAAGCCCCAGTACCAGCACAGTAGAAAACTGACTATTCATGACAGGTAGGATTGTAACAGGTTATCTGGCACTGCCTTACTTCTTCGTTTCCGGCATCTGCTTGGAGAAGGACACATTCCACACACCCGCCTGGGAGCAGGTAGAAATCACGTCCGCCATGCGCTGCCAGCTCATCTGCGCATCTCCACGGATGCGCACCGGCTGGTTCGGGTTCACCGCAATCATGCGCTGCAGCATGGCATACAGCTTTTCACGGGTAAACACTTCGCGGTCGATGGTGATGACCAGGTCGCCATCTTCCTCTCGTGCATTGATGATGATTTCGTCAATGGCGCGGGAGGTTTCCTCCGTCGACTTCGGAGCCGTGGGCACCTTCACCTTCAAATCCTGCTCGTTGAGGATAAACTTCTGCGTGACCACGAAGAAAATGAGCAAGAGGAACACCACATCCAGCATGGGCGCCAGCTGGAAGCCGATGGGCTCGGGTATCTTGGTGTTGAACTTCATGAAAACACCTCCGGTGGATTAATAATCTTCTTCTTCCAGCACTTCCTGCGTGGTACCACGCTGGTAAGTGCTGCTGAGGCGGCGCTCGCGATCCATCTGCACAGCAATCACGGAAAGAATGTGAGTCACAGCCACCTCCATATCCGCAATGCGCTTCTGGATGCGGCTGCGGAAGAACACATAGGCCGCCATGGCAGGAATGGCCAGCACCAGGCCACCCGCAGTGGTAATCATGGCCTCCGCGATACCGTGGGCCATCTGCATCTGCTTCACGCCCTCGAAGTTACCGGCTGCCATTTCCATGAAAGTCTTCATCATGCCCACCACTGTGCCCAGCAGACCAATCATGGGAGCAATGGCGCCGATGTCGGAAAGCCAGTTAATCTGGCGGGTCAGGATGTTGGTCTGGCGGGCACCCTCAGCCGAAGCCACTTCGCGCACTTCATCAATATTGGCCCGGGGGTTGCGCTGCAGGAACATCACAATCACATGCATGGTGAGTGCAAAGCTGGAACCATCCCGCTCGCACATGCTCATGAGCCCGGCATAATCCTTGCGGCGGATGCAGGACTCCACGGACATGACCATGCGCGTGGGCAGAACGGCGGATGCACGAGTGGTCCACAGGCACACGAACATGACCATAAAAGCAACCACCGAAAGGAAAAGCAAAGGCCACATGAGGGGGCCGCCCTTCTCAAAAAGCTCCATAAGTCCCCAGCCCATCGAATTGAGGGGATCTGCTGCAGAAATGAATACTGGCATGTTCACGCGCGTAGTATAGGCGAAAACAGATGCAATTTCAAGCCAGATACCTGTCTGCATTGCTTTTTTTACGCATGTGTTCGGGAAATAAAGGTTGCAATTACACGGCAGCAGGCATAAAATGAGGCCATGCAGGATACTTCACTCTTCCGTGTCTGGGCCGAAGTCGATACCGATGCCATGCGTCATAATCTGTCCGTGGTGCGCCGGGTGCTGCCCAATCATAAGCAGATGGCCATTGTGAAAGCCGAAGCATACGGCCACGGTATTGAGGGAGTTGTCAAAGCGCTGGATGCCTGCGATCTGGAATTCTTCGGCGTAGCAACACCGGCCGAGGCAGCCCGCGTGCAGGCCACAGGCGTGCGGACCTGCCCGTTTATCCTGGGCCCCTGCTTCCCCGCCGAGCGCGAAATGGTGGTGCAGAACGGCTGGCGCGCGGCCCTCTCCAGTCTGGAGGAAGCCGAGCACTACAATGCCTTGGGCCAGTTGTACGACAAGAAGGTCCACCTGCATATCAACGTGGACACCGGCATGGGCCGCGCGGGCCTGCTGCCGCATTCCGTGGCAGAAATGGGAGCCCGTCTGGCCGACTTCGAAAACTTGCACATCGAAGGTGTGTACTCCCACCTCTCAGCCGCAGCAGAAGATATCTCCTTTACCCACAGCCAGATTCGCAGCTATGAAAAAGCAGTGGAGGAGCTGAGCACCTACCTGAACATCCCCTACCGCCACCTCTGCAGCAGCTCTGCCGTGTTCAACTACAAGGCACCCTGCACCAACATGGTGCGTCTGGGCCGCATCCTCTACGGATACTCCCCTATGCCCTCGCCGCACAACCGCGAGCTACGCAACACCCTCACCCTCTACAGCAGGGTCACCTTGCTGCGCACCCTGCCCAGCGACCACGGCGTTTCGTACAATCACACCTACATCACCAGCGCCCCCACCCGCGTGGCCACCATCGGCCTGGGCTTCGGCGATGGCTACCTGCACTACCTTTCCAACACCGGTGCCCGCGTCTACATGAACGGCGAGTACTGCCCGGTGCTGGGCCGCGTGACCATGGATCAGATTATGGTGGATGTGAGCCACATGCCCAAGGTTCAACCCGGGGATGTTGCCGAAATCATGGGGCCCAACGTGCCCTGGCAGGAACTCACCAACCGCGCCAAGACCATCCCCAGCAACATTATCACCAGCATCACAGGCCGGGTCCCCCGCGTTTACAAGCCCTGATGCGCACCTCAGCTCTTCTTTTCTCCACAGAAAAGCCCGCAGGCAAACGCTTGCGGGCTTTTCTTTAAAGCTTATCTCTAAGCGATTTCCTTACAGAGCAGCCTTGATGATGGCAGCAAAGGAATCAGCCTTCAGGGCGGCGCCACCCACGAGAGCTCCGTCGATGTCGGGCTGGCTCATAAGCTCGGCTGCGTTGTCGGGCTTCACGGAGCCACCGTACTGCAGACGCACAGCCTCAGCAGCAGCAGCGCCGAAGGTGTCGGCAATCACGCCACGAATGAAGGCATGGGCAGCCTGAGCATCAGCAGAAGAAGCGGTCACGCCGGTGCCGATGGCCCACACGGGCTCGTATGCGATGACCAGACCGGCCACCTCGTCGGCGGTCAGGCCCTCGAGACCTTCCACCACCTGGCTCTTCAGCACGGTTTCAAGCTCACCACCCTGGCGCTGTTCCAGAGTCTCGCCGATGCAGTAAATCGGGCAGATACCGGCAGCAAGGGCCTTCTTGACCTTCTTATTGATGTAAGCGTTGGTCTCACCATGGTACTGGCGGCGCTCGCTGTGGCCAAGCACCACATACTTGCAGCCCAGCTCGTTGAGCATGGTGGTAGAAACCTCACCGGTGAAAGCACCGTTGTCACGGTCGCTCACGTCCTGAGCGCCAACGCCAATGCAGGTGCAACCGTTAAGCGTCTCCATGACGGCGGGAATCGTCACAAACGGGGGAACAATCACCTTATCAACAGCCTTGCACTCGCAAGTAAGCTCATTCTTAAGGGCTGCGAGGAACTCCTTGGCTTCCTTCGGGCCCTTGTTCATCTTCCAGTTAGCGGCAATGATGGGGGTACGGGACATAGTAGTATAAATGTCTTGGTTTGACGCGCTCTAGCCTACCGCGAAACGCCCCGCAAGTCAAGCTTAAAGATTTTCATTGAACCACAAAAGAATCACATGTGTCCCAAGGATTTTGTAAGCAGTAGATATATCAGCAACAATTTGGAAGAAGCCCACCCTCAGCTCGATAAATTGGAATTTGGCGTTCCGCCAAAATTACGAGTTACGAATTACGAATTATAAGCTCCGCTCGCCTACGGCTCGCCATTGTATATCTGATAGTTCAACACTGGCGGGCGAATGCCCGCGGAACTTTTTACTCGGTAACTCGTAATTCGTAATTCAAATTCCAATTTATCGATCGCTGCCCCAGACTTTGGGACACGTCTGCAAAAGAATACGGAAAGGTCACTCCGGGGCGTAGCTGCCAGTGGTGTGGCGCAGGCCGATGGGCGCAAACAGGCGCAGCTTGCCGGCTTCCAGGCGGATTCCCTGTTCTGCAGGTTCGCCTGAGGGCAAGCCCTGACCAATCAGCATATCGCCCAGCCAGAGGTAATAGCCCTGCGGTTTGTTCTGTGCGGCGTCCCCGGGGTGCCAGGCCAGACGCAACGGCGGCGCTTCCGCCAGTGAGGGGACGCAGTACAATTTGCGCTCTCCCCAGCAGATGCTGGTGGGAGTCATGCGCACCGTGCCGCTGCCCTGCGAATCACTCACCGTAAGCTCCACCACCCCGCTTCCCTGACTGCTGCGCTTGCGTACGCCCTTGATGGCAAACCTCAGTTCCACGGTGTATCCCTTCTCCCGATCGAAGAGAGGCTCATGCGCGATGCTGCCCGGTGTTTTGAGCGCGCGGGCCGCCTTCACCAGATTCGGCCACTCGGCTGAGGATGCTCTGGGCAGCCCGGCCGTGCGCCCCGGCAGGCCCATGGCACGGGCCAGGTTGCCTGCAATGATGAGGGAGCCCTGCTCATTCGGGTGCAGGCCGTCCCGCCCCGGGCGGTTCGACATGGAGTCCGGCCAGCTGAAAGGCACCGCGATGTCAGGGTCAACCATACCGCGGTTCACCTCCACAAAGCGTAATTTTTTATCATGTGCCTTGGAGTACCGGCGCACCCAGTCTCTCAGCAACGCGTTGTACTGCTGCACCGCGAGGTGGCGTTCAGGCTCATTGTTGTTGGCGTGGTTTCCCCAGCAGGGCACACTCATCACATAGAGCACGTCGGTATCTTCCTTCAACACATCGGCCGCTATGCGTCCCATATTGCCCCAGTCCTTTCCAGCGCGCCAAGTGTATTTATCCCCTTTGATGCTCACCTTGCCACCGAGCAGATTCTGCATTTTGGCGGCAAACTCCTGTGGGGAATAGCCGCGATCGGAAAGCAGGTCATTCGTCCCCATCAGGCAGCACCAGGTATCGCAGTTGAACGCCGCAGCGGAAGATTTGGTGGAATGCCCACCGTAGTTCACCCCGCTCATACCTGAGTTTGACCCGGAAATGATATTGTGCGTGCGACCGGAAGATTGCGCCAGGTGCACGTTCGGAAAGGATACACCGGCATAAGAATCACCGGCATCGCTCGTGCTCAGCGTTGTGTAGCCCGGCGTGTATCCGCTGCGGGGGCCCACAATCTGAGCTTCAATGCCATTATCCACCAGCGTCTTGAACAACTGCCAGCGCCAGGTCTGGTCATTCACACCGTGAGTGATGGAATCACCGCAGAACATGATGCGGCCCAACGAATTCACCCGGGTTTTAGTAAATGGTTTCGTGTAATCCTCCGGCGCCTTGTAACCGGCGGTATCCAGAGTGGATGCAGCCTTGATACCGACTGCAGTCACGTAGTTCGTGTTAACGGAATAGGCGTGTGTTGTATCAAACGGAAGCTGCGTTTTGAGATTGCCCGCATGCAGCAGTCTTTTACCGCCGCAACTCACGGTGATTCCCTGTGCGGGATTGATGGAAAGCAACAGCTTAACCTTGCCCCCCTCGGCATGGGATTTGAGCTGTTCGTAACTCACCGTACCGTCTTTTTCCCAAGGGGTGCCATCCCAGTAGCAGGTGATATGCTTCGCTGTATCAGCCAGTCCGTATACCAGTTTACGACCACTGGGCATACTCATTTCCCAGGTGACCATAGGGCCCTGTCTGTAATCATTTGAACCCAGATAACTTTCCAGCGCCGCGACATCCAGCGTAAGTTCCAGTTCGCTCACGGCGGGGGATTTCACGGAGAAACGCCCCGCACCGTCGTAGATGACGCGGTTCTGCTCATCGCAGAATCGGTCTTTCAGATTGCCGTAATCGGCAGCACCGGCGCTCAGCGCCATCAACAGGCTGGCAGTCAATAATCGATTAATCATCGGTCTGAGTTCTGGGGTCGGGTGTAAAATAATAGCCGGAGCCGCGCTCCGTCACAATGTAGGCGGCATGCTCGCCCAGCTTCTGGCGCAGGCGCTTCACATGCGTATCCAGCGCGCGGCTCTGCGTCGTATCCGCATAGCCGAAGAGCACTTTCTGCAGCTCGTAGCGATCCTGCACCTTGCCGGGGCGCTCCATCAGGTAAGCCAGCAGCTTGAACTCCGCAGTGGTCAGGTCAAGCGAGGCGCCGGCCAGTGTGGCAGCCAGTGTATTCTTATCCAGCACCAGTGCGCCGCTGCGCACCACCAGTTGCGCCACGCCGGCATTCGCGCGGGTCAGCACATTGCGCACGCGCAGCACAAGCTCCTTCGGGCTGAACGGCTTGGTCACATAGTCATCCGCCCCTAGGGAGAGTCCCTCCAGGCGGTCATCCAGTGCACCTCGAGCCGTCAGAAAAATCACCGGGATTCCGTGCGTCATCTCATTCTCTTTCATTGCGCGGAAAATCTGCATGCCATCCATCCCCGGCAGCATCACATCGAGAATCACCAGATCCGGGTGCTGCCGCTGAATCTGCTCCCACCCCTCGCCACCGTGGTGCACCAGCGTGGTTTTCCAGCCCTGACGTTCCAGATTAAACGCCACCAGCTCAGCTATATCCACATCATCCTCGACAACCAGAATCTGCATATCCCTACCATAGCACAGGAGTTGGTGCTTTTCCAGCTATTTTTTGGCATACCGCAGCATAACTTCACGATAAGACTTGGCAGCTCGCAGGGCATCTGCTAGAATGCCGACGTATGGTAAGCTGGGATATAGTGCTGGGGCTCATGATAATGGCATTCACGCTACCCTTCATTTTTCTGCACAGCCTTCTGACCACCACCCGCCGCCGCGCCAGCGAGGAACACAATGAAGTGAACCACCTGCGCAGTCTGCAGGCCGAGCTGGAAGAACATGTGCGGCACGATCAATCCCTCTTTCTGGAAGCACTGGGCGTCCCCTTTGTACTGATGCGCCCTTCCGGCCGCGTGGTAATGGCCAATAGAAAAGCCTGCGAATTCTTCGGCATGGCGGCCATTGCCAACACAAACCTGCTGCGACTGCTGCCGGACAGCCCGCTGCGCCAGTTCCTCAAAGAGGCCACTGAAGCACAGGAAATGGTGCGCTCCACCCTGCAGATTCCGCGGGCGGACGGCGAGCGCGTCTACCGCGCCAAAGCCACCCCGCTGGCCACCCGGGAACGCCACATCGGTATCGTGTTCCTGGACATGACCGAAGAGCACCGCACGCAGGTCATCCGCCGCGATTTCGTGGCCAATGCCTCGCACGAGCTCCGCACCCCTCTCACCCTCATCCTGGGCTATCTGGAAACACTGATGGATGACCCGGAGGCTGCCAACGATGCCGAAATGAGGCAGCGCTCGCTGGGAATCATGAGGCGGCACGCGGACCGCATGGCTCGTCTGGTGGCGGATATGCTCACGCTTTCCCGCGTGGAAATGCCGGATTCCGGCTACCTGAAGCACGAGGACTTCGACCTGAAGCAGCTTGCAGAAGATGTGCGGTTACGTCTGGAGCAGATGATTGCAGAACAAAAGGCCACAGTGCAGATAGACATAGAGCCTCGCCCCTTCCCTCTGCACGGCGACAGTTTCTACTGGTCGCAGGTGCTGTTCAATCTGCTGGAAAACGCACTCAAAAACAATCCGTCACCCGGGTTGCAGGTGCAGCTCAGCGCGCGTTGCAATGCGGATGGCTCGCGCTTCATCTGCGTAGAGGACGATGGCGTGGGCATTTCCCATGAGGCCCTGCCTTTCATCTTCAACCGCTTCTACCGGGCCGACAAGAGCGGGCGAATCAAAGGCACCGGTCTCGGGCTTGCCATCGTGAAACATGCAGTGGAGGCCCATGGCGGCCATATCCGCGTCGAGAGCGTCCCCGGCAAGCGCACAGCTTTCATCATATCTCTGCCCTCAGAGACAAACTAATATATGTTCATCATCAGCACCTTATTGATCGGGCTCATTCTCTTCGCCTACACGCTGTGGCGCATTATATGGCCGCTGCCCATGCGCTGGTGGTGGAAAGTGCTGCTCTGCCTGCCGCTGGGGATGGGAGCATTCCGCTATCCGCTTCTCTATGCAGTGTACGGAGGTCACTTTTTCCGGCCTGACTGCCCGGCATGGGTGGAGCTGCTGTGCAGCTGGCTGTTCATTTCATTGATTGTGCTGCTGGGGCTGCTGATAGTGACTGAGGTATGCGTGCTGCCGCTGCGACTGCTGCAACGCCGCTGGGGCTTTTTCCGGACATTGCGCCGCGCGTTGCTCACCCTCTGCGCCCCCGTGGCTCTGCTCACTGCCGCCTGGGGCATGTACCAGGCCTTTGCCCTGCCGGAAGTGAAGGAGGTAAGCATCCATATCCCCCATCTGAAACAGCCTGTAAGCATTGCCATGCTAACCGACTTGCACGCAGACCGCTTCAAGCAGTCTGAGTTTTTCCGCGAGGTTGTGAACCGCACGAACGCCTTGCAGGCCGATATCGTGGTCATCACCGGTGATTTCGAGGACGGGCACTTGTATGACCTGGCGCCGGCTCTGGCTCCGCTTCGCCACCTGGAATCCCGATGGGGAGTCTACGCTGTGGACGGCAACCACGATTACTTCTCCGGGCACGATGCCTGGCAGCGTTACCTCACCAAGCTCGGCATCCGCTTTCTGAACAATGAACACGTGCTGCCCGGCCCCGGACACATCGTGCTGGCCGGGGTGACCGACACCGCCGCCGTGCGCGATAACTGCCCACCGCCGGACCTGGAGCAAGCTCTGTCCGGCCGTCCCCGGGATAATACCCCCACCGTGCTGCTGGTTCACCAGCCGCGAATGGCGGCCCGCGCCGCCACCCGCAACGTGCAGCTGCAACTCTCAGGCCACACTCACGGCGGCCAGGCCCCCGGGCTTCGCGAACTCATCGCTCTTTTCAACGACGGGCTGGTTCAGGGGCTCTACCGCAGACAGGCTCTCCAGATCTATGTTTCCAACGGCACCTCCCTCTGGTCCGGGTTCCCCTTCCGCCTCTTCTCCCCGGCAGAAATATCGCACATTCACCTTCTGCCACAGCCCGAAAAGTAATTAAGAAATCTGTAATATCTGCTTGACGTACCACAAGCGTAGAGATATGATGTCCTCAGTCCGAATTTTCTCTATTTTCACTATATGAAGAACCCGTACATGATGACAGCGATACTGCTGAGCGGAGCCCTGAGTGCCGCCGCGCAGCAGCCCGCGCCCATAGCCCCAGTTCCGGTGCTGCCGCAGCAGCCGGACACCAAGCCCACAGCCCCGGCTTATACCCTGACGACCAGCAAGGACTGGCTGCAGCCCGAAGCCCTGCGTGACTCGCTGGGCAAGAAGATTCAAGCACGACTGAAGGGGACAGACGAAGCGGCCGTGAAAGCATTTCTGCAGAACGAGCACAACCGGCTCATGCTGGCTAACTGGCACCTGGCCAATGCAGAAGTTCTTTCCGAAAATAACTACGAAGTCTACACCTCTAGTATTTCCAATCGTCTCAAATCCCGGAGAAAAGACCTGGAAGCCAAAGAAAAAGAGCTTCCTGAGCTGAGTGAAGAGGCTCGTGAGGCATCCGTTTACGCCATCAACAAGCTGCAAGGCGAAATCGCAGCACTGGAAGCAGAGCTGAAACAGCCGGTGCGTCTGGCGGATGTCGTGAAGCGCCCGCGTGCATCACGGCTCATCACCCTCATGGCCAACGACCTGGGCTGGATAGGCGATGTGGTATACAGCGGCGAATGCATCATGCCCGGCCGCATGCTCAACATGCTGGCCAACATGATGGAACGCTACACCCGCATGCTGCCGGATGAGCGGCTGCCACGAGATATCGCCACCGCCACGGCGCTGGAGTTTGCCCGTTTTGAATGGACGGTGGATGCCGCCTGCAAACGAGCCGAGTACTTCGTGCGCAACTGGCGCCAGGGTCGCCTGCACCCGCAGTTCGACACCCTGCCCTTCTTGCTGCGCCGCGTGGTGTGCGGCTGGAAAGGCGACCACTCCTCCGGTACCCCGGAAAGTTTTGAATGGGCTCTTTACAACGTGAACCTGCCGGATGAGCGTTACACCGGCTGCTGCTGGCGCTGTGGCTATGTGCTCAACAACGTATACGGCGACAGCGTTCATGGAAGTGCCTATTACAATGCCTTTGAGGGACTCTACATCGGCCAGCACCACAAGTTCACCCAGGAGGTAGGTGGCGTGTGCGGCAGTTTGTCTCACTTCGGGGCCTCAGCAGCCTGTGCTCACGGCATTCCCGGCCTGACCATGGGCGAACCCGCCCACTGCGCTTACGTGGTGTGGGTGGACGGCAAGTGGACTCCCGCCTACTCTGTGGACTGGCAGCGCGGGCTGCACTGGCGCCCGTGGATGGATAACTACAACTACTCCTCACTGCACCTCACCACAGATTTATACTCCGGTGCGCAGAAGTCAGCCACGCGGCTTTCCAACACCTACCGGGCTCTCGCCAAGATGGCCGAGTTGAAGGACGACACCCTGCTGGCCCACAACCTGTATCTGCAGGCCGAAGCCGCTCAGCCGCTCAATTACCCCGTCTACCGCGAACATGCTGCACTTATCAAGGCTCACATGCCGCAGAATCAGCAGGCGTGGCTGGCGCTCAACGCCAGCATTTGCGAAAATCTGGTACCGGTATATCCGGAATGCTCCTCCTCCCTGGTGCGCAGCTTCGTTTATGACGATATGGCCAGGAGTGGCGTAAGTGCCGAGACGCTCGAAAGCGCCTTCTCCTGTTTCTGGCAGAAGATTAAAGCAAAGGGGCCGGAGCGCTGGAAAATTCAGGAACTGGCAGAAAAGCAGATTGCCGTGCTGAACGGAGTCCGCAAGAATGCCGCCACGGAAAACACCGCCCAGGTGTTCCGCAGCCTGATTAACAGCACTATCGCTAATGAGGAATACACCTCATTCGCACTGGAATGCGGCAACAACATCCTCAAAAAGCTGGATGATGAAGGCAAGGCCCGCATCCTCTCCATCATGACCGAAGCTATCACCGCCGGCGAAGGCTTGAGCCCCGAGGCGCGCACCAAGGCCCTGGCCAACGCGGTGCTCACTACGGAATCCCTGCGCGATGCCGGTGTATTCCAGGCCGTGAGCAAGATGGTACCTGCCGAATCGGCCCACATGAATCGGCCCATCGGCGATTTCAAAGCATTCCCCGGCAAGCTTGTTTCTGAAGGCGGCGCCATCTATGCGTCCTCCACCAGCCGCTGGGACTGGCCCGCCACTCATGCCAACGTGCTCACTAAGCTTGGTGGTCAGATTCACACCAGCCGTGACAAGGAACCCTGGGTGGCCGTGAAACTGCCCAAGTATGCCACCATCAGCGGCGTTGTGCTGGCAGCCCACAGCGACAATTCCAACTGGCGCAGACTCGACGGACTCCAGATTCAGATTTCTGAAACCGGCAAGGACGATGACTGGCACAACGCAGGCCAGCTCACCGGCAAGTGCACACAGCGACTCATCCATATCGACCTGACCGCAGAGCAACCCAAAGCACTGTACGTGCGCGTTATCCGCCCAGGTGCCCAGGAGGTATTCGCCCTGGATGGGTTCTACGTATTCGGCACCCCCGCCGCCTGATTAACTACACACTTTCAGCAACACAATGAAACTTGCATTTTCCTTACTGATGTGCCTGGCGGCTGCCGCCCCCCTGCTGCCCGCCCAGGCGGCCACCAAGGTGGCCACCTACGAGCAGGCCCAGGCTAAACTGAACGATGAAGGTTATATTCTCTTCATCTACGGCCAGGGCTGGGACAAACGCGCAAAAGAACTCACCACCGCCCTGTATAACAGCCCTGCGGTCATCAAAGCAGCGGGAAACTCGGCCATGATGCTCGTTCCCCTGCCCGAGAGCATGGACGAAGCAGAAAAAGAAGCCTTCAGCAAGGTGATGGGCAAGCTCCAGCTGCCCCACCCGCACAGTAAGCACTCTTTCCCTGCCGTGGTCATGTACGACAAAACCGGCCGGCAATACTCCATCATCTGCGGCCCCGCCATGGTGCAGCCGGATCCGGAGCGCATTGCCTTTACCATCTCCCGCCGCAAAGCCAGACTGGTCGAGCAGCTTGCCATCATGGACCAGGCGGATAAGGCCCAGGGGGAGGAACGTGCCCGCCTGCTGCTGCAGGCTTGCCGGGTGGAAAACACAGAACGCCCCGACCGCGTGCAGGATCTCATCAAGAAAGCCGACCCGGAAGACAAGGCTGGCTGCCTCGCGGCACTGAACTTCCATAACAACCCGGTGGGCGACAAAGCAAAGGATATGCCCCTGGCTGAATTCCTCATCGAAATGGACAAGGCCATCGCCAACCCGCTGCACACCGTGCAACAGAAGCAGAACGCCTGCGCCTTCACCATCGGCACCATCCGCCGCCGTGTCGGGATGGGAGGCTCCCACCTCATCCGCAAATATGCGGAGCAGATGAAGGAACTCAATCCGGATTCCGTGCTGGGCCGCTCGGCGGATGTCGTGCTGCGAGACTGGACCCAGGGTCTGCAGTTTGTGCGCGGCTGGTCACCGGATAACCTGCCCATGCAGGGGGTGCCCACCGAGATACGGGGGCGTCTGCCCATCGGCCCTGCCGGTAAATATGAAGTGCGTTTCGAACCCACACGTGGCCGCAACTGCATCCGGATTTCCCGCGTGGCTCTCTACGATGGTGATACCCTGGTGAGCGAGGATACCCGCAAGTTCACCCTCACCACCCCTGCCAGCTACTTCGTGTCCTCGGAGAAAGACCTCCAGAAGCCCCGCATCCTCATCACTGTGGATAACGATGAAACTGAACGCGATACTCGCGGCAATTTCATCATCCGCAAGCGATAAGCAAGCACATCCATTAAATAAGCCGCGCACGGAGTTTCCTCCATGCGCGGCTCTTGTTGCAATTACGTTATTGACCAGTTGTGAATCATTTACCCAGCGCGGCCGACCATGCCTCTGCCTTGAAGCCGGGGATTACCTTGCCATCCGCCGTCACCAGAATGGGGCGCTTCACCAGCAGACCATCCGTAGCCAGCAGGGCCAGCTGCTCCTCATCGCTCATGCTCTTGAGCCGCTCGGAAAGGTTCATCTCGCGGTACTTCACCCCACAGGTGTTGAAAAACTTCTTCAGCGGCAGCCCGCTGGCCTGCCACCAGCTGCGCAGCTCCTCAGCCGTAGGCCGCTGCTCTGCGATGTGGCGATCTGCAAACTCTACCCCCTGCACGGCCAGCCAGCTCTTTGCCTTCTTGCATGTCGTGCACTTCGGATATTCGATGAATGTCGTGTTCATGGCTGCACTTTAGAACAATTCTAATCTCAATGCAAGCAAAAAAGTAGGAATTGACGAAATTTTTCACTTACGAACCAGAGTTTGAGCAAAAATCCCGATAAACTGGAATTTGAATTACGAATTACGAATTATAAGCTCCGCTCGCCTACGGCTCGCCATTGTATATCAGATAGTTCAACACTGGCGGGCGAATGCCCGCGGAACTTTTGACTTCGTAACTCGTAATTCGTATTTCAAATTCCAATTTATCAGGTCGGACGCATAAACTTAAAAAAAGTGGGGCACATGATGATATTTTCCTTGCCAGATGGAAAAAGGTGTGTATAATCTCTGCACCATGACCCGCAAAGGTGGTATCAACAAGACACGTAAGGCAGTGGCCAAGCGTTTCAAGGTGACCGGCACGGGCAAGGTTCTGCGTCGCAAGCAGGGTAAGCGTCACATTCTCCAGAAGAAGTCCAGCAAGCGCAAGCGCGCTCTGGGCAAACCCGCTCTGGTGGACGCCACCCAGGTTTGGGCTGTCAAGCAGAACCTGCCCTTCGCTTA
>CAZTAX010000010.1:0-29623 GCA_964611765.1 uncultured Akkermansia sp. | reverse complement strand
CTCGCATTTGTCACCCCACCAATGAGCATAACACAACAATCTTTAACTGCCGCATAATAAATGCGCCGGCCTTTACCATCGGTGTACCAATGGGTGGGAAAGCCACCAAATTGAGCGAAGAACAGTTTCCCAAAGCCAGGCTCGCCTTCTTCAGCAGCCCCCGCACCGGCTGCGAAGCCGTTGTGCAACGCTCGGTGGATGCGTTTCTGTTCAGCAGTCATACGCTGGATTTCATCGCCTCGCGCGCCCCGAACCTCACCGTACTCCCGGGAGTGGGCGAAAGAGTGGACATCGCCGTCGCCTTTGCCCCGGAACACAAAGAGCTTTGCAAGGAAGTCAATCAATTCATTGCCCGCTTCAAGAAAGATGGCACCTGTAAGCAGATGTATGACCGCTGGTTCAAGAGCAGCGAGAAACCGGACATCCCTGAAATCGAACGGCCTGCGGATCCCACCCGTACCATCCGTGTCGGTGTGTGCAGCCAGGTGCCTCCGCTCTGCTTCCGCACCCGGGACGATGACTCCCTGAGCGGCTTTGATATTGAGCTTCTGCGCCGTCTTTCCAGTGGATTGAACGCCCGCATTGAACTGCACGATCTGGACTTCATCACGCTTTTTGAAGCGCTGGATGAAGGACGCATCGACATGGGCCTGGCCGGATTGAACAAAGACGACAAGCGCCCTGAACAGGTGCTGTACAGCGATAATTACATCGATTCCTACATCGTGGCCATCGTCCGTTCGGAGCTGCTCCACTCGCCAGGAAAAGGCCGGGAAATAAGCTTGACCCCGGCGGGTGGGCTGTGCTAGTATGAAAGGCTGATAAGGGAGCCTTTCATCACATGTTCATCAACCGCGAGATATCCTGGCTGGAATTCAACCAGCGTGTGCTCAATCAGGCACTGCGCCCGGAGCTGCCGCTGCTGGAACGAATCAAGTTCCTCTCGATCAGCGCCAGTAATCTGGATGAATTCTTCCAGGTTCGCGTGGGCGGGCTCACGCTGTTGCGCCAGACCGGCAAATTCAAGCCGGATCTGACCGGACTTTCCCCCAGCGAGCAGCTGGACCGCATCCGCGAGCGCGCCGGTGCCATGGTGGATGAGCAATACCGCCTGCTGCAGCAGGTGCTCATGCCGCTCATGCAGGAGGCCGGGCTCAGCCCGCTGCAACTGGAGGAGCTGACCGAAGCCCAGCACGCCGGCATTGAGGAATACTTCATCAACAACATAGCCCCCGTGCTGACCCCGCTGGCTCTGGAAGTGGAGCACCCTCCCATGCTGCCGAACCTGAGCCTGATTCTGGGTGTGGAACTGCAGCAGGAAAACAGCAGCGAACCCCGCTTCGTAGCCATCACTCTGCCGGATGTGCTGCCCCGCCGCGTGCAGTCTGCCCTGCTGGGGCGCAATGGCTACGTGATGCTGGAGGACGTGGTAAGCACTTTCTGTCCCCTGCTCTTCCCCGGCGAGACTGTGGTGAGCACCACCCCTTTCCGCGTGACCCGCAATGGCGACATTGCCGTGGCAGAGGAAGAAGGCGGCGATTTTGCCCGCGAGATGGAAAGCGTGCTGGTGGCCCGCAAGTTCTCCGACTGCGTGCGTCTGGAGCTGCCGGAAGGCACGCCGGAAGCGCTCGTCCGCCGCATTTCCGGCATCGTCGGAGCAGATGCCGGGGCCACCTACCGAGTGCCGGGGTTCCTGAGACTGGTGGATTTCGGGCAGATGGCCTTTGAACCAGGCAACGACCTGCACAAGATACAGGCCTGGACCCCCTGCTGGCCCGCAGCAGTAGACGCCTCACTGAGCATGTTCGAAAACATCGCGCAGGGCGATATCCTCATCCACAACCCCTACGAAAGTTACGAACCCGTGGTGAAGCTCATCGAGGAAGCTGCGGCAGACCCGGATGTCATCGCCATCAAGCAGGTGCTTTACCGCACCGCAAAGAACTCCCGCTTCATCTCCGCCCTGTGCCGCGCAGCTGAAACCGGCAAGCAGGTCACCGTGCTGGTGGAGCTCAAAGCCCGTTTCGATGAGCTGCACAACCTGGCCCAGGCAGAGAAACTGCAGCGCTCCGGCGTGCAGGTGGTCTATGGGGTCAAGGGCTTCAAGACGCACGCCAAGATTCTGCTTATCGTACGCCGCGAAAACGGTGGTCTGCGCCGCTACTGCCACATCGGCACCGGCAACTACAACGAAAACACAGCCCGTATCTACAGCGATCTCTCCCTGCTCACCTGCGATGAGCACCTGGGGGCAGATGCATCTCAGTTCTTCAACTCCGTGACCGGACTCACGCGACTCATGCGATTCCGCCGCATGTACCCTGCTCCCTCTGCCATGAAAGCCAGGCTGCTGGAGCTCATCGCCGCCGAAACCCACCGGGCAGAGATGGGAGAACGCGCACTCATACGCGCCAAGATGAACTCACTGAATGACGTGGAGATGATGCAGGCACTGGAGCAGGCAGCCGAAGCCGGCGTGCAGATTCTGCTGAATATCCGCGGCATCTGCTGCTGGGCCCCCACCAGCGAAAAGGCGCAGGCCTGCACCCGCATCACCAGCATTGTGGACCGCTACCTGGAGCACGCCCGCATCTTCCATTTCCACAATGGCGGTAATCCGCTCGTCTACATAGCCAGCGCCGACTGGATGAGCCGCAACCTGGATCGCCGCGTGGAGCTGCTCATCCCCATTGAGGAGTCGGAACTTGTCCACCGCGTGCTGGATATACTGGATGCCTGCTTCAAGGACAATACCCAGGCCTGCGACATGGCTCCGGACGGCTCGTACCACCCCGCCACCGGCCGCAAAAAGCCCTTTGCCATGCAAGCCCACCTGCAGCGTCAGGCCCGCCGCCGCGCCCGCAACCGCGAGATGGATAACAAGCGCATTCTCGAGCCCCACAAGCCGAAAAAGCAGAGCTGAGAAATTCGGCGAATGCCCATTGGGGAAGCTGAAAACTCAAAACGATAACGTCAGTCTGGTGAATTTTCAGAAAGGCCCCATTCTCACAAGTGCCCCAAAGTTTGAGCAATGAGCCTGATATATTGGAGTTTGGCGAAGCCAAAATTACGAGTTACGAATTATAAGCTCCGCTCGCCTACGGCTCGCCATTGTATATCAGATAGTTCAACACTGGCGGGCGAATGCCCGCGGAACTTTTGACTTCGTAACTCGTAACTCGTAATTCGTAATTCAAATTCGCATTTATCGAGCAGGGGCTTCTTCCAAAAGGTTGCTGATATTTCTATTGATCACAAAATCTTTGGGACACGTATACCCCATTCTATCATTCAAGCGAATCGGAGTCGCCTTACTCCACCACGCGGAGATTGGGGATAGCCTGCTGCTGAAGCTGTGAATTCACGGCATCCACCGCAGAGCGGTCTACATAGATGGTATAGGGAGCCTTATTGAACTCCAGGCGGATGATTCCGTTTTCCGTCTGGGCATCCAGCAGCTCAGGCAGTTCCTCGAACTTCTTCACCGGCTTGCCGTTCACCGCAATCAGGCGACTGAAGCGCAGGTCATCATAGCCCTGCGTAGCAAGGGTGGGCAGCACAAAGGTGAGCCCCACGAGCTCCTCACACCCCCCCTCCAGCAGCTCCTCCTGAGCGTGTTCCAGCATCTGCAGTTCCAAGGGAAGCAAGCCATTGTTGCGGTTGCGGAGCTCCGTCATATAAGTGCTGGTGAGAGGCTGGAAAAGCAAGCCGCCCCACATGATATAACGCGGTTGAGCGCCGGGCTTCTGCGGGCGGAACAAAGAATTTTCAATAGCCTTACGATCGAGCTTCACGGAAGCCCGGTGAATCTCACCCTCGCGACTGAGGGTAAGCTGCAGTTCCTGTCCCTGATCTTTCATACCGCGCAGCAGGGATGCAGCATGGTGCAAGCCGTAGCGCGGATGATTGCAGCGGCCCTGATTATCCAGAGGCATCCCCTCCAGGGCAGTGAGCACATCTCCCTCCTTCACGCCGGCCACCTCAGCAGAGCTGCCGGGCAGCACCTTGCTGATATACAGACCACTGGCAGATTCATCCAGCTTCAGATACTTGCGGAACAAAGGATCATCCAGCGGGGTGAGCTGCACGCCGATTACCGGCACGCCCGGCTGTTCCTGAGTCAGGAAACGCTGAATCAGCTCAGCATTCACCACCTGCAGCAACTGCTCCTGTTTCTTGTAAATAAGCCCCAGAGCACACAGCTTGCCCTCCCTCACCACCGGAGAACCACCCACAAGCCCCTCCGGCAGCGGGCGGGCAGCGCGCATCACCATAAGCGGAACCTTATTTCCCGCCACGCTCTCTGCGTGCAAATCAACATGAACCGGCTCCACGCCATTCAACATGCCTGCGAACATGGCCTTATCTCCGCGGGTGAGCGGCTCACCCAGCGGCAGCGCTGTGCGCGATTCGAACAAATCCGCATCATCCTCATTGGCCACCGTAAGCAGAGCGAGGTTCAATTCCTCATCATACCGCAAAACGCGGGCCGGCACTGAGCGACTCTCATCCGGCAGCATCAGTTCCACATAAGTAGCAGCACGCACCACGCGCCCCATCGTCAGCACCCGTCCTTCGCCCATGTATACACCCAGGGCACGGGAAGCCTGGGGCGTATCCTTTTCCCATGGGCGCATGGGGTTGTAGTCCTGCAGCGTAGCCGCCACCACCAGCTGGCAATCAGCAGGTTCCAGAGGAGCGGGGGCCGGAATGGGAGCCGGGATGGGAGCCGGCTCCGGAGCCACCGGCCGGGGAACCGGTTCCGACTGGGGCGGAGCCACCATCTGAGCCGACTGCTGCTCCTGGTGCTTTTTCTTGAGGGCTGTGCGCTCCGTCGGTTTGCAAGCGCTGAGCAGAACCGCCACCAGAGTGAGAAGAGAAAGGGTCCGGATCATGATACGGAAAAGAGAGATAAAAGTTATTTGAGACGAGCGGGCACCTGGATATTGTAACGCTCCGAAATACGCTCATTGGCGGCATCCACCGCAGCATTGTCAATCACCAGCGGACGGGCAGCATCCGAAAGCTCGATAACGGTATACTCCTGGCGAGCAGCACCCTCGGCCGGGTAGAGCAGGCTATGCAGGTGCGCAAGTCCCTTCACCTCAGCGCCGTTCACCTTGGTAACCAGGCCGCGCCCCAGATCATCGAAGCGGGCATTCACCTCATCCGGCAGAATCCGGGTCAACAGCACCAGGTCTTCTTTCTCCGCAGATTCCCCGCCGCGAGTGAAGCGGTCCAGCTCCACCATCACATTTCCCGAGGGCACCTGGTGTTCCTGCACCACGTTGAACTCCAGCGGCTGAAACACCATGCCACCGAATACCACGAAGCGCGGCTGCTCATCATAACGATGCGAAAGCACGCGGATGGAAGGCAACGGAGCCAGGGTGGCCTCCGTCTGCAGCACCTCTCCGCCGCGCAGTATGGTGAACTGCACTTTCTCGCCGGCAAAGGATCGCTCCGCGAGCTCCTCCAGACGCACTCGCACGCCTTCCAGCTCAATCATGGCAGTGGCATCCACCGGCAAGCCATTCACAGCCATCACCACATCGCCAACTTTCAAGGCTCCATCGCAGGAAGCACCCTTCACCACATCGGCCACCAGGCAGCCGAGCCCGTTATCCGGCAAGCCGTAGTAGCGGCGCATCGCCTTGTTTTCCATGGCTATGAACTGGGCGCCCATTTCCACGTAGCCATCGTAGCGACCATCCGCCACATCCTGCACAAAGTGGCGGATGACCGGCATAGGAATCACGTAGCCTGTTGAATTTGCCTTAAGTAAACCCTGGAAAGCCACACCGATGACCTTATTCCCTTTCAGCACAGGGCCACCGCTATTGCCGGGATTGATGGCAGCATCCACCTGCAGGGCGAGGTGGGCAATATTGCGAGGATGAGCATACGGAATCGTATCAATACGGGAAACAATACCGCGAGTCACCGACAGACGGTTACCGCCTATGGGGTAACCGATAGCGCGCACCGTATCCTCCAGCTGGGGCATTTCCTCACTGAACTCCAGACAGGGCACTCCTTCAAAGGCAGTCACATCCTCAATTTCCAGCAATGCCAGATCGGCATCATGCGCCACAAACTTCACCCTGGCAGGAATGCGCCGGGCATCTGCAAAGAGAGAGATATCCACCTTCTCCGCATTGGCCACCACATGCGCATTCGTCATGAACAGCCCGGGTGCCACCAGAAAACCGGTACCGGTGCCTCGGCCGAAATTGCCACCCTGCCAGGGTGTTTCGTAATCCGGCTTGCGGTTCACCACCTCAACCTTCACAATGCCGCGGTAGGCCGCTGCCATGTCTGCAGGGGGCGCAGGTTTTTCCTCCACTTCAGGCTCAACCACAGGCTCTGCAGCGGGGGCAGGTTCCGGCTGCGGAGCGGACTCAGCCACAGGCTCTGCGGCAGGGGCAGGCTCCGGCTGCGGCGCGGGTTCAGCCACAGGCTCTGCGGCAGGGGCAGGCTCCGGCTGCGGCGCAGGCTCAGCCACAGTCTCTGCAGCAGGGGCAGGCTCCGGCTGCGGCGCAGACTCAGCCACAGAATCTCCCAGGGGTGCAGGTTGAGTAAGCTCTACGGATTCTACGGAAAGGGGAGATGGCGCTGCCGGGGCGGCAGGCTCCGCTGCAGCACCCTCAGCCATAACAGGCAGTGCCGACACCAGCGCAAAAAAAGTGAGTTTTATCTTCACCTCACCATTCTGCCCCGCCAGTGCCGCCAAGTCAAGCAGAAATGGCGTTCGCGCTACACATACGCGCGAATTTTGCGTCGGTGGGTGAATAGGCTTGCACCTGAAGCCGATAGCTGATAGAATGCCGCACCGTGCAATCCATTTCGCCCTACCAGAATCCGCTTTGGCCCGATGCCGTGTGGGATGTTTCAGGAGCATTCGTCAACGACCGCGAACTGATAGCGTTCTATGACTACTGCAAACTCCTGCTGGGCTTTGAAGTATTCAACATCGTGCATGGCTCCCCCCTCTGCGAGTGGAACTCCGGCCGTGTGCTCAAGCACCTCATGCGAGAGGCCGAGGAAGTGCGCACCGCCGGTCTGGAATACGAGAAGCGCAACATTGCCGTCTATCTCACCTTCACCAACCTGCTGCTTGATGAGACACACCTGAAGGATGCGTTCGGCAACGCCCTCTGCATCTTCTTCTCCCGTCACAATCCCACGGGGAAAAATGCCGTCATCCTGGCCAGCGATATCCTGCGCGAGCACATCCGAAAGGAATACCCCACGCTCAAAGTCATCTCCTCCATCCTCAAAATCACCAATGGGGGCGGCAAGGGCAAGCTGGATGTATACAAGCGCCTGGCAGATGAGTATGACGAGGTGATGGTGCACCCGGACGATGTGCTGAACTACGACCTGCTGGAGCAGATTGAGGATAAAGCGCGCCATATTCTGCTCATCAATGAGTACTGCGTGCGAAACTGCCCGATTCGCGCGTTCCATTATCATTCCCTTTCCGAGTCATCGCTCGCCTTCATGAGCTACGACAACTCCAAGTTTGAGAAGCGCCAGGCTACAAATGGCTGCCGCAGCCTCTACACCCTGCTGACCGATGAGCACAAGAGCGTGCTGGCCCTCAACACACCGGAAATTCAGAAACTGCGTGACATGGGATTCCGGCACTTCAAAGTGCAGGGGCGCGGCCACGCAAATGCCTCCTCCATCCTCTTCGATTTGCTGCGTATTGCCCTGCGCAACGATGCCCCGGGCGAAAACGCCATGCACCGCAACGGCCAGATGTTCTGGGAATCCGTCCTGCCCCACTGAACGACCATGAGCACTCCGGAAATCACCCCCGAACAAGCTGTCGAAAATCTGCGTTTCCTGACGCGGGATTACCTGCCCGCTGCCGAATGGACTGTAGGCGGTGCCCTGCGTTTCGACAAAAGCCTGCTCACCCTCAACAACTTCCTGAGCCAGATGCTGGCCATCCGCCGTTTCAGCAACGTGGCCGGGGCGCCACCCTGCACCTGGTCGCTGGATTGGTTTGTGCAGCGCCGCCCCATTGCGTTCGATGCCTACTGCAATGCGCTGGAAGCCTACGCCCAGCAGCAAACCGGCGTCATCCTGGTCTTCGACAACCCGAATCTGAGCGAAACAGACCTGGCCGACCCCTACTGCCTGGGGTTGGTAAAGGAACTCTACAATCGCGACCGAATCCGCAAGAATGCGGTCTGCGTGGCAAGCGACGCCCTGGCTGCCAGGCTGCGTGCGGAGCTGCCCAAGCTGAAAATCCACTGCCACGTGAACCGACTGGTCATGGAAAAGGGCAAGCGCAGCGCAGCACTTTACAACAAGCTGGCCGCTCAGTATGACCGCGTGTGTCTGCACCCGGCAGATGCCGTGAAACCGAGTATCATCAACGCTCTGGAAAATAAGGCAAAGTTCGATATCGTCATCAATGACCCCTGCCTGCGCACCTGCCCGGTGCGCAAGGAACACACCGCCCTGCTGGCGGACATGCGCCGGGCCCCTTATGATACTGAGCTCATGCGCCGCCGCTCCGACCTCATCTCCCGCGTGGCCTGCCAGAAGGTGAATGCCACCGAACTGCAGCAGAAGGCCAGCTGCAACCTCACCCGCGAGGAAGCCACCGCCCTCTACGCAGCCGGATTCCGCAGCTTCATCATCCAGGCCCAGCAGTTCCGCAACGAAATGACCCTGCTCTGGGATATCTTCCACTGCATGCTCGACTACTCACCCGAGCTCTGCAACAAGGCTGCCCTCATCGCGTCCTCCGGCATGGCCGAGTTCGGCAAGGCCAGCAGCGACCTGCCCAGCGGCCTGCGCCAGTTCAGTTTCACAAATTACGAATAAACACAAGAAGACACGCACATGAAATACACCAACATATTCACATCCGAATCCGTAGGCGAGGGACACCCCGACAAAGTGGCCGACCTCATCTCCGATTCCATTCTCGATGCCTGTCTGGCCCAGGACCCCACCAGCCGCGTTGCCTGCGAAACGCTGGTGAAGGATAATCACGTTGTGCTGGCCGGTGAGATTACCACCAAGGCTGTCATTGACTATGAGAAGATTGTGCGCGACACCATCGCCGAAATCGGCTACCGCACCGCTGCGGATGATGCACTTTTCAACGCTGAAAATGTGGATATCACCAACTACCTCTCCACCCAGAGCCCGGATATAGCCCAGGGGGTGGATGCCTGCGAGGCTGAGGGCAAGGAAGGTGCCGAACAAGGCGCCGGTGACCAGGGCATCATGTTCGGCTATGCCTCCAACGAGACGCCGGAGCTCATGCCCGCCCCCATCATGTTCTCCCACCGCATCATGATGGAACTGGCCAAGGTGCGTCACAGCGGCGTGGTCACCTGGCTGCGCCCGGACAGCAAGAGCCAGGTTGCCGTGGAATACGGCGACAACGGCCGCCCCGTCCGCATCCTCAATGTGGTGCTCAGCACCCAGCATACGGAGGAGGTCGATATCGCCACCATCCGCGAATTCTGCACCAACCTCATCCGCCGCTGTCTGCCTGCCGAGCTCATCACCCCTGAAACCGAATTCTTCATCAACCCCACCGGCCGCTTCGTCATCGGCGGCCCGCACGGCGACTCCGGCCTCACCGGCCGCAAGATTATCGTGGATACCTACGGCGGCATGGGTCGCCACGGCGGCGGCGCCTTCTCCGGAAAGGACTGCAGCAAGGTAGACCGCTCCGGTGCCTACATGTGCCGCTGGGTGGCCAAGCACGTGGTTGCCGCCGGTCTGGCCGACCGCTGCGAGCTCCAGGTGGGCTACGCCATCGGCAAGGCCAGCCCCGTCTCCATCATGATTGACGTGGAAACCTTCGGCTCCGGCAAGGTAGATAAGCAAATCATCATCGACCGCATCAACGAAGCATTCTCCTTCAAACCGGCCGATATGGAGCGCGTGCTGGGTCTGCGTGAACCCATCTTCCGCAAGACCACCAACTACGGCCACTTCACCAAGGCCGACCTCCCCTGGGAACAGCTCGACCCCCGCTGCCTGAGCATCCTCATGGGTTAAAAAAAACGCAGTTTTTTTCATACAGGGCTGCGCAGCGCTACTACCGATTCGGCAATTGCTGAAGCATCACTGCTGCACCACCTTGTCCAGGAGGCTGATTGCATACAGAGGCAAATCAATTACCCGGTAACTTCCGGCCGAACTATCCTTGGTAGCTGCGACATCCACCATATTGACCGCGTAGGGTTGCATTGAAGTACGCACGGCTAATGGCCGCCGGTACCGACGGTAGAAACTTTGCAGACTCTTGGCTCGCAGATTCCGCTCCGCTTTTACTTCCAATGGCACAATTTCACTTTCTCCCTCGTACAGGAAATCAACTTCTGCCTGGGCTCTCTCTGCGCTCCAATAGTACAGCGTTGTTCCAAGCTCCGTTGAAATCTGCTGTTGCACATACTGTTCCGTAAGAGCTCCCTTGAATTGGCCAAAAATAGCATTCCCATCAAGCATAACGGACGCCGACAACTTGCAGCGTGCTGCCAGCAAGCCGACATCAACAAAAAACATCTTGAACGCGGCATCAGTGAACGCTTCCAGCGGCATCTCCGGACGGGTAGCTCGCTGCACCATGTTCACAAGCCCTGCGTCAGCCAGCCAGCGTATAGGCCCTCTCAGCCTGTCCGTTCTCACCCCGGGAGCAACTTCGCTCTGTACGAAACGCTTGTCCTCTCGTGATAACTGCCCCGGAAGCGCTTTCCATATCTGGTTAATCAAGTGTGTTTCCGCTGGCGTTGCATGTTTACTGAAATCATCGCAATAATCCGCCAGCAGTCTCATCTGCACCTCCCGGGCTTCTTTAAAACTGCCAGTAGCCACATACCGCGCCACAACCTCCGGCATACCACCTACGTAATAGTAGTAACGCAAGTGCTCAGCAAGCCGTTCATGAAAGCGAGTCAGCGTTTCCCAATCCTTTTCTCTGAGCAACTCCACAAACCGTCCATTCCCAGTAGCTTGCAAGAACTCAGTGAACGACATAGGCCCCAGGTACATCCGGTCAACCTTTCCCACGGGGAACCCGGTCCCTCTATGTTCTGCCACACCTAACAGCGAGCCTGCTGCGATGATGTGGTGCTCAGGTGCTTCCTCGCAAAAATACTTCAGGCAAGTTAATGCACTGGGGCATTCCTGTATCTCATCCAGCAGAATCAGGGTCTCTCCCGGCACAATATCCACATCCCCATGGAGCTGCAAATCATTCAGCAACCGGGATATCCGGTAATCCTTCTCAAAGGACTCCTTCATCAAAGGGTCCTTATCAAACCGGACATACACCATATTCTTGTAATATCGCGTTCCAAACTCCTGCATCAACCACGTTTTCCCTACCTGTCGGGCCCCGAGCAGCAGCATGGGTTTTCTATACGGATGCTCTTTCCAATGCTTTAATTTTTCCACGCTCCAGCGTTCCATATCTGCCTCCTTTCAGTTCTCGTAAAGAGGTTAGCACATACAGCATTCACAGTCAAGCATATTTGGACACAATTCGGCAAAACGCAAAGGAACTTTGGCTTGAAATTCGGCAAAATGCAAAGGAACTTTGGCCTGAAATTCGGCAAAATGCAAAGGAACTTGTATTTTCCTATGAGTTCGGTTGCGTCAGGAGAATACTGAATCGGCAGTACCGCTGCGCGGCTCAATGAATTGCACCGGCTGCGCCAGTGTATGTAAATACCACCCCTAGCGGCGGGATTCAGTAGGACGCAAAGGCGTATTGCCGCGCTTGGCATCGTCTGGTATCATGGGCGGCAAGATGACACTGGAACACCCCTTTCTCGATGATACGCAGCTGCCGGCATGGTCGCAGCTGAGCCCGGAAAAAGCCCGCACGGATATCCGCCTGGCCATAGAACAGGCCAAGGCTGCAGTGGAAGCCATCTGCCGGGTGCAGGAACCGACCTACGCCAACACCTTCGATGCGCTGGAAAACAGCAGCGCCGCCCTCATGCGCGGCTGGCAGCGCCTCAACCACCTGCGCTCGGTCATGGATTCTCCGGAACTGCGCGAGGTCATCAACGAACTCATGCCGGAGGTGGTCATCTACTCCAGCAGCGTGACACTCAACCCGCAGCTCTACACCGTGCTCAAGAATGCCGCTGCCCAGCCCTGGGTGCAGGAGCTTTCGCCCGTGAAACAGCGTTTCATCAGCGAAACTCTGGCCGATTTCCGCGAGAGCGGCGCCGACCTGCCGGAGGACAAGAAGGCCCGCTATGCCGAGCTCTCCACCGAGCTGGCCCAGCTCTCCCAGACCTTCGGCGAGCACGTGCTCGACTCCACCAACGCCTGGGAATACGTGACCGCCGATGAGGCTGAGCTGGCCGGGCTGCCGGAATCTGCCCGCGAGGCCGCCCGCCAGGATGCCTTATCGAAAGGCCACGGCAGCGAGGAGGCCCCCCAGTGGCGCTTCACGCTGCAATTCACCTCAGTGCAGCCGGTGCTCACCTTTGCAGAGAATGCCGCCCCGCGCGAGCGCGTGTGGCGCGCCATGCAGAGCAAGGGAACAGGCGAGTTCGACAACGCCCCGCTCATCGACCAGATTCTCACCCTGCGAGCAGAGAAAGCCGCCCTGCTGGGCTACGAGCGCTACTCCGACTATGTGACCAGCCGCCGCATGGCCGGCAGCGGTCAGAACGCGCTGAATTTCATCAACCGTCTGCACCAGCAGGTGCGCCCCGCCTTCCTGGAGGAGCAGGAAGCCATCCGCCGCTTTGCCGAGGAACAGACCGGCACCTCCATCCCCGCACTGGAGCCCTGGTCCGTGGGCTACTGGAGCGAAAAGCGCCGCAAGGCCCTCTACGATTTCGATACCGAGGAGCTGCGCCCCTACTACGCCATGCAGAATGTGCTGGAGGGCATGTTCTCCATCTACGCCGGGCTCTACGGCATCCGCTTCACCCAGAAACCGACCGCCTGCCTGAAGCCCGGCGAGGCGCTGCCCGCCGGCACGGTGGAAGTCTGGCACCCGGAAGTGCTCTTCTACGAAGTGCACGATGAGGATAGCGGCGAGCACCTGGGCTCCTTCTACGCCGACTGGTACCCGCGCGATGTGAAACGCGCCGGTGCCTGGATGGATGCTCTCTCCACCGGTCTGCCGCCCATGGATGGTCAGCCGCGCATCCCCCACCTGGCGCTGATGTGCGGCAACATGAGCCGCCCGGTAGGCGAGAAACCCGCCCTGCTCAGCCACTACGAAGTAGAGACCGTGTTCCACGAATTCGGCCACCTGCTGCACCAGGTGCTCAGCAATGTGGAGGTGCGCTCGCTCTCCGGCTGCAATGTGGCCTGGGATTTCGTGGAGCTGCCCAGCCAGATTAACGAGAACTGGACCTGGGAGCCCGAAGCCATTGCCCGCTACGCCCGCCACTGGCAGAGCGGCAAGCTGATGCCCCGCGAGCTCATGGACAAGATGCTGGCCGCCCGCAACTATGGCGCCGCCACCTTCTTCATGCGCCAGCTCTGCTTCGGTAAGATTGACCTGGAGCTGCATACCCACACCGCCGCCTACCTGGGCCGCGATGTAGAGGAAGTGGACCGCGAAATCCTGGCCGATTACCGCGTGCCCACCACCGAGCAGGGCAACAGCGTGCTGCGCGCCTTCTCCCACATCTTCGACGGCGGCTACGAAAGCGGCTACTATTCCTACAAGTGGGCCGAAGTGCTGGATGCCGATGCCTTCTCCCGCTTCGCGCAGGAGGGCATCTTCAACCCCGTCACCGGCCGCGATTTCCGCCGCTGCATCCTCTCCCAGGGCAACTCCCGCCCCGCCGCCGAGCTCTACCGCGACTTCATGCACCGCGACCCGGACACAGCCGCCCTCCTCCGCCGCTGCGGAATTGAATCCTGAACTCCGGATTTTTAATTTTGAATGAATCTTTGAGCTTGCGCGACTAATACCGTTAAAGTAAGATAAGTTCACACCATGACGGAAGCAGAACAGAAACCGGTTGAGGAGTTCACGAAGGTAGAATCCATCTTTGTGCGGCAGCGCAACTGCCTGCTGCTGAGGGCGGATTTTTCGCCCATCTTTGTGGACTATTACCTGCATCTCATGCAGCACGGGCTGCGCAATGAGGAGACGGAAGACACCGTGCTCAAGAAGCTGCTGGCCTACTTCACACTGCACCTGGTCTCCCGCCCGTGGCAGGAATACCATGCCTGGACCTTCAATGTGTGTACCCCGCGCCTGGCCAACTACTT
Source organism: uncultured Akkermansia sp. (assembly GCA_964611765.1). Taxonomy (GTDB): domain Bacteria; phylum Verrucomicrobiota; class Verrucomicrobiia; order Verrucomicrobiales; family Akkermansiaceae; genus Akkermansia. The sequence continues at coordinate 15,388 of CAZTAX010000010.1, read as the reverse complement.
CATCTCCGGTTCCTCGCTGACTGAGGACGTGGTGGGCCGGGCCTTCCGCGAAGGCGTGCGCGAGACGGATAAGAACATGCTCTTTGCCCAGAACCTGCTGCCCAACAAAGAGCCGCAGACCTCCGTCATCACCCTGCCCCAGGGCCCGGTGGAGGACTGGGTGCAGGATTTCTACCGCCAGAGCGAGCAGCGCCAGTCCCGCGCCTTTGACCTGGGAGAAGACAAGTTCGCCCTCATCACCGCCCAGCCGGATGCTGACCATGACTGGCTGCAGGAACTCACGGCAGACGAAGTGCGCGCCATCAGCGAGACAGAGCAGACCAAGCTGCTGGAGACCCGCAAGTTCAAATTCCGCTGCGGTTGCACCGTGGAGAAGATACTGCCGGTAGTGCGTGCCATGAAGCACGACTTTGCCGACCTGCTTTCCGAGCAGGGATTCCTGGAAATCAACTGCCCGCGCTGCGGAGCCTCCTACAAGGTGACTCCGGATATGGTGCAGGAGCAGGATAAATAATCCCCACCCTGCCCCCCATGCTGCGCCGGTTCACCCTCGCCCTGCTGCTCTGCTGCACCGCCTGCACCCCCGTGCGCACGGTGTATGATGAGCAGGGCAATGTAGTGAAAGACAATGATGACGGCGGCGGCGAAAAGGACCTCATGTCCACCTTCGAGAAACGCTTCGATGCAGCCTTCTCAGAGCAGAAGACCAAGGACGGCGTGCCGCAGACCACCTCCTCCAAGGTGAGTTCTTTCCAGCGTGAGCTGGATGAGGCACGCCGCATCGACAAACCCTTCGCTACCGGCTCGTTCGATACCGGTAAACACCTCGATTTGCGGGAAGACGGCTTTGCCGGCGCCTCCAGACGCTTCTCCACCGGCAAGGACGGTATCGAAAAGACGGCCAACACCATGTATTCATCCGACCTGCGACCGGATTTCATGGATGAAAGTCACCACGGCATCAGCTTCTCCGACCGCTTCGCCGGCGCCAGCCACGATGACCGCTCCGATCTGGAAGGGCGCACACGCGACGACCGCAGCAAAACCCACTACCTCACCGATTACGAGCCCTACAACACCGACCAGCAGAACAACTACACCGAGCACCGCCGCAACAAGACCCCCCAGCCCAACATCATCAACTACCAGGAATACTACCGCCAGCACAAGAACAGCGTGCGCCAGCTCCTGGGCCGGGATAACAATCCGCAATAATTAGCTTGCAGAACATCAGTACATCAGCTACCATAGGAGCATGTTCCGGCTGTTTACTCTTATTCTCTGCTGCTCCACCGCTTTCGCGCTTGACCTGGCCGGAAGCATCAAATCCGGCGATTTCTGGAAACAGACAGCAAAACAAAACCTGGCGGGTATCCCCTGCAGCCAGTCGGATGATGAGCACCTGCGTACCAGCGGGCTGAGCTTCGGAGAGCTGAACACGGGTGAAGTGATCATCACCTTGGCTGAAAGCAAACCCACTACCCTGCAGGCCATGCTCTACAACAAGGGTGACGACGGCCCCATCGACAGCGAGAAGTTCAATAACACGGTAAACGAAGCAAAGGCCGCTCTGGATTCCCTGCTCGGAGTACGTGGCAAACTGCGCCGCACCGGCAAAGACGATTCCGCCGTCAAACTCAAATCATGGGAATGGAAATGGGATGGCGGTATCATCCGCCTGGAAGCCAGCTCCAGCGGTAAAAAAGAAAGCTTCGAAGCCGAATTCATCCGCCTGAATATGGGCGCTACCGCCAAGGCGCTCAATGCCGGTGGCGCGCGCGATACCGTGCGTAAAAGCGAGCTGCGCGGCAGCATCACCACCGAAGAAGACGGCACGGTGTGGCTCAAAGGCCTCCCCATGGTCGACCAGGGAATGAAAGGCTACTGCGTGCCCGCCACCCTGGCGCGCGTCTTTGCCTTCTACGGCATGGACAAAGTGGACCAGCACGCGCTGGCTGCCGCCTGCAACAGCAATGCCGGCGGCGGCACCACCTCTTACGCCATGGAACAGGCCATGCGCGATATCTGCAAGCAGTTCCACACCAAGTTCATCGTGCTGGAGGATTTCATCTCCACCCACAAATCCATCATCGAGCCCTACAACAAGCTCGCCAAGCGCGCGGATAAACCCACCGTCAGCTTCCAGAGCGACATCTTCGGCACGGCGGATGCCGAACTCCTCCGCAAAGCCCGCGCCGGCAAAAGCAGCCAGGTGAACAAGTGGCTCAAGGATATCAAGAAAAGCATCGACAGCGGCTCCCCCGTCATCTGGCTGGTCATGGTGGGCATCTACCAGGAGGAGATTCCCCTGCCCCAGAGCCGCGGCGGCCATGCCCGCCTCATCATCGGCTACAACCTCAAGGAGAAAACCATCATCTATACTGATTCCTGGGGTGCCGAGCACGCCCGCAAAACCATGCCCGCGGCCGATGCCATCGGCATGACCACAGGCCGCTACATCATCAGACTGCGCTGACTTTTTTGCCACGCGCTTTCCGTTTCCTCTTGCATTAACTTGCAACACGCGGTAAAATGGGCAACGTGAACGGAATCGACATGCAGGAAGCAGGCCGGCGGGCCTACCGGGCCATGGTGATGGCACGGGCCTTTGATACTAAGATTTCTGCGCTCTACAAAGCCGGCAAGATATTCGGCGGCGTGTTTCTGGGGCGCGGGCACGAGGCTGTGGCCGCCTGCGAAGCTGTGTTTCTGACCCGCGGTGAGGATGTATACACCCCCTTCATCCGCGAGCAGGCCGGGCGCTGCGCCTGGGGCGACAGCGTGCTTGAAAGTGCGCGCGCCTACCTGGGCAGTATCGAAGGCCGTATGCACGGGCGCGACAGCAACGTGCACTGGGGGTTCCCGGAACACGGCAACCCCGCTCCCATCTCCCACCTGGGGGCCATGGTCTCCGTGGTGGCGGGCATGATGCTGGCCAAGCGATTCAAGGGCGAGACCGGGCGCGTGGGCGTGGCCTGCATCGGCGACGGCACCACCTCCGTGGGCGCCACGCACGAGGCCGTGAACCTCATCGCCGTGGAGAAACTGCCCGTGGTCATCGTGGTGACCAATAACCAGTTTGCCTACTCCACCCCCAACAGCCAGGAGTTCGCCGCCGACCTCATGGACCGTGGCCGCGGCTACGGTCTCACCTGCCACGAATGCGACGGCACCGATTTCATGGCCACGCTGGCCACCATGCAGCGCGCCATTTCCGCCGCCCGAGCCGGCGAAGGCCCGCAGTGGCTAGTGGCCAATACACTGCGCATGTGCGGCCACGGCGAGCACGATGACGCCGCCTACATCCCCGAGGAAGTGAAAGCCGCCTATGCAGACAAGGAGCCGCTGACCGTGGCCCGCCGCCAGATGCTGGAAGCCGGCTGGATAACGGAAACGGAAGCCGCTGCCTGGGATGACGAATGCCGCGATGAAGTGCAGCGGCTGGTGGCCCAGGCCCAGCGTGAGAAAACCCCGAACCCCGCAGACGAGGACTGGTGCGCCACCTCGTGGAACCCTGAATATTGATTTTTCCCGACCATGAGCGTAACCTACATTGATGCCATTCACCAGGCGCTGGACGAACTCCTGGCGGAAGACCCGGCCGTATTCCTGCTGGGCGAAGACATTGCCGGCAAGTTCGGCGGTGCGTTCAAGGCCACCAAGGGGCTGGATGCCAAATACCCCGGCCGCGTGATGAACGCCCCCATTGCAGAGGATGCCATTGCCGGCGTAGGCATAGGTGCCGCGCTGGGTGGCATGAAGCCGATTCTCGAAATGCAGTTTGCCGATTTCGGCACCCTGGCCCTGAACCAGACCGGCAACAACGCCGGCGCCCATTTCTACCGCACCGGCCTGCCGGTGAATATCACCCTGCGCATGCCCTGCGGCGGCACCCCCGGCGGCGGCCCCTACCACAGCCAGAGTCTGGAGGCCCTCTTTGCGCACTACCCGGGGCTGCATGTGTTCACCCCCGCCACCGTAGCCGATGCGTACTACATGCTCAAGCAGGCCGTGCAGATTCCTGACCCTGTGGTGTTTCTGGAGCACAAGTTCCTCTACCGCTGGCTGAAGGCCGATACCTGGGTAGATCCGGATCCCCTGCCCATCGGCCAGGCGCGTATCGCCCGCCCGGGCCGGCACGCCACCGTGGTGACCTTCTCCGCCATGGTTCCGGAGGCTCTGCGTGCCGCCGAGGAACTGGCCGCCACCAGCGGCTACGAATTGGAAGTGGTGGATTTACGCAGCGTGAAACCGCTGGATGTGGAGACCATTCTGGATTCCGTGGCCCGCACCGCCCGCCTGCTGGTGGTGAGCGAAGACTTCCCCTGGGGTGGCGTGGCGGCAGAAGTAGTGGCGCAGGTAAGCACCCACGGCTTCCACCTGCTGGATGCCCCGCCCCTGCGGCTCAGCGCACACGATACCCCCATCCCCGCGCACCCGGATTTATGGAAGGCGCACCGCCCGAGTGCCGCCAGCATTGCAGATGCAGCCCGTTACCTCATTTCCCTCTGATACCATTTCCAAGCCATGCCACAAGTTCCCATTCTCATGCCCCAGCTGGGCGAATCCATAGCCGAAGCCACCATCATGCAACTGCTGGTGCAACCCGGCGACACCGTGCAGGCCGACCAGGAGGTGTTCGAGGTCGAAACCAACAAGGCGGTCATGGGCGTGACCACCGTCTGCGGCGGCACCATCGTATCCCTGGATGTGAGCGCCGGCGAAACCGTACCCGTAGGGGCCATCATGGGCATCATCGAAGCCACGGAGGAGGAAATTGAACGCTCCGGTGCCACCCCGCTGAACGAAAGCTCCACCCCTGCCCCGCCGGAAGCCCCGGCCGCCGAAAAGAACGCCGACCGGGACGGCGCCCACTTCCGCACCGAGGGCGAGTTCCGCGAGGGCGTGCCCGGCGGCGGCCGCCGCAAAACACCGGGTGAAGGTGGCCGCGGGTTGCCCGTGCCCATGGGCAGGCGCGGCTCACGCTTCCTCTCCCCCCGCATCCGCGCCCGCATGGATGAGCTCGGCATCACCGAGGCGGATATGGCCTACGTCGTCGGCACCGGTCCGAACGGCCGCATCACCATCGATGACTTCGAGCAATTCATCAACTATGTGGACGGCTGGCCCTCCCACCCGGCCTCGCCCATGCGCCGCAGCGTGGCCAGCAGCATGCAGCGCACCTGGCGCCGCCCCATTGCCAGCTGCGGGCGTCCTATTTTCATGGCCCCTATCATCCTGCACCGCAAGAATCACCCGCGCAAACCGGGTATCACCCTCTATTTCCTGCGTGCTCTGGCTCTGGCCCTGGCCGAGGCCCCGGAATGCGCAGGCTACATGGTGGGCGGCCGCATCCTGACCCCGCGCCGCATCGACCTGGGCGTGGCCGTGCAAGTGGCGGATGGCGTGATGGTGCCGGTCATGCGCAACGTGAACGAATACACACTGGATGAACTGGTGGATGAATACAACAAGGTGGTGAAACAGGCCCGTGACCGCCGCCTGGATCCCGCCTACCAGGGCGGCGGCATTGCCACCGTTTCGAACTTCGGCGGCTTCGGGCTCACGGATGCCACCCCCATGCCCCTGCCCAGCGAAAGCCTTATCCTGGGCGTAGGCGCTGTGCAGAAAGTGCCGGTCTGGAGCGATGAGGTGGAATGCTTCCTGCCGGTGGAGCAGGCCAAAATCGTGGCCTCCTTCGACCACCGCGTGGTGGACGGAGGCGATGTAGGCCGCCTGATGCTGCGCATCGCGCACTACCTGGAACACCCGGAATTCCTGTAATATAAGCCAGATGAGCCACCCGAAGAAAGACATGGTACTGGGCGTCATCGCCTGCGCGGGAGAGTTCCCCCGCATGGTGATTCAGGGTGCCCTCAGAGCCGGGGTGCGCGTGGTGGCAGCAGGCATACGCGGAGCGGTGGGCAAGGATATTCCCGGCATGGTGGATGCGTACAAAAGCTTCCGCGTGGGCGCCATCGAAGCCCCGGCGCGATTCTTCCGCGAGCAGGGAGTCACCCATGTGATGCTGGCCGGGCAGATCAAGCCCGCCTGCATCTACACCATGTGGCCGGATGCCACCGCCCGCCGGCTTCTCGGGCAGCTGGACCGCCGCAACGCCCACACCATTTTCACCGCCGCATGCGATTTCATCTCCTCCCACGGCATGGAGGTACTCCCCTCCATCTCTTTCATGGAGGAACACCTGCCCGCCCCCGGCCACCTGGCCGGCCCCGTCCCCACCGCCGAACAGCTGGATGAAGCCCGCTTCGGACTGGGCATGGCCCGCGAAATCGCCCGCCTCGATATCGGCCAGAGCATCATCGTGCACAACCACACCGTGGTCTGCGTGGAGGCCTACAAAGGCACCAACGAATGCCTGCACGCCGGCGGCCACCGCCCGCACAGCGTCACCCTCTGCAAAGTGACCAAACCGGGGCATGACATGCGGTTCGACGTGCCCTGCATCGGCACCGGCACCATTCACAATGCAATCGAGGCCCATGTGAAACACATTGTCTTCGAGGCTCACCGCACCATCCTCTTCCAGCAGGAGGAAGTGGTGCGGCTCTGCAATGCGCACGGCATCACCCTGCATGCCATGGAGGTGCCCCTGCCCGCGCAGGAAGGCGCAGACCCCGGCCACATTGCCACGGACGAGGCACATGCCGCCGCCATGGCGGCGGAGATTGAAGCGCTGGGTATCGGCCACTGCGCCGTGGTGTGCGATGGCGTGGTCATCGCGGTGGATGATGCGGACGGCCCGCTGAAATGCATCCGCCGCGCGGGGGCATACATGAAACGGCTGCGCTTTGCGCGTTTCATCAACTGGCTATGCCGGGTGCTGCTGGGCCGCCCGGGCACCCCGCCCGCCCCCATGGTGCTGGTTTCCACTCAGCCTCTGAGCGCAGAGGAGAAGACCGCCGCCCGCAAGGCGGGAATAAAGTGCTTGTAATTGCCCTCTCCATCTGCTAGCATAGCCCGGCATCAATCATGAAGGACAAGACCATATCATTCCGCTGCCCGGAGGATGTTCTCAAGGAAATGGAGATACTCTGCGAACACAACCGGGTAGACCGCAGCGGCTTCATTGTGCAGGCCCTGCAGAGCATGTTTGCCGGTCTGGCCAGGCAGGGTATATGCGAAGAAGAAAAGCCCCTGCCCCCGTCTGCCATCAAAGAAAACTAATTCCGCACTCTGATTCATGGCCCGTATCCTGACAGCTCTGAGCGGCGGCGTAGACAGCGCCGCAGCCGCCGCCCTGCTCGTGGAGCAAGGGCACGAAGTCGTGGCGGCCTACATGAAAAACTGGGTGAATGAGGAGAATATACCCGGCGAATGCCCGTGGGAGCGTGATATTGAGGATGCGCTGAGCGTATGCCGCAAGCTGGGTATCGAGTTCCGCGTGGTGGACCTCATCGAGCAATACCGGCAGCGCATCGTCAATTACCTGATCGAGGGCTACCGCAACGGCTCTACCCCGAACCCGGATGTGCTCTGCAATCGCGAAATGAAATTCGGCGTGCTGCTGGACTACGCCCTGGAGCAGGGGTTCACCGGCGTGGCCACCGGGCACTATGCCCAGCGGCTCGATGTGCCGGGCGAAGGCAGCTACATTCTCCGCGGTGCCGATGTGAACAAGGATCAGTCCTACTTCCTGGCCCTCATGCGCCCGGAGCAGGTGGCCCACGCCATCTTCCCCGTGGGCGGTATCACCAAACCCCAGGTGCGCGATATTGCCCGCCGTTTCAACCTGCCCAATGCCGAAAAGAAAGACTCGCAGGGTATCTGCTTCATCGGCCAGGTGAAAATGAGCGATTTCCTGCGCCACTACCTGCCGGACAACCCCGGCGATATTGTGGATATCAACGGCCGCAAGCTTGGCCGGCACGATGGGCTGCACCTCTTCACCATGGGTCAGCGCAAGGGGCACCATGTGGCCTCCCCCCGCGAAGGCGTGGCCTATGTGGTCGTGGGCAAAGACCTGGAGCGCAACCGTCTCATCCTCGGCTATGAAGGACAGGAAACCCCGGGGCTCTATACCCGCAGTGCCATCGTGGGCAGCATTTCCAACACCCTGGCCCCCCTGCCCGAACGCGTCATGGCCCAGCCCCGCTACCGCGCCGCCGCCGTGCCCGCCACCTGCACTCACCTGGGCGATGGCAAAGTACGTCTTGATTTCGACACCCCCGTGCGCGCCCTGGCCCTGGGCCAGGTCTGCGCATTCTATGCCCCGGATGACAAGAGAGGCGAGAAATTGCTTGGTGGTGGTTTCTTCGAGCTCCGAACGAAGTGAGGATATCGTTTCCGATTTCTCCCGGATGCCAGAACCCTACAGTTCCCAATCCACCTCAATCCGCTCCGGCTCGCCCTTCTTATTCTCATACACCACGTAGCCGTTCTGCGCACCGAACTTGTACACCTCCATAGTGACCTTCACGTCGTAGCAGCAGTAGCGGGCAATATCCAGCATCTTCTGCGCATCGCCGGTTTTCTCATACTCAGCCCACCATTTGAGTGCATCCGTGCCCTCAGCGGTCTTGGAGTTTCCACCCAGGGTCACCTTGGCCACGGAGTCCAGCTTCAGACGGTGCCCCAGACGGGAGGAGAGGTAGGTGCAGATGTCGAGATTGTTCGTCACATCCGCGACGGTCCAGAAAGTGAAAGCCTGGAGCACGCCGTAGTCAAAACCGATATGGTTATATCCCACCACAAGGTCGGCATGGCGCAGCTCCTCGATAAGCTCCGGCATCTGCTCCTCGGTGTAGATATGGTAGGCATTATCCTTAGTGGAGAAAGTGACGGCCACAGAAACGCCCATTTTAGCAGTTTCGTGCCAGCCGCCAACCTCAGCAGCAGAGCGGCGGGTTTCCAGATCAAAGTAGACGATATTCTTCATAACTGACCTTCAGGCAGGGTGCGCCGCAGCCCTTCGTAGAGCATGATGGCGATGGAAGTGGAAAGATTGAGCGAGCGGGCGCGTTCCCCCGGCATGGGGATGCGCAGCGCAGTGTCCGGGTGGGTGGCAATCCAGCGCTCCGGCAGTCCCCTGGATTCCGGGCCGAACACGAAGTAATCGCCATCGTGCAGGGGAAGCGCGGGTTCCCATATACTGCGGGTGGCCTTGGTGGAGAGATACCAGAACCGCGCACCGGGAGCCGCAGCAGCTTCCAGTTCCTCCAGTGAATCCCAGAGCTGCAGGTCCACATGCTTCCAGTAATCCAGCCCGGTGCGGCGCACGTGTTTTTCATCCAGGCTGAAGCCCAGCGGCTTAATCAGGTGCAGGCGTGCATCCGTCGCCACGGCCAGGCGACCGGCGGCCCCGGTATTATGCGGAATCTCAGGATGAAAGAGGACGATATGAAACATACTGCTTTACTTTGCTCCCTTACCGAACAGAACAGCGGGCACCGTGCGGAGTATCAGCTGGAAATCAAGCCACAGGCTCCATTCATCAATATAGCGCAAATCCTTGGCCACCATGTTGTCAAAATCCGCATTATCGCTGCGATCCTCAATCTGCCAGAAGCAGGTGAGACCCGGTTTCACGCTCAGACGGCGGCGGTGCTCACTCCTGGGGAACGCCTCCGTCTCATACACCGGCAGCGGACGCGGCCCCACAATGCTCATATCCCCTGCCAGCACGTTGAGCAACTGCGGCAGTTCATCGATGGAGGTCTTGCGGATAAAGTGGCCGAACTTGAAAATGCGCGGATCATTCGTCAGTTTGAAGATGGGGCCGTTCATCTCATTACCATACCTGGCCTTGATTTCATCCAATCGCGCCTCGGCGTCCACATACATGGAGCGGAACTTCCACATGTGGAACACGCGGCCATACAACCCCGAACGCCGCTGCCGGAAGAACACCGGTCCTGCCGGGTCGCTTATCTTGATTCCGATAGCGGCCACCAGCCACAGCGGAGATAAGCAGATAAGCGCACAAACCGCCAGCACGCGATCCAAAATCCCCTTGACCATCATAGACCAGGAAATCTCGGGGGTGGAACTCAACACCACCATGCGGGTATCGCCCACCTCATTCATATCCACACGCAGACTGGACGACAAGCGGTCGCGCAGCACCAGATTCACATCAATCCCCTGCACTTCGCACTGCTCAATAATCGGAGCAAAATCATGATGCGCCGCCAACCCGCCGAATACGTAGAGAGCCGTCACATTCTGCTCCTCAATCAATTTCTGCACCGATTGCTCATTACCCTCTGCAGTATGGAAAATTCCTGCCACCTTGAAATTCCTGCGCCAATGCTCCGGCAAAGCCCCCCAACCGGCTTGAACCATTTTCTCCTCCCCGACGAGGATGACATGACGGCGATATGCATCCGATCGGCAGAGACTGATGCTGCGGGTCAGTATAAACCTCAAATAGATCACCAGCACAATACCCACCAGATTCACCAGAAGGATCTGACTGTTATATACCCCGCTTTCTGTAGCGATGGTATACACCCCCATGGCGCAGAGGTAATACGAACCAAACTCCAGCACCTGCCGCAGCGCCGTCATCGGCCGCTGCAGGTTCTGCTTATGATAAAAACCCACCTGGCGCAAAATAACAGGAATAGCCATGATTGAAGCCCCGGCCAGGAAAGGCGAGGCCAGCAGAATATTGAAGAAATGCCCCTGCTGCCACCCGAACAGGGGCGCCACCCAATTAGTTACATACGGTGAATAATACGCAAATAAAACAGAAAGCATCAAATCCAGCAAGGGATATAAACGCAAATGATAAAATTTAGCATTACCAGACATAATCCTCGCGGGGGGCATTCTAACATTTAACATGGCATCCAACAAGAAAAAAGGCAGCGAGCGGGCATAAAAAATTATTTTCACTTGAAAGGATATAAGTATTTTGCTAGTATAAATTCCGTATGAACCTGCTCAAAAGCATGACCGCAGTGATTGCCATGACCGGAGCCCTGGCGATGGGGCAAGATGCGTATGAACCGCATCCCGACTGGGAAAACCCGCAGAATCTCTCCCAGGGGCGAGAAGAAGCCCGCGCTTTCTACGTGCCCTTTGCCAACCGGGCCGAAGCGCTGAAGGGGCACCGCAACGATTCCTCCCTCGTTCTCTCTCTGAATGGCAACTGGAAGTTCCACTGGTCTCCCAGCCCGGAGCAGCGCCCGCTGGATTTCTACAAACCGGAAACCGATGTGAGCAATTGGGCGGAAATTGATGTGCCCAGCAACTGGCAGATGCGCGGTTACGGCACCCCCATCTACAGCAACCAGCGCTATACCTTTGTGCGCGACTGGCCCCGCGTGATGACCAGGCCCCGCAACAAGGATGAAGAGCGCTACACCTGCCCCGCCACCGAGCCGAACGCCGTGGGCAGCTACCGCCGCAATGTGGAACTGCCGGCAGACTGGAACGGCCGCCAGGTTTTCCTGCGTTTCGACGGCGTGGATTCTTTCTTCTATCTCTGGGTGAACGGCGAGAAGGTGGGTTTCTCCAAGGACAGCCGCACCGCCGCCGTGTTCGATATCACCAAGCACCTGAAGCCCGGCACCAACGTAATTGCCGCAGAGGTCTACCGCTACAGCGACGGTTCCTACCTGGAATGCCAGGACATGTGGCGTCTCTCCGGCATCTTCCGCGATGTATACATGTACACCACCCCCAAGGTGCAGATCCGCGACTTCTTCGTACACACCGATTTTGACGGCCAGCCCGGCCGGAAGGATTACAGCAGGAGCAAGCTGAGCATCGAGGTGAATGTGGACAACCGCAGCACCGCCACCGGCAAGACCACGGTGGAGGGCGAGCTCATCGACGCCGCCGGCAAGACCGTGGCCACCATGAGCAGCCCCGCTCTGGAAATTACCCCCGGTGCCGAGGTGAAGACCACCCTGGCCACCACCATTGAAAACCCCGCCCTGTGGAGCGCCGAAAAGCCGAATCTGTACCGCATGCTGCTCACGCTGAAGAATGAGCAGGGCGAAATCACCGAGACGCTCTCGCGCAAGATCGGTTTCCGCGATGTGCAGCTGGTGGACGGCCGATTCCTGGTGAACGGCATGCCGGTGAAACTCAAAGGCGTAAACCGCCACGAAAGCCAGCACGCCAACGGCCACACCGTGACCGAGGAGGAATGCCGCCAGGAGCTCCTCATCATGAAGCGCGGCAATATCAACCACATCCGCAACTCCCACTATCCGCAGGTTGACCGCTTCTACGAGATGTGCGATGAGCTCGGCATCTATGTGTGCGATGAGGCCAACATCGAATCCCACGGCTATTACTACGGCGAGCTCTCTCTCTCCCACCCGGCAGAGTGGAAAGCCCAGCACGTGTGGCGCAACAAGAATATGGTGGAGCAGAGCAAGAACCACCCCTGCGTGGTCATCTGGTCCTACGGCAACGAAGCCGGCCCCGGCGACAACTTTGCCGCCGTGCGCGACTGGATCAAGCAGCGCGATGCGTCCCGCCTCACCCAGTACGAGCGCAACAACGACCTGGCCGACCTCTGCTCCAACCAGTACCCCAGCGTAAACTGGACCCGCAATATCGCCGGTTCCAAACTCCGGAAACCCTGGTACATCTCCGAATATGCCCACATCCTCTGCAACTCCATGGGTAACCTGGCCGATTACTGGGAAGCCATCGACAGCTCCGACTCCATCATCGGCGGCGGCATCTGGGAGTGGATTCACCAGAGCTATGACCAGGTGGTCACCCTGCCCAATGGACAGAAAGTCACCCGCCAGGCCTACGGCGGCGACCACGGCGAATACCCGCACGACGGCATTTTCTGCATCAAGGGCGTGATTTACAGCGACCGCACCGTGACCCCGCTCTACGATGAGATCCGCAAGGTGCAGCAGAATGCCTCGTTCACCCTGGGCGAGCTCACGGATGCAGGCCTGCAGGTCAACATCCGCAATAAGCACCTCTTCACGGATCTGGCCGAATATGCCGGCATCTGGAAGCTCTGCGAGGAAGGCAACACCCCGGTGCTGCAGGGCAGCTTTGAGCCCTCCGCCGCCCCGCTGAGCACCCGGCAGGTCACCCTGCCACTCACGGCAGAGCAGCTGCTCTCCCTCAAGAAGGATCGCCGCTATTACCTGACCGTGGAACTGCAGCTCAAGCAGGATACCGAGTGGGCGCAGAAGGGCTATGTGATTGCCACTGAGCAGATGGTGCTGCCGGAGGCCATGACCGGCTTCAACGCCCGCACCAACCTCTTCCACCCGACTGCCGCCAAGGTGGACGTGCGCAACCAGAGCGGGCAGATGCTCGTCATCGGGCCGAACTTCTCCCTTTGCGTGGATAAGGCTACCGGCGGCATCAAAAACTACATCGTCAACGGCCAGCAGCTCCTGGGCGAGAAGGCCACCGTGCATCTCAACGCCTTCCGCGCCCCCGTGGCCAACGATAAGTGGGCCATGAACCAGTGGCTGAACAACGGCCTGAGCAACCTGGAACACACCGCCACCCCCCTGCTGGTGGAGCGTCTGCACAATGGTATCGTCCGCATCTCCTGCGATGTGACCAGCCAGGGTACCCGCAAGGAAAACCTCAACAGCAGCGAGTACGACCAGGGCACCTACAAGGTGAAAGACCTGGGTCCCATCACCGATAAGGACTTCAAATTCACCACTCAGCTGGTCTACACCATCCTGCCGAATGGCTACATCAGCGTGCAGGCCGGCATCATCCCCAGCATAGACAAAGTGGTGCTGCCCAGACTGGGCTACACCGTGAGCATGCCCGAGCGCTACTCCAACGTGCGCTGGTATGGCCGCGGCCCCGGCGAAAACTACACCGACCGCAAAGCCGGCTCCCACATGGGCATCTGGAACAGCACCGTGGAAGCCATGGTCGAGCGCTACCCCTTCCCCATGGAAATGGGTAACCGCATGGACACCAAGTGGGTCTCCATCACCGACCACAACGGCACGGGCCTCCTCATCGCCGCTGAACCGCACGAGAATTTCAACTTCTCCGCCCTGCCCTACACCGCCCTCGATATCTTCGAGGCCTCCCACCCGGAGGAAGTGAAGCGCGCCGGTGCCACCGTGGTGAACGTGGATGTCTTCACCCTGGGTCTGGGTGGTGCCGCCTGCGGCCCGCTGCCGCTGGATCGCGACATCCCGCTTTCCGGGCCCACCACCTTCGTATTCTCCCTGCGCCCGGTGCTGCGGGGCGAGGATCCGGCCGAGGTAGGCCGCCGCATGCTGCCGCTCACCGGTGCGGTGACCCTCTCGCGCGACAGCGTGGGCTATGTGCACGCCAGCTGCGGCTCCCGCGATGCAAAGATTGAGGTCACCCTGCCGGATGGCTCCCGAATCGACTACAAGGAACCCTTCCTGCAGCGCGAGGACGGCATCGTGCGCGCCTACGCCAGCAGCCCCGGCTGCATGGACAGTGTGAGCGCCTACCAGAACCTGCCCGAGTGGAAACCGGACAACGTGATGCGCATCACCTACTGCTCCAGCTACGCCGGCAGCAGCAACTCCCCCTGGAACCTCATCGACAGCCGCCGCGACACCTACTGGCACTCCGAGTGGCGCGACTCCCCCATGCCCGGCTACCCGCACGAAATCATCATCGATATGGGTGCTCTTTCCGAACTGCGCGGCTTCGCCCTCACCCCGCGCCAGGGTCGTTCCGCCTCCCGCGCCGGTAAGATTGATATCTACCTCTCCGAGGATGGCAAAACCTGGAATGCACAGCCGGATTGCTCCATCACCATGGTGGATGAGGACAACGAGCAGCGCGTGATGCTGAAGGAAGCCGTGACCACCAAGTTCTTCAAACTGGTGTTCGTCTCCCCTCTCTCCGGCAATGAACCCTATGCCGCCCTGGCCGAGGTGACCCCCATCATCACCCGCGTGGTGGGCGAATACCCGCCCCACGCCTTCTTCTCCGTGGCCTACGTGAGCTCTGACCTGCCCGAGGGCGGCCCGGCCCGCAACGTGCTGGACGGCAACCCGGATACCTACTGGCACACCCTGAAGGGCGTGACTCTCGCCAGCTACCCGCACGAGATTCAGCTCGATATGGGCGGCGAGCGCAAGGTGAAGGGCATCGTCTTCCAGAGCGCCAGGCTTAAGGAAGCCCGTGTGAAGGATTACGAGGTCTACGTAAGCCAGGACGGCAGGAACTGGGGCGACCCCGTAGCACGCGGCAGCATGGACAACACCGCCGAGAAGCAGGAGGCCCTCTTCTTCGCCCCCGCCACCGGCAAGTTCATCCGCTTCGTGGCCCTCTCCTCTCACGATGGCGGCGATTCCGCTGCCGTGGCCGAACTGAACATTATCAGCGATTAATTACCTTCCAAAGTAAAAATTGGGAACCTCGAAAAACTCAATCCTGCCCGACAAATTGGAATTTGGCGTTCCGCCAAAATTACGAG